>JAGIAQ010000040.1:17225-51576 GCA_017744795.1 Niabella sp. | reverse complement strand
TCAGTGAGAGACGAATTTGGTCAGTGGGAACCTAAATTGCAGCGTCCCGAATTGTGGAATATTTACAACGGCCGCATTCATAAAGGCGAGAATGTACGCGTGTTCCCGATCAGCAACTGGACGGAACTGGATGTATGGAGTTATATTAAAAAAGAAGGCATCGGCCTCCCCTCTATTTATTTTGCGCATGACCGCGAAGTGATCGAGCACGAAGGGCAACTGATCGCCGTTTCCGATTATATCACTATTGATGAAACGGATGTCATTGCTACAAAAAAAGTACGTTACCGCACGGTAGGCGATATGACCTGTACCGCTGCCGTTGAGTCTAACGCTTCTACCTTAGATGAAGTCGTTAATGAAATTATGGCTACCCGTATCTCTGAAAGAGGCGAAACAAGGATCGATGACAGAGTGACCGAGGCCGCGATGGAAGACCGGAAGAAAGGTGGATACTTCTAGTTGACAGGTTTATAAGTTGATAGGTTTACAGGGCCTCCTTATCAACTTTTAAACTCATAAACATGTTAACCTAAAAAACCAACCATGCCTTATCAGAGTTTTGAGGAATTAGAGGTTTGGAAACGAGCGAGGTTATTGAAGAAAGAGGTTTCAGTTCTTGTTAAGGGTTTCCCCGAAGAAGAAAAATATCGTCTGATCGATCAGCTAAAACGAAGTACCAGATCAATCGGCTCACAGATATCGGAAGGACATGGGAGACAAACCTACCCGGATAGAATTCGGTTTTGTATTATAGCGAGAGGTTCTTTAAGTGAGACATTAAACCATTTAATTGATGCGCTGGATGAAGATTTTATTACTGAAAGTGCATTAGAAATATTTAGACAAAGAATTACAGAAGTTGAAAAGTTATTAAACGGATATATCGCTTACCTGGAGCGGAAGGCAAAAGAAAAGTGATTGTAGTTAACAGAACAGATCCCCTTATCAACTTTTAAACTTTTAAACTTATCAACTAAAAATGGATATACTAAGATTCATAACCGCGGGCAGCGTAGACGACGGCAAAAGCACCCTGATCGGAAGATTGTTATACGATAGCAAAAGCATCCTGGTAGACCAACTGGAGGCCCTGGAAAAACAATCGAAAAACAAAAATGCCGATGGTATTGATCTGGCTTTACTTACAGACGGTTTAAGGGCTGAAAGAGAGCAGGGCATTACGATTGATGTAGCATACCGTTATTTTTCTACTCCAAAAAGAAAATTCATTATCGCTGATGCCCCGGGCCATGTGCAGTACACGCGCAATATGATCACCGGTGCTTCCAACTCAAGCCTGATCGTGATCCTGATCGATGCACGCGCGGGCGTTATTGAGCAAACCCGTCGCCATTCTATTATCGCTTCCCTGTTAAAGATCCCTCACGTAGTGGTAGCCATTAACAAAATGGACCTGGTTGATTTTTCAGAAGAGCGGTATAATGAAATAAAAGCCGACTATGAAAAAGTAGCCGCACAACTGCAATTAAAAAATATCAGCTATACGCCCATCTCGGCGTTGCTGGGAGATAATATCGTGGAGCCTTCTAAAAACATGCCCTGGTACAAAGGAAGTCCTTTACTGGAGTTTTTAGAAGAGGTTCAGATCGATACGGATATCAACCACGAAGACCCCCGCTTCCAGGTGCAATACGTGATTCGTCCGCAAACCACCGAACTGCACGACTACCGCGGTTATGCCGGTCAGGTGATCAGCGGGGTTTATAAAGTAGGCGATAAAATACAAATTCTGCCCGCAGGTATTGCCTCCTCTATTACAAAAATTGAAGTAGGTGGCGTGGAAGTGCAGGAGGCATTTGCACCGCAAGCAGCTGTACTCCATATTGCAGACGATATCGACATCAGCCGCGGCGATACTTTTGCCCGCGCGGATAACCTGCCTAAAGTGGCAAATGAAATAGAAGTAGTCCTTTGCTGGCTGGACAATAAACCATTGATCCAGGGCAACAAATATTTTCTGCAGCATAAGAGCCGTTTAATAAAAACAATCGTGCGCGAAGTAGAATACAAACTGGATGTAAATACATTAGAACGTATCCCCGCCGAAGATGGTGTTAAATTGAACGAAATTGTACGCGCAAAAATCAAAACCGCCGCGCCATTGGTGTACGATGATTTTGCGTCACTCAGTGATTACGGCAACGCAATTTTAATAGACGAAACCAGCAACAGCACAGTAGCTGCCGTGCTGTTGAATTGATCGATGCGGCGGCACTGGTGCTCAACCGGTGCCGCTCCATTGATTTTTTTTGATCAAAAAGTCTACTTTTCAGGTAGAATAAATAAAATAAAAAATGCTTCTTCAACATCAACAACGCACTACAAAACAGCCTTCCGCCGGAGCAGGGAGAGTGGTATTGGCAGGTGCAGGCCCCGGTGATCCGGACCTGATCACGGTTAAGGCGGCAGAAGCGCTCCGGAAAGCCGATGTGGTGCTGGCGGACCGGCTTGTAAGCGATGTGATCCTGCATCGTTATGTTGCACCGGAAGCAGCAATTATTCATGTAGGAAAAGAATGCAGTAAAAAAAGATCCACGCCGCAACCCTCGATCAATGCGCTGCTGGTGGAACACGCGCTGCAGGGAAAATTTGTAGTGCGGCTGAAAGGCGGCGATGCTTCCATATTCTCCAATATTTTGGACGAGCTGCAAATACTTACGGAGCATAATATCTCCTACGAAATTATACCGGGCGTAACGGCTGCATTGGGCGCCGCTGCCTATTCCGGCATGCCCCTTACAGCAAGAGGTTATGCTACCGCCGTTCGCTTTATGACCTATTATAAAGCTGACACTGTAACAGATACCCACTGGAAAGAACTTGCGGCAACGGACGACACCCTGGTGTTTTATATGTCATCGGGCACGCTGGACCAGGTGATTGAAAAACTGGTGCACAATAATATAGCTGCTGAAAAACAGCTGGCCGTTATAGAGCAGGCCACAACCTGTTTTCAGCGGGTGCATACCTGTAGTTTGTATGACTATAAACAACAACTACAAGGAACAGATTTTGTCTCTCCCAGCCTTGTAGTCATCGGGAAAGTGGTGGCGCTGCACGAACAGTTCAAATGGTTACAGAACAGCAGCGTTAATCAGCATTACTTTAAGCCCGTTACAGAAGAAATGAACGCTATACATCAACAAAATAATTTAAAACATGCTATCTGATGCAAAATTGGGCGCCATAAAAACGCTGGCCCCAACGCTTTCAAGAGATGAATTGCTTTGGGCAAGCGGCTTTTTTGCCGGGCTGGCTCAAGGCACCGCCGGCGGACAGGAAGTGGCTACTGCAGTACCAACCGTATCCAAAAAAATAACGCTGGTATATGGAACCGAAACCGGCAACGCAAAAAAACTGGCCACACAATTAGCAGGCATTGCCAAGAAGAAAGGCATTACTGTAAAACTGACCGGGCTGGATCAGTACCGCATTGCAGACCTTCCCAAAGAAGAATATTTCTTTGTGGTGATCAGCACCCAGGGGGAAGGAGAGCCGCCGCTGCTGGCAAAAAAATTCTATGATTATATTCATGAAAACCAGCTGAACCTGGGCAAGCTGAAATTTGCCGTGCTGGGCCTGGGAGACAGCTCCTATCCGGAGTTCTGCAAAACAGGCGAAGACGTGGACGCCCGTTTCGAGGCGCTCGGCGCTCACCGGGTATTACCGTTGAAAAAGTGCGATGTAGATTATGAAACCGATGCGCTGCACTGGTTAGATAATGTTACTGCGGCGTTGCAATCAACTACGGCAACAGCAACCGTAACAGCACCGGCTGAAACAAAACCCCAGGGGAAAAAATATTACATGGGCAAGGTCATTACCAATATTAATCTGAATGACCGCGGGTCTAATAAGCAAACCTTTCATATCGAAATTGCAACAGAAGAACCGATTGCCTATCAGCCGGGCGATGCCCTGGGTATTGTGCCTACCAACAAACAGAACATGATCAATAAGATCATTGGCATTACCGGCATCGATCCGGAAAAAGAAATTCAGACCGAAAAAACAACCGCCAACGTACGCGACCTGTTGAGCCAGCATTTGAATATTTGTTATTTGCTGAAATCAACCGTCAAAAAATATGCAGAGCTTACCAAACAGCAGATCCCGGATACCCGGATGAGCCTGTATGACCTGCTGCGCATTTACCCGGTTAAGGATGCTGCACAATTTGAAGAAGTGATCAAATTATTAACGCCACTGTCGCCCAGGCTTTATTCTATTTCTTCTTCCCCCAACGCGCACGGCGAAAATGAGATCCATATTACCGTTTCAAAGAACCTGTTTACCGTCGAAGATGAAGAGCGTTATGGTTTGTGCAGCGAGTTTTTATCAGATCTCGACGAAGGACATGAAATAGAATTTTTCATTCAGAAAGCAAAACACTTTAAACTTCCTGAAGAAAATAAAGATATCATCATGATCGGCCCCGGCACGGGCGTAGCGCCCTTTCGTTCCTTTTTGGCAGAACGTGATGCCACCGGAGCCAGCGGTAAGAACTGGTTGTTTTTTGGAGAGCAGCATTTTATCAGCGACTTCCTTTACCAAACCGAGATCCAGAGCTACCTCGAAACCGGTGTTTTAAACAACCTGGATCTTGCCTTTTCACGCGATACCGATCAGAAAGTTTATGTACAGCACCGTGTTAAAGAAAAAGGCGACCAGGTGATCGAATGGCTGAACAATGGTGCCCATCTCTATATTTGCGGTGCAAAAGATCCCATGTGCTCCGATGTAGAAGCCACGCTGGTTGGGTTGTTGCAGGGCAAAGGAAAATCAGCAGAAGACGCACGCAATTATTTGGTACAATTAGAAGAAGAAGGGCGTTATTCGAAGGATGTTTACTAGAAATAAATTTATTGTTTATGGTTTATAGTTCATTGCTTGAATACAACCAGGAACTAGAAACCAAAAACCAGAAACAAAAAAAATGAGCGAGAAAAATAATTTATCGGGTACCGAGAAGATAAAAATGGCCAGTCAGGGGCTGCGGGGTACCTTGAAAGAAAGTCTGAAAGACGATTATACCGGTGCCATCCGGGAAGACGATCAGGCGCTGGTCAAGTTTCATGGCATGTACATGCAGGATGACCGAGACCGCCGCGAAGAAAGAAGTCAGAAAAAACTGGAGCCTTACTATATGTATATGATCCGGCTGCGGCTCCCCGGAGGTTTTATGACGCCGGAACAGTGGATCGGCCTGCATCATATAGCCGGCAAGCATTCCACGGGCACCATCAAGATCACCACCCGGCAAACCATCCAGCTGCACGGTATTTTAAAATCGCATATTAAACCAACCATCAGTTCGTTTAATACGCTGCATCTCGATTCTATTGCCGCCTGCGGCGATGTGAATCGTAATGTTACCTGCGCTTCGCATCCCAAAGAATCGCCGCTGCATGAAGAGTTGTATCAATTGGCGCGGGAGATCAGTGCGCGCCATCTGCCTAAAAGCCGCGGTTATTATGAAATATGGATGGACGCAGAAAAACTGGTGGAGACCACCGAAGAAGACCCCCTGTACCAGGATCGTTATCTTCCCAGGAAATTTAAAATAAGCATCGCCATTCCTCCTAATAACGATGTGGACGTGTTCATTAATGATTTAGGATTAATTGCGATCATTGAGGATGGAAAATTAAAAGGCTTTAACCTCGCTGCCGGCGGTGGGTTGGGCTCTACACATGGTAATGCGGCTACCTATGCCCGGCTGGGAAGCATGCTGGGTTATGTTCCAAAAGAAAATATTTTTAAAGCCATTTATGAAGTCATTACCGTGCAGCGCGACTTTGGCAACCGGAGCGACCGGAAGCAGGCCCGCATAAAATACACCATCGACAAAATGGGTGTGGAACAGTATAAAGAAGAAGTGGAAAAACGCTGCGGCTTTAAATTTGAACCGGCGCGTCCTTATGCGTTTACCAGCAGAAAAGACGCCTTTGGCTGGTCGCAAAACCATGAAGGCAAATGGTACTATACCCTGTTTATCGAAAACGGACGGGTAGTTGATGAAAATAATTACCCCTTAAAAACAGGCTTGTTAAAAATAGCAGAAACAGGAAAAGCCAATTTCCGTTTTACCTGTAATCAGAATTTAATCATCAGCGATATCCTGGATACCGACAAGGCAGCAATAGAAGCCATCCTGAAAGAGCACCAGATCATCAAAACCACTTCAGAAGCCAGCCCCGCCCGTAGAAACTCGATGGCCTGCGTGGCGTTGAACACCTGTGGTTTAGCTATGGCAGAAGCACAGCGTTATCTTCCAACACTGATCACAAAGCTGGAACCTGTGCTACAAAAACATGAGCTGGAACAGGATGATATTATTATCAGAATGACCGGCTGCCCCAATGGCTGCGGCCGTTCTCCCAATGCAGAGATCGGTTTTGTGGGCACTTCGCTCGGAAAATACAACCTCCATATTGGCGGCGACCGCCTGGGAGAACGACTGAATACAAAATATAAAGACAGTCTGAACGAAACACAGATCCTGGAAACGCTGGACGAGCTCTTTGGGGTTTACGTAAAAGAAAGAGCACCGGAAGAGACCTTTGGTGATTTTTCACAGCGGAAATGGATCCAACCAAACCTGTGAGGTCTTAAAGACCTCACAGGTTTACATCTCAAAAACAAACCCAATGACTGATAAAGATTTTTTAAGCCTGCTGCAAAAGCATAATAAAAAACATAGTGGCAACATCCCGGACAAGGACCTGAGCCATCAGTTTATCGACGATATTTTTGAATTTTTGTTTGTGCCCAAAACCGGGGTCAATCAAAAAGAAAGCGATCTTGAAAAAGGATGGTTTTCCTTAAAAAGCCATTTAACCACATTAATATATGATGTGGTAAGCGATGGAGCCAAAGCGCAAAATCTTTCGGACCAGTTCTTTGGAGAATTGCCGGGTATCTATGAGGCCCTTCAGAGAGACGCTTCATTTTTTATAGCAAATGATCCCGCAGCGTTGAATAAAGAAGAGGTACTGCATGCCTACCCGGGGTTTTATGCCATTGCCGTGTACCGCATTTCCAATGCTCTTTGGAAAGCCGGCATCGGGGTGTTGCCCCGCATTTTCACGGAATACGCGCACAGCAAAACGGGCATCGATATTCATCCCGGCGCCTCCATCGGCGATGCTTTTTTTATTGACCATGGAACCGGCGTGGTTATTGGCGAAACAGCGGTTATAGGTGAAAAAGTAAAGATCTACCAGGGGGTTACCATTGGCGCATTAAACTCTTCAAAAAGCAAGAAAGACAAACGCCGGCACCCTGTTGTGGAAGATAATGTGGTCATCTATTCCGGTGCTACTATACTGGGTGGCGATACCATCATTGGCAAGGACAGCATTATTGGCGGCAACGCCTGGATCACCTTTAGCGTACCACCCGGCTCACTCGTATATCATAAAAGTGAAGTAGTGGCAAAACAAAATTTTTCTTATAAAGATTCCGTGGAAAAAATATTCAAAACATCAAACTGATCGCTCCGGCTCATGATCCCCACTAACTGTATACTATGATCCATAAGCTATGATCAGTAATTATTAACTATTTCGTGAACAACGACACACATACAGACGGCACTGTTGTACAGGAAGGCAACAACCTTTTTCCCGTATTCTTAAAACTGGAAGAGCTGCAATTGTTGATTATCGGCGGCGGTAACATTGCCCTGGAGAAGCTGCAGGCCGTGCTGGGAAATGCGCCGGCAACACAGATCAGCCTGGTGGGCAAAACGGTGGTGCCCGCAATAAAGGAGTTACCAACCCAATATACAGGTCTTCATATTGAAGAAAGAGGCTACACTGCCGAAGATATTCGCAATGCAGACCTGGTTATTGCCGCGGTAAATGATATTGCAACGGCCAAAGAAATAAAAGCGGCTGCGGAAGAAGAAAAAAAGCTCATCAATATTGCAGACAAGCCCGAGCTTTGCGATTTTTATCTGGGCTCTGTTGTAAAAAAGGGGCATTTGAAGATCGCCATTTCCACTAACGGAAAATCACCCACCATTGCGAAACGTTTACGCGAAACACTGACGGCCGCTATTCCCGACGAGATGGATGAACTGCTGGACAACATGCAGAACATCCGCAACCAGCTGTCCGGCAATCTGGATCATAAAGTAAAAGTGCTGAATCATATCACGAAAGAGTTTGCTGCAAACGGTATCAACAGCGATGGGGAGTATAACATTGATAATCCACCTGAAAGTGAAGTGGTGGAAAGCGCGGCTTTACTGGCCAGCGCCACCCGGCGCAGTACCCCTTATTTGATCGGGATCGGTTTATTTTTGATCATCGCTTTTGCCGTTTACATTATTTATGCCTTCGGTTTTTCAGACAGCATCGTCCATTTTTTGAGCAAAGACAATCATTTGTTTTACTGGATGCTGCTGGTGGGTTTTTTAGCTGAGATTGTTGCAGGTTCCATGGGGATGGGCTATGGTGTTATTTGCACTTCAATTTTATTGATGTTGAATGTAGCGCCGCCCATTGTAAGCGCCAGCATTCACTCCGCTGAAGCCTTTACCACAGCCGCCGGAAGTATCAGTCACTTTAAACTGGGAAATGTAAATAAAAAACTAACCAAAGCCCTGGCCATACCGGCAGTTATCGGCGCGGTTATCGGCGCACTGGCACTTTCCTATTTAGGAGAAAAGGATGCGCGGATCACCAAACCATTCATAGCCGCTTATACACTATACCTGGGCGTACGCATCTTAATGAACACCTTCAATAAAAAAAAGAAGAAAAAAAGCACCGCCAAAAAAACAAACATCACGGCATTAGGGCTCGCCGGTGGTTTTATTGATTCATTCGGCGGCGGCGGCTGGGGACCATTAGTAACCGGCACTTTTATTAAAAACGGCAGAACGCCCCGTTATGTGATCGGCAGCTCTACTGTAGCCAAATTTATTTTGACCGTTTCCAGCGCCATCACTTTTGTTTTCACATTGGGCGTGCAGCATTGGAATATCGTTGCCGGCCTGTTGATCGGCGGCATTGTTACTGCTCCTTTTTCCGCCATGCTCACCTCAAAATTACCCACCCGAAAAATGTTCGTTGTAGTGGGAGTGCTGGTAATTACAATGAGCTTGATTACGATTTACAAGGCGGTGTTTTTATAAAAAGTAAAGGAAAACTGATTTTATAAAAATATTACTCTATCTTTTTGGTAGACTAATATTATCCCCTATATTTGCACTCTCAATTTAAAGTATGGATACAGTACAATTTAACAATCCCCGCGGAATCATGTGTAGTGGCGCTATATGCCCTGCAGCCGCCTGTTGTAGCAGCCGCTCCTGATCAATCCCCTTTTTTATCTAATTAGTCTACTAAATCAGTAGACAAATAACCATATATTTATGTCGCAACTTAAATCAAAAGCTATTTCTTTATACTTACTGCTAACCGGCTTTTTTATTATAAACAACTTCGCCGCTCGCGCCCAGGAAACCAATATACTCCAGATAAGCGGGCAGATCTCAGACGATCAAAAACACGAACCCTTATCTGCAGCCAGTGTACAGATAAAAAACACCAATGAGGGCACTACAACGGACTCCCTCGGTAACTTTATATTGCGCATAAGGGCGCGGATCCCTTTTACTTTAGTTATTTCATCGGTGGGCTACGATGCCCGGGAAATTGTTGTAAAAGGTACCGGTTCCAATTTAAATATTGCATTAACCACGCGCACCGTCCTGGGCAATGAAGTGGTGGTAACAGCTTCGCGTGTATCGGAAAGTATTCTAAAATCCCCTGTGGCTATTGAAAAACTTGATATAAGGGCTATAAAAGAATCCGCCGCACCGGGCTTTTATGATGCATTGGAAAATGTGAAAGGCGTACAGATGACTACTTCAAGTCTGACCTTCAAAGTGCCCAATACCCGGGGCTTTAACATCCCCAACAACTTTCGTTTTATGCAGTTGGTAGATGGGGTAGACATGCAGGCCGCTACCCTGGGCGTTCCCCTGGGCAATGCCATTGGCCCTACAGAGTTGGATATTCAAAGCGTGGAGATCACGCCCGGTGCGGCTTCAGCGCTTTATGGGATGAATGCCATCAACGGCATGGCCAACCTGCTTACAAAGAACCCTTTTTCCAACCAGGGACTGAGTATTTACCAGAAAATAGGCGTGAATCATGTGGACGGAAAGGATCATTCCCCTGCTGCGTTAACAGAAACAGCGCTCCGTTATGCAAAAGCATTCAATAATAAATTTGCATTTAAACTCAACTTTGATTACATGCAGGGTACGGATTGGATCTCCAACACACGATTGGATCAAAATCCTAATAACCTCAAAAGTGCGAACCCGGGCTTTCCTTCATTAAATGGTACCGCCAATGCCGCTTTTGATGGCTGGAACAAATATGGCGACGATGCGCTGGCAGGTAGCAATGTGGTTTCCGTTGGCGGACTAACCATTGACGGAAAAACAAACCAAACACTCCGGGTGGCCAGAACGGGTTACTGGGAAACCGACCTCGTTTCCCCTCAGGTAAAAAATATAAAATTCGACGGGTCGTTGCATTATAAACCTACTGATAACTCCGAGATCTCTTATACCTATCGCGTGGGAAGCATGGACGGTGTGTTTCAGCGCGGTAATAAGATCAGGCTGCAGGGCGTTGTGGTGCAAAACCACGCCCTGCAGTTTAAAAACAAAAACTTTTCCTGGCTCTCCTATCTTTCCATAGAAAATACAGGGAACTCTTACAACGTAAAACCGCTGGCCGATAACCTGGACTTATACAGTGGCGGCGCGTCCGATACGAAAACGGCAACCAGCTGGGGCACCAAGTATAAAAATGCCTTAGCCACTTATGGCACTTCTCACGGAGGCTTAACCTCATCGAACCTGGCAGATGCAACCGCTTATGCCCGCCAGCAGGCGGATGCAGGCCGCGCCCTTCCAGGCACCCCTTATTTTGATTCCTTAAAAAATGTGATCACAAAAATTAATAACTGGGATATAAAGTCCTCTTCCATCCCCGATGCCCCGGTAACCGGAGGTGCCGCCTTAGTACAAAAAAGTAAGCTCTACCATACGGAGGCCCAATGGGACCTGTCTTCTAAAATAAAAGTTTTCAATCTATTGGTAGGCGCAGACGCACGCATTTATGCGGTGATCCCCGATGGCAATAATTTTGTAGACTTCAGCCGGCCCATTGCCGACCGCAGCAAACCGCTGCCGGACGGCAGTTTCGGAAAGGATGTGCTTTATAAAAAATTCGGTGGCTTTGCCCAGGTCACAAAAACCCTGTTTGGGGAGCGGTTAAAATTATTCGGATCCCTTCGGTATGACTATAACCCCGAATTCGATCCCAAGATCACGCCCCGCATTGCAGCCGTTTATACAGCCAATCAAAAACATAACTTCCGGGTAACCTATCAACAGGGCTACCGCTTTCCTGCATTGTTTGAGGCATTGTCTTTTGTAAACAACGGGCGGGTAAAACGCGTGGGAAGCCTGTCCTACATCAATGATGGACTGGGTTATCTGGACAATAGCTATACGCAGCAATCGGTTATTAATTTTAACGCTGCAGTAAGCGCCCAGGGGAATACCGATGCAGCAGCCTTAGCCAATCGAACGCTGTTGGTTCCGGCAAACCTGCCCAAAGCAGCGCCGGAAAAAATAAATTCTTTTGAGGTGGGCTATAAAAGCATCTTATTCGACAATAAGGTGGTAGTGGATATTGACGCCTACACCAACACGTACTACGGATTTCTAGGACAGGTACAGGTATATGTTCCCAAAGGCGAAACGATAGGCTCAGATGCTGCCGTGCTGGCAATGCTCGACCGCAACCGGGATGCTACCACTGCCACCGCTACTACGGCCGCCAGCAATGGGCAGGATCGCTACAGGGTGTATACCAATGCGAAAAACAAATACATCAACTATGGGTCAGCCCTGGGCATCACCTATAGCCTTCCGCGCAATTTTATATTGAAGGCCAACGCCAGCTATAATAAAATGAAGGCCAACAAAACGGACGACATCTTTATTACAGGCTTTAACACCCCGGACTGGACCACCAACCTCACATTTGGCAACAGGGAAATAATAAAAAATTTCGGGTTCAATGTTACCTGGCGCTGGCAGAATGCCTTCCTGTGGGAAAGTCCACTGGTTACCGGCGGTATCAATGCCTTCAGCACAGTTGATGCACAAGTGAACGTTCGTATTCCTAAATTAAAAGCAACGGTAAAATTGGGGGCAAGTGATCTATTGAATCACCGCTACCTTCAATATGCCGGGGGACCAACGATCGGAGGACTTTATTACACAACAATTACATTGGATAACCTATTAAAATAATGGCGGTAACTAACTAATGTTAATTATAAACCAGTGCTTCTTATCGGCAGACTTGAAACGATAAAGCCACGCTACCCTTTAACATTGCACAATTGATTGAGCACGAATTCCTGAAATAAACGCTTCATCCATACAGAGCAATCAAAAAGCCCTGCTGTTTTTACAGCGGGGCTTCTTTTTAAAGAGTTTTAATTAAACCATTTACAATAAGATCTGTCTGATAGTTGTATTTTTGACAATTCCGACCCCTGATAATAGAAACGATGAAAAAAATATTGATTGCTTTTTTTGCTTTATGGATGGCTCAGGGATCAATAGCTCAGTCAAAAACACTGTATATTGATCCTTCCAAAACGATAGGCGCGCCCGCATCAAAGCTCTTTGATGACATGCAGTTCATTCCGCTGCAAACAACAAAAAAGTGCATCTTTGGCGCCATCAGGCAACTGGTGGTTACGCGGGACTATTTTATCATTCTGGACACCGATACCAACGCCATCTACTTTTTTACAAAAACGGGAACCTTTGTTTATAAATACAAAATAAAAAGATTCCGCATACAGAATATACAGCTGGATCATGAAAAAAATGCCCTGCTTATCTTTAGTCTGAATAAAAATTACAACGTGCCGTCGGTCAGGATCCAATCCTTCCTGGAGGAAGATTCAAAAAAAGATGTTTCCAAATATGTAAAAGCCACTTATTTTTTTCTCAGGAATGTGCCTGCGGCAAAAACACAGGATATCAAAGACTTTCGGTATGCTTTCACCAACCCGGTCCTTTTTGACGGAAATAAATTTGCCACCAGTTTTATCAAAGCCCAGAAGAACAACCGGGACACGCTGGATTATCAGTTAAAAATTATCAACAGTAAGAAACTGCTGCAAACCTATCTGCCTTACAATAAACAATCGGAATCCATTTTTTATTTTTCGGGAGCGGCGCAATGCACCATCATGCCCACCCACAGTGATTCTGTTTTATTTATAACCCGCCCCTTCCGGTACGAAATATACACGTTGACTCCAACAGAACTAAAGGAAAATTACAAATTAATATTGCCGATCGACAATGCGGTTCCCGCCTCCTTTTTCACCCAGGATTTCAAGAGCCGCGGAGATATGGATACCTATAAAATGGATCATTCCTCCTATGCCAGTCAAATCGACAATGTGATCCAGTTCAGGAACCTGTTGTTTTTTAACCTGCGGTTATTTAACGGTTATAACCGCTACGTGTTCGATAATAAACTGGAGCTTATCTATGATTATAATAAAATATCATCAGATAGCTCCACCTGTTACTTACCGCTGTATGGAACCACTATAAAGGGGTTCGACAAACAGTACATTTATCTGAGCCTTCCGGCAAAATCTGTTTTGAACTCAAAGGCCGGTATACAGAACAGAACGCCTCAGTGCACCAACCCTGTTTTGAATAAGTTCCTGGAAAATGCCCGGGAAGCCGACAACCCAGTAATCATCCAATTAAAACCCAAGGAAGACTTGTGAGAAAACTATTCCTGTCCCTGCTGATTTTATTACCGGTGCTGCTATTCGCCCAAAAGGGCGTGGTAAAAGGGATCGTTGAAGATTCTGTGCACCGCTTCGCCCTGCAATCGGCAACAGTGACCATTTATAAAAAGGCAGATTCAGCACTGATCAATTACCAGATCACCAATAACCAGGGTGAATTTAATATTGGCGATCTGCCGTTGGGCACGCTGCTGCTCGTTTCAGTAAGCTACACGGGCTATCTGGATTTTTCAAGGGAACTGCGCCTCGACTCATTAAAACAATTGCACGATTTCAAAAAAATAAGTCTGCTCAGAGACACCGCCAAACATCTGGAAGAAGTAATAGTAAAAGCGGTAGTACCCGTTAAAATGAACGGAGACACGCTTGAAATAAACCCCGGGGCATTCAAAATGGATTCGTCCGCCGTGGTGGAAGACATGCTCCTCAGGGTACCGGGCGTAACCATGTGGAGCGATGGCACCATCACCGTTAACGGGAAAAAGGTAAACAACGTTTATGTAGACGGCAAGGCTTTCTTTGGCAACAATCCGGAACTGGCCACGCAAAACCTTCCCAAAAATGCTATTGAAAAGATACAGGTGTACAAGGAAAAGGATTACAGCAAACAGGACCTTACCAATACCGATCTGGATTCTACAGTTACCATGAATATCAAATTACGCCCCGATAAAAAGAAGGGCTATTTTGGTAAAGTAAGTGCCGGAATAGGATCAGACAACCGTTATGAAGGTGACCTTTCCCTGCAGCTTTACGATAAGAAAAATAAGATCGGCATTGCCGGGAACCTGAACAACACCAATAAAACGGTGCAAAGCGTTCAGGAAGCCATGCAGAACAATACCTTTCACTCCTACAACCGCCGGAATTTTGGAACTCCTAACGCAAGTATGAACGGGCTCAATACGGTACATTATTTTGGTGCCTACGCCCAGCATAGTTTTAATGAAACCACCAATTCCAGGTTCGACAACTCATTAAACGGGGATTACAGCTGGCGGGAAAGCAATGGCAATATAACCCGCAACAGCACTACAATTCAGCAAAACGTTCCCGACGTTGATCCTGCTGCTGCACCTTTTAAACTGACCACCTATAACAATCAACACAATCTTAGCAACACACTTGACCAATCTGTCAATACCGGCTACAATAACCGGAAGCGGGCTACGTCCCTTTCGTTAAACGCCAGTTACAACTGGAGCAACGGCAACACGGCTTCCAACAGTGTCACACATGCGTTCAAAAATGATACCACCGCCGCCAGTAACGGAACAAGCAGCACGGTGGCCCAGTCTCGTTCAAATAATCTGAACGTCAACGGATACTTCAACAATAATGATTATGATGAAGGGATCAATAAGAAAAGCTTTTCAACCAATTATTCTATTTCATACGGCAGCAGCCAAAGCGACAGCAAAAAACTAACGGATTTTGAATCACTGGTTGGAAGGGTTTATGAGGAAAAATATGACCGCAAATATCATAATGACAATTCCAACTTCACCACCAATCTTGGGCTAAGCTATAACGGCCTTCGTTCGCTGCTTTTCGGTAGCTATAATTTCTGGAATATCAATATCGGGCTAAGAAATAATTTCAGGTATAACAAATCCGATCTGAATGCTATCGTATCAGACAGGGATACGCTTACCAATACGTACAAGATCAACGACACCCTGACGAATAATAATTCGGTGGTGAATATTGAAAACCGGCCGGGCATCAGCTTCTTTAAAACGGTTAGCAAATTCCTTTCGGACCGGTACTACAAAAGCCTCACTGCCCGCGTAGACCTGCAGGACCAGATCGTATTTCAAAAAAACACTTCCACCTTAAGCTACCGGAATATAGAGCGCAACTATAGTTTCTTTACCCCGGCAGCCTCTCTTTATTACAGCTATAACCGGTTTAATAAATACAACCTCAATATTGGCCTGAACCAGAGCAGCAGCGCTACAGCGCCCACTATCGACCAGCTATACCCAATTGTAGATAGTAGTAATAAATATAATATCGTTAAGGGCAATCCTTACCTGAAATCCGCATTCGGCAACAATTACAACCTGAGCGCAAATTATAACACCCAAAAATTTAATGAAAAGAACACTTATACCGCCTCGCTCAATCTCGGCTACTCCAATACCCGAAATGCTATTTCAGACAGCAGCTTCATTCTGCCCAATGGCGGTCGCCGGTCTTCTTTGATTAACGTTGATAACAGAACATCTTACAACGCTTCCCTTAACGGCAGTGCCTCCTACCGCATCAACAAAAATATGATCCAGGTACGCTATAACGGGGGGTACAACACCACATCTTCCTATCAATACCTGAACACCTACAAAACTCCTTTTACAAACGAAAACATCAACAACTCGCTAAACCTGTTTTACAGTGCACAGGAAATTTTTAACATTACCATCGGCGAATCGCTCACCAATACCAATACTATAACGACGGATACGGTAGGTCAAAAGCATCCGCTAAAATCAAAAACCTACAGCACCCGGGCCAATTTTAATCTCACGGTTCCCAAAAATTTTATGCTGAGCAGCAATATCAATTATCTCAATAACATTTCGGCCACCAATCAATCGGTGAAGGCCACCATTTGGAATGCTTCCGTAACCTATCGTTTTCTAAAAATGAAAACGGCTGAAGTAAAATTCTCCGTATTCGACATCCTGCATCAAAACAAGAACATAGATAATTTTGCTAACAACAATATGGTACGAACTACCATCTCGAACGGCCTCCAGCAGTTCTATATGTTATCCTTAACCTACTACCCAAGAAAATTTGGCGGAAAGGAAAAAGGAGGAAGAAGGAACAGCGGGCAGGGTCAGGGGGGCATAGCCCCCTCATCAGCTCCCAAAGGAATGAGAGGCATGGGCGGTGGCCAGGGACGGTTCAGACATTAAGGCTACTTTAACATCCCTTTCCTTAAATTCGTTTTCGTAACCAAATCTTATGAGAAATAAATTACTATGCCATACCACTGCCCTTGCGCTCAGTCTATTGCTGAATTGCATTGTTCAGGGGCAAGTACAAAAAATATATTTGAACCCGAAAGCCGCCGGGGGAGAAAGTCAGTCTAAGTTCATTGATTCGCTCCGGTTTATTTCATTGCAAAAGCCGGATAATGTAAACATCGACGAATCGGATAATCTTACCATTGCAAAATCTTATTTTATAATTGTTCAGTACCTCAAAAAAAAGTTGTTGTTTTATAAAAAGGATGGAACATTTGTAAAGCAAGTATCCTATAAAAAATTGGGCAATGGCTTTGTGGACTTCTATCCTTTCTATAACGAAAAGGGCAACCAAATTACCTTCACTGGGCAGAATAAAAATTATACGCTTACTCAGAAAGATAATATAAAAATTGAATTAGATCCTGACAATCCTAAAAACAGGAAATATTATAAAAAATACGTAATCGATTTGAATGACACCAGCTTTACTCTTAAAAAAAGCACCCCAACTACAAATGACATTAGCGGCATCTCCTATCTTTTTGATGACGACTATTATTCCCAAAATAAAATAACAACCAGCAATTTATATAAGGACAGTATCGACTACGAACTTAAACTATATAAAAACAGCACACTAATAAAACAATATTTCCCTTATAACCATATTAAAGAGCCCCGGTATTTATATACCACAAACTATGTTAGCGCACCAAAATCCGACAATCCACATCAACGATTTGTTACAAGGCCTTATAATGATACTATCTATGTACTTACAAAAGACAGCATATCACCTGCATATCAAATTATATTACCACTCGAAAATACTTTGCCGCCTTATTTTTTTACAACGCCGTTTAAAAATAAAACAGAGCGCGAGAATTTCCAGCGGAACAATGGCTGGCTGCTGAACCAGATCTACAATTGGATTGAAACCAGGAGTCATATATTATTTATAGTCGGATTCCAATCTAACTCCGGCAATTATATTTATAGTAAAAAGAACAAAACAATTTATGATATCAGGAAAATAAAAGCCGACAGTAGCTCCTTTGGCATAAAAGTGTTTCCGGATTACAATACCATCTATGAAGACAGCCTGTTTTATACCTTGTTCAGTGCGGATGCCATTCGCCGGGATTTTAAGCCCAACGCAGCCAAAGCCACTCCCAAAGCGCTGGAAAATATTATAAAAACAAAATCTGCTAATGAGGCCGTCATCGCAGTATTCACACTTAAAGCTAACTGATGAGAACCAAAATTATTTTGCTGCTTCTGGCGCATGTATTTGTTGCGTCATACGCCTGCGGCCAGTCCGGGAAATTAACAGGAGCCGTTACAGATTCTTTAAGCAACCTCCCGTTGGAATCAGCCACCGTAGCATTTTTTAGAAAAGATTCCAGTATGGTAACTTATCAGCTTAGTGATAAAAACGGAAAGTTCTTTTTTGAAAAACTACCGGTTCATGAGCCATTGATATTAAATATCAGCTATACAGGTTATACGGCATATAGTAAGCAACTGCAACTCAACGCCACGAAAACGGATACCTTAAATATTGTCTTGTCACCAAATTTTAATGATAGCAACGCGGTTACCGTAACAGCAATAATACCTGTAAAAATGAACGGCGACACACTGGAGATCAACCCTGCCGCTTTCAAAATGAAATCAGATGCGGTAGTGGAAGAATTACTGAACCAGGTCCCCGGCATCACCATTTGGTCCGACGGGTCCATAACGGTAAACGGGAAAAAAGTGCAAAATCTTTTTGTGGATGGCAAGCCGTTTATGGGATCAACGGACCCGCGCGTGGCCACACAAAACCTGCCGAAAACAGCCATTGATAAGATCCAGCTGTACCAGGAATACGATCGCAGCAATATCAGCAAAGAACGAAAGCCGCAGGATTCAACCCTAACGATGAACATCAAACTAAAGGAAGATAGCAAGAAGGGCTATTTTGGTAAAGCAGGAATCGGTTATGGAACGGATAATCGCTACGAATCGGATCTTTCCTTTCAGCTGTATAATAAAAAAACGAGTTTTGGTATTGGCGGCGGGTTAAATAATATTAATAAAAGCATCGGCAACCTGCAGGAACTTTTTCAAAACAACACCTACCGCAATTACAATCCCAATCTGTATAATGTGGGGCAATTCGGCGCAAGTGGTATCAACCGGAATCATTCCATCGGCGGGGTATACACGCATGAATTCAATGATGTAACCAACAGCCGGCAGAACAACCGCATCACGCTGAATTATAATAAATCCGGGACGGACGCTTCCATCACTGATCTGACGCTGCAAAACACCACCGCTGTCGACAACCCGCAATTTGTAAAAACCGAGGGCAGCCAGAATAACCATTCCGACAAACACCAGGTGGGGGTAAACTATGTAAAAACAAATAGCTATAACGACAATTTTACCGTTAACAGCAATACTGAATTCAATAACGGCACCAATGCCTCGCAGCGTTTTACAGAAGTGCGTGATAGTTCGGGTCAGCTCCAAAGTTCAAATAAGGTAAAGGGTATGCAAACCAATAGGAGCGACAATGAATCAGTCGATATAAGTTTTGCAAAATCAGATGAAGAAAACCCGATAAAAAGTTTTAATCTCCAGGTAAACGGCCGCAGGAACAGCGCCATAACCGACAGGGAGGTTCAAAGCATTTTTAATTCCTACACACAAGCAGGTAAAGACACTTCCTATAATCGCAGGTATCGTACCAGCAGCGATGGTATCAATATCGGCGGAACGCTGGATTATGGGGGTTTTAAAAGATTATTGCTGAGGCGCTATAACCTGTTCAACATTAGAATGAGCTTTGGACAATGGTTTAATTATACCCGGAATAAGGGCACAAATCTGGTGACCGACTATGACAGCCTTACGCATATGCACATCCCCAACAGCCATCTTTCCAATACTAATACTAAAGAAACCATTGAGTACACACCTTACCTTTCTCTGTCAAAAACAATTTTTAAGTGGCGGAACAATTATTCCAGAAACTATAATTTTGCGTTCAAGGTATCGAATGATCTGAAGGAAGAAAAAAACAGTTCCTCCATAGCCGAAAGAAACCTGGATCGCTCTTTTCAGTTTTTACGGTATGAAGGTAATGTCAGCTACTTCTATTCAAAGCGGGAGCGCTACCGCACGTATGGATCTATTTCCTATACCAAAAACTTCGACTACCCTTCTATTGACCAGCTCTATACCATTGTTGATGATATTAATGCCTACAGCATCCGCTATGGCAACCCGGATCTAAAAAACAAGATCAATCACCGGGTAAGTATGTACGCCGACTTTAATACAGAAAATCAAAAATCGCCCTATTCCATCAACGGATCCATAAATGGCGGTTATGTAAAATCGTTGAACCCTATAGTGGACAGCATCATTAACGAAAAATCAGGTAAACGCAGTTACTATACGATCAACGGGGATCAGAGCAACAATATAAATTTCAACTACAATTTCAACATCTCCAAACGGTTAAACAAAAACAAGATACAGCTGATGTATAACGGCTATTTCAATAACGGTCTTACCCCCGGCTATATTGATACCGTGTACACCTTAAGTCACAGCAATAGTTTATCCAACCAGTTCACCCTGCAATTTTCATTGCAATCACTGCTCATCCTCAATGCCGGTGAAATGTTTCAAACCTATCGGACCCGGCAAACAGGAAAGGGACTTACATCCTTCCAAAACAATAGCAACACAACAAAATTCGGGTTAACGTTAAACTATCCAAAGGATGTTACTTTCAGCAGCACGCTTAATATTGTTCATAATTCAAACCTGGACAAAGCCACCACACTCTGGAACGCTTTTGCCAGTTACCGGTTTATGAAACAACAGGGAGAATTGAAATTTTCCGCAATGGATATTTTAAAACAGTATCAAAACATTACCAATAGCGTAGATGCACAGGGAACTACCACCCGCATCACCAACGGGTTACAGCAATTTTTTATGCTGACGTTCTCTTATTATCCAAGGAAATTTGGCAAAACGACCCTTCAGAAAAAAACAAACAAGGAGGTGTGGTAAGCCAACACCGCTAATCAAAGAAGCGAGGGTTTTAATTAATTGGCGCCTTCGCGCCCTGGCGGTTAAATAAAATTCCACATTGCTTCCCCTACTCCTGTTTCGTCAACTTCTCTGAATTCTCTGCAAACTGCAGCTTATCAATAAACTCCTGGATCTCGCCGTTCATAAAAGCATCCAGGTTATAGGAGGTCAGGTTAATGCGGTGGTCCGTAACCCGGCCCTGCGGATAGTTGTAGGTCCGTATCTTGGCGCTTCTGTCGCCGGAGCTTACGAGGCTTTTCCGGTGGCGGGATATTTCGTCTTCCTGTTTGCGCACCTGCTCCTCATATAATTTGGTCCGCATCATCTGCATGGCCTTTTCACGGTTGCCCAGCTGGGTACGTTCGGTCTGACAAATAACCACAGTTCCGGTTGGAATATGCGTCAGCATCACTTTGGTTTCCACTTTATTTACATTCTGTCCGCCGGCGCCCCCGCTTCGGGAAGTTTCCATCTTCACATCGCTCTCCCTTAGTTCAAAATCGATCTCCTCCGCCTCCGGCATCACTGCAACTGTAGCCGCCGAAGTATGTACCCGGCCCTGCGTTTCCGTATTGGGCACGCGCTGCACCCGGTGCACACCGCTTTCAAACTTAAGCGTGCCATATACATCATCTCCCGTTACTTCCAGCTGCACTTCCTTATAGCCGCCCACGGTTCCCTCGCTCTCGCTCAGCACCGCTGTTTTAAACCCATGCCGTTCGCAGTATTTTATATACATCCGCAACAGGTCGCCCGCAAACAGGCTGGCCTCATCACCACCCGTTCCGGCACGCACTTCCATGATCACATTTTTCTCATCCTGCGGGTCTTTCGGGATCAGCAATTGCCGTATATGCTCTTCCATGCTTACCTTCCGTTCTTCCAGGCCGGTCATTTCTTCCTTCGCCAGCTCGCGCAATTCCTCATCATCCCCGTTCAGGGCCTCCTTATTAAAAGCCAGGTCGTCCAGCAATCTTTTATAGTCATTATACGCAATAACGATCTTTTCCAGGCTGCGGTATTCCTTACTGGTAGCCGCAAACTTTTTATTATTACCCACAATTTCGGGGTTCGTCAGCGCTACCCCCAGTTGATCGTACCGCGCTTTAATCGCTTCTAATTTATCTAACATCAGAAAAGTTTATTTTTGATAAACAGGGCGCAAAGTTAGCTAAAAAGAGGGGTATTAATTGAATACCAGCAGCAGAATATATGGCAGCTTCCTTGCCTCGCAAGCTCTTCAACTGTAGAATATAGGGGAGCTGATTAAACAACAATTAGCCGGGAAGCCGGGAAAACGGGAAGTTTTCATTTTTTCTTTACCGTTTTCCCGCCTTCCCGGCCTAAAAAATACTTTTAATGGACTATATAAAATTAACAGCAGATACCATCTTCGACGGGTACGGCTTTAAAGAAAATACCGTTTTGATAGTAACCAACGACGGAACGATAGAAGCAATAATTCCCACTGCCGAAGCCGGCGACGCTATTAAAAAATTAGACGGACTATTGAGCCCGGGTTTTATCAATTGCCATTGCCACCTGGAACTGAGCCACATGAAAGGAATGATTGAGGAGCATACCGGATTATTAAAGTTTGTAAACCAGGTTGTTAGACAAAGAAATACGCATCCGGAGCAAATTCCCGCAGCCATTGAGCAGGCAGAAGCGACCATGATCAAAAACGGGATCGTGGCAGTGGGTGATATTTGCAATACGACCGATACCCTGTTTCAAAAAGCAAAACGCAATCTCTATTATCACAATTTTATAGAGGTCATCGGGTTTGAGCCTGCACAGGCAGCAGAAAATTTTCAGGCCTATAAAAAAATTTACGACGATTATCAGCAGGTGTTCGATCCCTTGCAACTTTCCTTAACCCCGCATGCCCCCTACTCGGTTGCAACACCGTTATGGGAGCTGCTAAGCGATTTTCCGGGAAACCGGCTGCTCAGTATCCACAACCAGGAAACGGAAGACGAAGATGAGTGGTTCCGCAGCGGCACCGGAGGATTTAAAGAGTTGTATGAACGCCTGCAACTCAAAGAAGCACCCGTTGCTCCTTCGGGCAAAACAAGTTTGCAAACCTATGGAGGCTATTTAAAAAAAGAGCAGCAACTGCTGTTCATCCATAACGTTTTTACAACTGCGGAAGATATTCAGTATGCCAAAAGCCGCTTCCCTGCTGCGTTCTGGTGTTTGTGCCCCAATGCCAACTATTATATCAGCAACCGCCTGCCCGATATTCCAATGTTCATAGAACAACAGGCTTCCCTGGTTTTAGGAACAGATAGTCTGGCCTCCAACTACGATTTAAATATCTGGAGCGAGCTGCTGCGCATACAAAAGCATTTCCCAGAGCTTACTATCGGCCAAATGCTGCCCTGGGCTACCATAAACGGCGCCCGCGCACTGAAAATTGACCATCGGTACGGCAGCTTCGAAAAAGGGAAAAATCCGGGGGTGGTTCAAATAGCGGACAATCAAATCAACAGGATTTACTAAGGTTTCAGGTTCGAACATTGAGCGTTCTGCATTATGCGTTTGGCGTTCATCTGCGCTCTTCGAGACTTATAGTCTCGAAGCCTTATTCTATCGCTTTTAGCGATAAGACGGGAATAATATTTGAATTTTGATAGAAAAAATTCTACCTTTATTCCAACAAATGAAAAACACCAGTGAAGCGATTCAAAGTAAAAGAGGTAATCGATTTGCTAAAGGCTGAGGGATGGTACCTTGCAAATCATTCGGGCACAAGCCACAGGCAATTCAAGCATGGAACAAAGTCGGGAAAGGTGACCATAAATGGCAAACCAAGTGACACATTATCGCAGGAATTGCTGAATAGTATATTTAAACAGGCAGGTTGGAGATAGACGTAAAAAAAATATAAAGTGAAAAAAGTAGATGTACTAATAGAATGGTCCGGCGATAATTTTAGCGCCGGTACCGGTGAAATAAACGGGGCTGTATTTGCTACAGGGAAAGACCTCAACGAAGTAAAACACCAATTCGAATCGGCCTTTAATTTTCATATAGAAACTGCAATTCAGGATAGGGAGCTGCTACCAGCGTATATTCTTAAAGGCCATTTTAAATTGAATTATACCCTGCAAGCTTCCGCCATGTTGCATCTGGCCGATGGACTTATTACTCGGTCAGCACTGTCCCGCGTAACCGGCATCAATGAAAAGCAACTAAGCCATTACCTCACCGGCCACCGGAAGCCCAGGCGGGAGCAAAACGATAAGATCGCCGCCGGAATTATTACTATTGGCCGGCAAATCCGTGAGTTGGAACAATTCATCTGAAAAAGGTGATAGCATTATGCGTTCGGCGTTAAGCATTCAGCATGCTACCGCAAGATCTCCCTCAACACTGGCAACGACTTCAATCGCCCAAAATCCGGTATATGCAGTGAATAATACTGTTCCAGCGTCGCCAGTATATGCCCGCGCACCAACGCGTTTATTTGTATTTCCGTCAGTTCTTCCGGGCGGCGTACCCGCAGTAGTTCGGCTACCACCTGTGCGTACCGGGGCTCCAGGTAAAACGGATGCGCCGGCAGGGCCGTGGTAAAAACGCCATCCTGCAGATCAAACAGCGCTTCAGCTTGCTCCCCGGCATCCAGTTGCCGCGGCATAAAACCAAAAAAGTTCGTCAGGTGAACAGCAAAGAACACAGGGAAATTGGCCATAACAGCATCAGAACAATCATTCAGATGATTCCAGCTGTCCTCAATAAAAGCAAAAAGATCAGGGTTATTTTCCGGCTCCTTCAGGCATTTCGTCAGTAGCTCCGTCATATATAAGGCTACGCCGTTCTTCAATACATCGGTGAACAGGTTGGCATGAACGGTCACCCATTTATATTCTTTTACACGGTTCAGCTGTTTAAATTCGTTATAATAAACCACCAGGTCCAGCAATGCCGCGGGCTGAAAAAAATTAGCCTTAGTGTTTCCCTTTTTTGAAACCGTTCGAACACCGTTCACCAGGTAGGATTGCAGGCCAAAAAGCTCGGTATAAACGGAAATAATTACGCTGGTTTCCCCATATTTAACCGTTTTCAACACCAGTCCCTTTGTTTTATGCAGCAGATCCGTCATGCACTGCAAGGTAGGTTTTTTACAGGCAGAAACGAGGGGGCTAAATGCACAACGCATAAAACCCAACGCCCAATGTAAAATGCAGAATGCAACCGTGAACTTTGAACCTGGAACCTGAAACCTGTAACCTGTAACAAATTGATGCGCCCCAAACCGTCTATTTTTTGTTTCTTTGCAGCTCATTTTAAAGTATTGGAGTCCTATGTGGAAGCGTATCGGCCGTTTTATTCTTAAAAACAGGGTCATTTTATTAATATTATTGGCAATTGTAACCGGTTTTTCCGGCTACTGGGCCAGTAAAGTTGGCTTAAGCTATGAATTTTCAAAAGCAATTCCTACTAACCACCCCGTAAACATAGCCTACCAGGAATTTAAAAAGAAATATGGCGAGGATGGCAATATGCTCGTAGTCGGGGTGCAGACGGATCAGCTTTTTTCAGAAAAAATATTTAACCGGTATCAGGCCTTACAAACAAATTTAAAAAAAATACCGGGGGTAGAAGATATCATCAGCGTACCGAACGCAATAGCGCTCGTAAAAGATGTGGCATCGCAAAAACTAACGGTTCGTAAAATATTTCCCCAGGGAGCCCTGGCGCCCGCACAGATCGATTCTGCCGCAGCCCTGTTTCAGCGTTTCCCCTTTTACCGGGGATTTTTATACAACCCGGAAACCCATGCCTACCTGATGGGACTGCGCATGAACAAGCAAGTCATTAATTCCGGCGCGCGTGACGCTGCAATTGCAGCGGTAAAAAAGGAAGTAACCGCTTTTACTACGGACACGGGTATTGATGTGAAACTAAGCGGCCTCCCCTATATACGCACGGTGCTGGCGGCCCGTATTGCCCATGAGATGCGTTATTTCCTGATCGCATCCATCGTACTTTCTGCCATCATCCTGCTTTTATTTTTCCGTTCCTTCAGCTCTATGCTGTTATCACTTTCCGTAGTGATCATTGGGGTATTGTTCAGCCTGGGAACGATGCACTTATTCGGGTATAGTATTACCTTATTAACAGCGTTAATCCCCCCGCTGATCGTGGTTATCGGCATTCCCAACTGTATTTATTTTCTCAATAAATTTCATACCAGCTGGAATGAACTAACAGAAGGGTTGTCCGATGAAGTCATCCGGACGAATAGAAATGCCCTCAAAATGCAGGCACTGGAGCATATGGTAAGCAAAATGGGCATCGTAACGCTTTTCTGCAACCTGGCCGCTGCCGTGGGTTTTGCGGTATTTGCCCTTACCAAGAGCGAGATCCTGCAGGAATTTGGCGCGGTTGCCGGGATCAATATCATGCTGCTGTTTTTTATTTCCCTGTTACTGATCCCTGCGGTGCTCAGCTTCCTCCCGGCGCCCAAGACCAAACACACAAAATACTTGTACAATGCCCGGTTAAACCGGTGGCTGGACCGGCTGGAAAAATGGTCTATCCACAACCGCAAAACCATTTATGCTGCAACCGTAGTCATTCTGGTCATTGCAACGATGGGCATTTTCCGGTTGCAAAGCAATGCGCATATGGTGGATGATGTGCCGCACAATGATAAGATCTATACCGATCTCAAATTCTTTGAAAACAATTTCAAAGGGGTTATGCCCCTGGAAATCCTCGTAGATACCCGCAAAAAGTTTGGTGTAACACGAAACTTTAACAACCTGGTTAAAATCGACTCTTTATCGCAATACCTGGCAGCACAGCCTGAAATAGCGCGCCCCTTAAGCATTACGGAGGGATTAAAATTTGCCAAACAGGCGTTTTACGAAGGCGATAGCGCTAACTACTCCATGCCTTCAGAATTTGACCTACCGGGACTTGCAGAATATCTTAATATGAATAACAGTCCGGATGCAACAGGCAAGGGCAGTTCCACTTTTACAAAATTATTGTCCAGCTTTATGGACAGTACCAAACAGGAGGCCCGCATCAGTGTAAACATGGCGGATGTAGGATCGCATAAACTGCCGGGTCTGATGGATGGTATAAAAAAGCGGATCAATGAATTATTCCCCTCCGATAAATACAAGGTGACGCTTACCGGCACTACTATCACGTTTCTTGAAGGCGGGCAATTTATCATCAACGGGTTAAAAGAAAGTATTCTTTGGGCCTTCCTGCTGATCGCATTGTGTATGTTGTACCTCTTTAAATCGGTACGGATCCTTCTTTGTTCGCTGATCCCGAATATTATTCCTTTGGCGATCACTGCCGGTGTTATGGGCTGGGTGGGCATTCCGCTAAAACCCAGTACCGTTCTTATTTTCAGCGTTGCTTTAGGAATTGCCATCGACATCACCATCCGCTTTCTGGTGAACTACAAACAGGAATTACCCAATCACCAAAATCAGATTGAGGCCACCGTAGTGCAAACGATCCACAGTACCGGCATTAGTATTTTATATACCTCCATGGTGTTAATCGCCGGATTCATCATCTTTTGCTTTAGCAATTTCGGGGGCACCCAGGCGCTGGGCTGGTTAACTTCATTAACACTGATCACTGCCACTTTTACCAATTTGATCCTGTTACCAGCGCTGCTGATCAGCTTCTCTAAAAAACAACAGGGGAAATAAGAAATGAGAAAGGACATTACGATAGATTAGAATTTCTCATTCTTAAGACCCCGTCTACTTTTACATTGATTATTCTGTGCTGAACGCGTAATGCGCAACGCATAACGGATCTCTGATTGACTATTGACCGTTGACCACTGACTACTGCTACTTTTACATTCCTTATTCAGTATTTTTTATTCTACATTTTAAAAAAACAACCCCGCACCTGAAACCAGTGCGGGGTCGCTATATTTAAAATACTATTTTAACCGGTTATTTTTTTGCCGGGGCTTTCGCCGGAGCTTTGGTACCACCTGCAGGGGCTGCACCACCAGCAGGAGCGCCAGCACCGCCCTGGTCAACCTTAATGCCCAGTTTCTTTGCTACGTCAACGGAAATATTATCTGCCTGAGGGGCAATAATAAAAGCACCTGCCTGCAAAACATAGGTATACCCTTTTTCTTTTGCCACAGTTGTAATAGCCTGATGCACTTTTTGATATAAAGGCGCTAATAATTGTTGCTGTTTCTGCTGACCTGCGTTAGTTGCGATCTGCTCCCAGCCCATTAAAGTGCTCTGTAACTGCTGCAGCTCATTTTGCAAGGTAGCTTTAACAGATGCTGATGTTTTTGGATCTTTGGCTATGCTGTCTTTATCATGAAATTCCTTGGACAAACGGGTATATTCGCCGCCGATTGAATCCTGGGAAAAGGTCTGCATTTGCTTTTGTATATCCTGAATTTCAGGCAGGCTGTACACCAAACCATCTATATCCACGGCGCCGATCTTTTGTGCTGAAGCTGATAAGCCTGTGATAACCAACCCTGCTGCTAAAGCAAGAACTTTAATTCTTTTCATTTACTTTTTTTTGTTTGCCCGCCCCGTTATTGCAGAGCGGACGGGTTTATAATTTTTGTTGTTTTTAATGATGATCGAACCAAAGGAAGCGTTGCCTATTTTCCTGTCAATAATTTCAGCACAGCGTCACTTTTATCCAATTTTGGGTCGGCAAATATAATAGATTTTCCCTCACTTTTATCCAAAACAAGATCATAGCCATTATCCATAACCAATTTTTGTACCGCCCTGTTTACCTTCTCCTGTAACGGCTGCATCAGCTCCTGACGTTTCTTAAACAGCTCTCCTTCAAAACCAAAATATTTTTGGTGCAGCCCACGCAACTCCTTTTCCTTATTCAGCAGGTCTAATTCCTTTTTTCTTCTGGCATCAGCGCTTAGCATACTTTGTTGGGAATCATATTCATCGTAAGCTTTATCCAGGATGGCTTGTTTGGCGTCAATCTCTTTTTGCCAGCCCGCTGCAGCGGTGTTCACAGCGTCCTGTACCGGTTTATATTCGGGCATTTTATCAAAAATATAACGGGTATCGATGATAAAATATTTTTGCGCGGTGGCTGATGTCGCAAATGCAGCCAATCCAATAAGCAGCGTAAACAGTTGTTTCATATACAAATACAATTTTCGATAAAAAATCGTTAAAAGGAAATTATTCCGGCTCAAATCCAAGCATAAAGGTAAACTTACCGGCGTTTTTAAGTCCCTGGCCCGGTGTTAAACGATCCAGCCCGATACCATAATCAAACCCTAACAAGCCAAACATCGGCAGGTAAAAACGCATACCCAAACCGGCGGCACGACGCAGACGGAAGGGGTTATAATCCTTATAATCGCGCCAGCCATTTGCCGCTTCAAAAAATGCCAGTCCGTAAATGGTACTGCTGGGGTTTGTAACCAGCGGGTACCGCAACTCTGCCTGGTATTTATTAAAGATGGTAAACAGGTTATTATAGATGCTGGAGCTTCCGTTATCCGGATTTACACGGGGATCCGAGTTGGTAAAGATCGGGTAACCGCGCAGGGCAATGATATCGAACCCTGTTAAAGAATACGTGGTATTCATACCCGCATCTCCCAACTGGAAGCGCTCAAACGGCGAGTAATCCAGGTTTTTGTTATACCGGCCCATAAAACCATACTTGGCGGCCAGTTTCAATACAAACTGCCGGTTTTTATCATCGCCTTTAGGCCGTCCCAGCGGAACGTACCAGGTGGCACCGAAACGCCATTTGTGGTATTCTACATTTTCGTATTCGCGCCCTGCTTTATAGGAGCCGCCCCACAAAGAGTACGGAGGCGTTGCCTGCACGCTTGCCGTCAGCTCACTACCACTCCTGGGGAAGATGGGATCCGATACGGAATTACGGGTCAGCATAATTTTAAAGCTCAGGTTGTTGGATTTACCCGTTTGAAAGGGTAATCCATACTGTAAGCCCATATTCTTCACATCATATCGTGTAAAAGAGGCGATGTAGTTGATCGTGAAAAAGTCATCGGGCCATTTTAATTGTTTACCCAGGCCTACGCTGATCCCGTTCACGGTTAAAGAAGAAGTATCGGAAAAGATATAGCGGTTGGTACTGTAATCATACCCACCCATGTGGTACTTACTGTTATTATAAGATATCGTCAGCGAGTTTCTTTTCTTTCCGCCCAGCCAGGGTTCGGTAAACGAAGCGTTGTAGGAGCGGTAAATTTTACCGTTCGACTGAACGCGCAGGCTCAGTTTTTGTCCATCCCCCACCGGCAACGGATCCCAGGCTTCTTTTTTCCAGATATTACGGATGGAAAAGTTATTGAAGGTTACCCCCAGAGTACCCGTCAAACCAATACCGCCGCCCCATCCGGCAGAAAGCTCCAGCTGGTCAGATGATTTTTCTTTCAGCTTCCAGTTGATGTCAACCGTTCCGTCTGCCTGGTTCGGTACCGGCTGCGGGTTGATCGATTCCTGTTCGAAGAAGTTCAGGGTATTCAGCTCACGGATAGAACGCATCAGGTCCGTACGGCTGAACAATTCACCCGGGATCGTCCGTAGTTCCCTGCGGATCACATGATCCTTGGTGCGCTCATTTCCCATGATATTTACGTTCTTGATCCGGGCAATGGGTCCTTCCACAATGCGGATCTCATAGTCGATCGTATCATTATAGATCTTTGTTTCCACCGGCGTTACGTTAAAGAAAAGATATCCTTTATCGTTATACGCCGTGGTAATATCATATTGATCCTGACTGGCCTCAATACCCAGGCGCTTGTTCAAAATGGTAGCGTCGTAAATATCGCCTTTGTTGATCTTAAGGATCGCGTTCAGCACGGTATCACTATACTCTTTATTTCCTTTCCAGGTAATGTCCCCAAAATAGTATTTATGCCCTTCGGTTACTTTCAGATCCACATACATTTTATTGTTCTGGATCACCTGGGTATCTGCAAGGATCTGGGCATCGCGATAGCCCTTGGAATTAAAGTACTTCAGCACCTTATCCTTGTCCTCATCATATTTCTTGGGGTTGAATTTAGAAGAGCTGAAAAATTTAAACCGGAAATAAGGATCCAGCACCTTCAGGGTTTTGGTACCGGTTAAAAAACCCCAATCCTGCATGTACTGGTTGAAAGAATAAATTTGTTTGGCGCCATAGGGACTTACATACGTGGAAGGATAAAGCGACATTCGCGTCATTTCCTTGGTACCTTTCATTTGCTTTTTCAGCTTCGCTGACTCTACATTTTCATTGCCAAAAAAGTTGATCTCATCAATTTTTACTTTGGTGCCCTTATCTATTTTAATAGTGAGCGAGCTGGAATTTTTATAGACAGGGTCAGGCGTTTCCACCAGTGTGGTATTGATATCGTAAAAACCTTTTTCACTAAAATACGTTTTTACCACCTGTTTAATGTTCTGCCGGGTATTTTCAGAAAGGATCGATTGTTTTACCAGTCCTATTTTTTTAGTAAGCTCTTCTATTTCCGTCTTTTTAACGCCTTCAAATTTAAAGCTGCCCAGGCGCGGACGTTCGGTAATGGCTATTTCCACCCCTACTTTATCATTATTGACACTGGTAATATACACCTCCACGTTAGCAAAAAGCTTTTGTTTCCAGAGGTTATTAATGGCCCGGGCAAAGATGTCGGACCCCGGGTACACAAATTTTTGTCCTTTCTGGATGCCCGCAACTGATTGAACAATAGTGGAGTCCAGGTAGGTTACACCGGTGATCTTTACATCCGATAAAGTATATTCCTTTTGCTGTGAATTTCGGAGAAACTCGTCAATTCTGGGGTCAACTGAGGTTACCGGAGTGGAATCAACCTGTGAAAAAGCATGATTAGCCGCAAAAATAGATATAGATAAAATGCAAATTCTGTAAATAAAAAAGCGCATATAAAGGTTAAAGTATTACGGTAATCAATTTTGTTGTGCAAAGCAGGAGTCTACCAATTTCTCATTCAACCCTTCCACCCCATTGCGGCGGCAAATTAACGGTAAAATTTGGAAACTGTATGTTAAAAAGAACCTGTATTTGTGGTAATGATAGCTTTTAGTAAACAAATTGGGTCCTATTCTGTTACCTGAGCCGATGTTTTGCCAAATCTGCGCTCGCGGTTTTGATAATCAACGATCGCCTCATAAAGGTTTGCCTTCCTGAAATCGGGCCAGCGCACCTCGGTAAAGTGGAGTTCGGCATAAGCCAGCTGGTATAATAAGAAATTGCTGATCCGGTATTCACCGCCGGTCCGGATCATCAGTTCCGGGTCCGGGAAGGCGCTGGTGCAAAGATGGTGCTGCAGGGTGTTTTGGGTAATGTTTTCCAGGCTCAGGTGCCCGTTGCGCACTTCTCCCGCTATTTCCTTTACTGCGTTGAGGAGTTCCCAGCGACCGCTGTAGCTTAAGGCCATTACCAGATTGAGTCCTTTGTTCCCCGCCGTCATTTCTAATGCCTCATTCAGCTCCTGACGGGCGTAATCCGGCAACATGCCCATATCCCCGATCACATGCAGGCGAATATTGTTTTTATGGAGCACTTCCGCTTCTTTCCGGATGGTAGACACCAGTAATTCCATCAATCCTGTTACCTCGTATTGCGGGCGGTCCCAGTTTTCCGTGCTGAAAGCATAAAGAGTAAGGTAGCCGATGCCCAGTTCGGCGCAGCCCTCCACAATATCCCGCACACTTTCAACCCCGTGGTAATGCCCAAACAGGCGATCCTGCCCCTGCTCCTGTGCCCACCGCCCGTTACCATCCATGATAATGGCAATATGACGGGGTAAATGATTTTTATCTATTTTCTCCAATAAGTCTGACATAGCAGTTACAAAGTAACGAAGATCGGGCGACAATTTACAGTCAATAGTCAATGGTGAATAGTCAATAGTCCATAGTTCATAGTCTGTTAGCGTTGACGAACTATGAACCATGAACTATAGACTATGAACTAAATCAGATTGCTCGCTGCCAGGTACTCTGCCACCTGTACGGCGTTGGTAGCGGCGCCTTTGCGTAAATTATCGCTCACTACCCACAGATTAAGGGTTTTGGGCTGCGATTCATCTCTGCGGATACGGCCAACAAATACTTCATCCTTTTCGTGCGCATCCTTTGGCATCGGGTATTGCTGGCTGGCCAGGTCGTCTACCACCACTACCCCCGGTGCCGTTTCCAGCAAGTTGCGCACGTCGGCAAGGTCAAATTCATTTTCAAATTCAATATTCACTGCTTCGCTGTGGCCGCCCATTACGGGAATGCGAACGGTGGTTGCCGTTACCCGGATGGAATCATCGCGCATGATCTTTTTGGTTTCGTTCACCATCTTCATCTCTTCCTTGGTATAGCCGTTATCCACGAACACGTCTATCTGCGGGATCACATTCAGATCGATGGGGTATTTATAAGCCATTTCATAATCGGCTGCGCCACCCGCTACCTCCTGCTGGCGTTCGCCTTTCAGCTGGCTCACTGCTTTTACGCCCGTGCCGGTAACACTCTGGTAGGTAGAAACCACGATGCGTTTTGCATTGTAGGCTTTGTGCAGCGGCGCCAGCGCCACTACCATTTGAATGGTAGAGCAATTGGGGTTGGCAATGATTTTATCATTACTGGTCAGTATATCGGCATTTATCTCAGGAACCACCAGGGGCACTTTAGGGTCCATGCGCCATGCGGAGGAGTTATCAATAACCGTTATGCCTGCCGCTGCAAATTTGGGAGCCCATTCAGTAGAAGTGCCGCCACCTGCTGAAAACAATGCTACATCCGGTTTTGCAGCAATGGCATCTTCCATGCCTACCACTTTATATTGTTTGCCTTTAAAAGCAACTTCTTTACCAACACTTTTTGCTGATGCAACGGGGATCAATTCGGATACAGGGAAATTTCTTTCCGCCAAAACCTGCAACATTTTGGTACCTACTAAACCAGTGGCACCCACAACGGCTACTTTCATTATTTTTTACGCCTTTTATGTTAAAAAAAAGCCTTCCGAAAATCCGGAAGGCCTGTTAAAATTTATGTTGACCACACAAACACCACGACCCTCCGTTAAGGACACTTTTTGGTAGTTTTTGTATGTTTCATCTTAATTGTCATTGTGGCAAAAATAGACAGAGTACACTTATTATCCAAAAAAACTATAGAAGGGCATACCAAAATGCCGCCCCCTGATGACTAGTCCAGGTATCCGGCAAAGATTTTTTTTTGATTTTACGTCGATTCGGCGTAGTCCTCCCGCTGATCTCGCAGACTGCCGCAGAAGGACTGAGTTCGTCTGCGCCTCGCCATGGCGATGATCTGCGTATTCTGCGGGCCACAAAGAAAGTTTTTATTCTTAACCGC
>JAGIAQ010000040.1:3455-17206 GCA_017744795.1 Niabella sp. | reverse complement strand
TTCACGCTTTACCGGCCTAAAAAGACTTTTTAGTCGTCCCACCGTGAAACGTTTTACAACGCCAGCTCCGTTTCAAAGCTGGTCAGCTCTTTAAAAAGCTGGATGCGGTCGTTCAGCTCTTCTTTTGTGAGCTCCTTCAGCCGGGTATTGCCGAATTTTTCCACACAAAAGCTGGCCAGTGCAGAACCTGCAATGATCGCTTTTTTCATATTCTCAAAGCTGATATCATTGGTTTTAGCCAGATAGCCGATAAAACCTCCGGCAAAGGTATCACCCGCTCCGGTGGGATCAAACACGTCTTCCAACGGGAAAGCCGGCGCAAAAAACACCTTCTCTTCGTAAAATAACAGGGCGCCGTTCTCTCCCTTTTTAATGATCAGGTATTTGGGGCCCATTTCGCGGATCATCCTGGCTGCTTTAATGAGCGAATGCTGCTGGGTCAGCTGCCGCGCCTCAGAATCATTCACCATCAGCAGGTCTACTTTTTTCAGCACTACTTCCAGATCTTCCATTGCGGTCTCCATCCAAAAGTTCATTGTATCCAGCACCACCAATTTGGGTTTCTGTTTCAATTGCTCAATTACGCTGATCTGGATCTTGGGCATCAGGTTGCCCAGCATCAGGAATTCAGCGCCCTGGTAGCTATCCGGCACTTTCGGATCAAAATCTGCCAGCACATTCAGGTCGGTAACCAGGGTATCGCGCGTGTTCATGTCCTCATGATAGCGCCCGCTCCAGAAAAACGATTTTTTGTCGGCCACTTTTTCGACCCCTTCTAACTGTACGCCCCGTTCCTTCAGCGCTTCCAGTTCTTCTTCCGGAAAATCGTACCCGATGATGGAAATCTGCTGCACAGGCTTTACGAAGTATCCTGCTGCATAGGCTGCATATAGCGCAGAACCACCTACTATTTTGTTTGTTTTCCCAAAGGGAGTTTCGATGGCATCAAAAGCCATGGTGCCTACTGTAATTACCGACATGAATTTTTGTTTTTGTTAAAAATACGGCGGCAAAGGTAGCCTATTTTTTGATGCTGATATATCGTTAAAAAGCCATAGTTTTGGAACATGGCTACCACAACTCGCAAACGTTCGTCAAAGAAAGAAGAAATTTTGAAAACCGCGGCCCGCATGTTCCGGGAAAAAGGTTATACCGGAACTTCTATGCGCGACCTGGCGGAAAAGATAGGCATTGAGGCAGCCAGCCTTTACAACCACATACAATCAAAGGGTGAGATCCTTGAAGAGATCGTTTTTTCCATTGCCCGGGATTGCCAGGAGCAGCTGGAAAATATGAACGCTTCCGAAACGGCACTGCAGCGGATTGAATCCCTGATCCGGTTCCATACCAAAATGATGATCGATCATTTTGAGTCCTATTCCGTAATGGTGAGCGAGTGGATCCATTTGGAAGAGGACAAGCTGGGCGAGTTCGTGAGTGACCGCCGCCGCTATGTAAAAAAGATCGAAACCATTGTGCAGGAAGGGATCGACAATAAAGAGTTTAAGCAGGTATCGCCTTATGTGGTGGTATTGAACATTCTTTCTTCTGTGCGCGGCCTTGAATTCTGGCAAAAAAGCGCCAAAACCCATACGGCGGAAGAAATTGAAGAGAACATGGTGCAGCACCTGATCGGCGGATTGAAATTATAAAGATTCAGCTTTTTACAATTAACCATTAAGGGCGATTAAGGAAAGAGCTTAATGGGCCTTAACTTTTTAATGGTTTTATCAGATTTATATAAGCCAATATTTCCTCCTGATAATAATTTTCCCGGCAACGATATTTGATATTCATAAAGAATTTTTTAAGCTCCTGGGTTATTCCATGAGTTATATCGAATTCTTTGGCGTGCTTACGGGCCTGGCAGCTACCTGGCTTTCTGCAAAGGCACGCATCAGCAGCTGGCCGATGGGCATCGTTAATGTAACGCTTTCTTTTATTCTTTATTACCAGGTGCAGCTGTACCCGGATATGCTGCTGCAGGTATTCTTCTTTATCACCAATGTGATCGGCTGGTGGCGATGGTCGCACCCGGCAGCCGCTGAAGCAGACGCCAAAAGAGAACTGAAGGTGAGCTATATGAACGGGCGTCAGCGACTTTTTACAGTATTCACTACTGTGGCGGGCACCCTGCTACTGGGCAATTTTGCGGCACGCCTGCACCATTGGTTTCCACGGTTGTTCCCGGTTCCCAGCGCCTACCCTTTTGTTGATTCTTTCATTATGGTACTAAGCATTCTTGCCACTTATTATATGATCCAGAAAAAAATAGAATGCTGGATCATCTGGCTGTTGATTGACCTGGTTGCTGCCGTTTTATATTATGTAAAGGGGATCAAATTTTACAGTCTTGAGTACTTTGTTTTTAGCGGCATTGTTGCCTTCGGGCTCTTGCATTGGATAAAGGAATACAGGAGTTATGGTTCACCGACGACAAACGATAGACGATAAACGGCAAACCGGAAAACCTTAACATCTCTGTGTAAATCTGCGAAATCCCGCCTGAATGGCTAAGTGGGGTAGGCGTGCGAAAACAAAAAGCACAGTTCTGTAAGCATCAGGTACTCAAAAATATCTGTCACGAAATTGTAAGTTGGCGTATTTATTGTTACTTTTAGTAATAAATACATTAATATGAAAAAGATAGTTATTGGCGCTTCTATTGTTCTTCTGGCAGCGGTAGCCTGTTCGCCGAAGGCATCTCCTTCTGCTACTGCGGCTACGATACCCGAGGCCAGTGCCGTAAGCAGTGACGGCACCACTATAAGTGCAGGACAAACGATCTTCACAACAAAATGTACCAAATGCCATAAGGCTAAAACAGAAGTGGTGGCATCTAAATCCTACGGAGATCTGCGCCCCGTATTAGCATCAATGGTCAAAAAAGCAAACCTGTCTAACGAAGAAATACAGCAGGTTTCGGCTTATGTGTATGCCAATTCAAAAAAATAAGTACTCTTTCTAAAATGATTCACCTCCTTTAACGGGAGGTTTTTTATTTTTGTCTACTATTAATGTTTAAAAAAATATGAAGAAATTTTTATTGTTGTGTGTGTTGTGTACCGGACTGGCGGTTCTTTACAGTTGTTCGCACAAAGCGGCGCCTACTATCCCCAGCCGGCCGGTTGAAGCCGTTACCGGCAATAAGCCAGACACTACTGACTTTGCATCCAGCAATCCGCTGGTGGCCGGCAAAGCTATTTATGAAGTAAAATGCACCAAATGCCATCAAAAGAAAAATACCGGCGACTGGACGGAAGAAGAGTGGAAGCCTATTCTGAACTCGATGGTTAAAAAGGCAAAACTAAACGACCTCCAGGTTTCGCAGGTGACACAGTATGTGAATACCAATGCGAAGAAATCGTAGTTTTTACTTTACAAGTATTGATCGAAAAGCAGCAGAATCTCCATTAAAAACATTAAAATCAACAGCAGTGGCAATGCCGTTCACACGGCCGGCATTGTTGTGCTGCCAGATCAGCCAGTCGCGCTTGATCTTTGGTTTTCTCTTTTCGAAATAGTGCGCCACCCATAACGGGTAGCCATCAAAATCCTTTCCAAGGTATTTTTCATAAAACTCAGGATTGGTATAAAGCATCGGCCGGATCTTATAGTGCTGCTCCACCAATTGCAGCCATATTTTTACCCCTGCGCGTATCTGATCAGGAGTGAGGTTATTGGCTTGCTCCACATCCAGCACGGGAGGCAGATCGCCGGGCGCCAATGCTACGCTCTTAATAAAGTTGGCCGCCTGCTTCCGCGCGTCTTTTGAAGGTATAAAATAATGATAGGGCCCGCGGACCACCCGGGCCAAACGAGCGCCCCTCCAGTTTCTTTTAAACTGCTCGTCTGAATCATCTTCTCCTTCCGTGGCCTTTATAAATGCGAAGCCGATTTTTAAACTATCAACCCGCATGGCTTTTACTTCGGGCCAGAGAACGGTTTGCTGATAACGCGACACATCAATGCCATGTATGGAATACGCCACCGGAATATCAATACCAAACTGGGGATAACGCTTTACTTCCACATCAAATTTGCGGGACCAATCCAGCATAATAAAAACACCCAGCAGCAGCGCCAGTGCAAACAACGCCAACAATAACCTCCATTGATCGGGAGATAATCTTTTTCTGCTTTTTTTTCTTTTTCTTTTGGTTGCCATAAAAATGCCGGACTCCAATTCAGTCCGGCAAAAATATTTGTTTCGCGCTCAGCGCGCGTTATCTGCGATTAAATTTTGTCTTAAAAACGCTTTTTCTGTTCTCAATATCATCCAACGCCGCTTCTACGGCAGGAGGCCGGGTTATTTTCACAAGACCTTCCGTTCCCGTTTCATAATCAAAAGCCGAACTGTAAATAAAATCGGCCGGGTAGCGCACAATACGCTGCTGCACCGGTATGGTGTGGATGAGGGCCAGGTTCTCCGCAATACTTTCGGGGCGGTTTAAATCAAGAACCTGCATTTCTTTAACCTGTTTCCATATTGCCAGTTTCCTATATGTTTTAAACAGCCCTGTATTTTTCCGAAAATGCTCTATAAGCCATTCCTGTCGCTCTAAAGGCTCATCGCCAATCGCTTCCATCACTTTTTCGGTAGTAAACTCTTGAAAACTTTCCCGCAACGCTCCGAAAGAACTATTTTTTTGTGTTTTGCAAATTATATACAGCTTATTGGGCATTAAACACCAGCCGTAAACAACCAGCCCTTTGCTGTTAATAAAATAATTGAGGGAGTGCACAGCGATCTGCTTGTACACCGGCCTGATAAAAATATCGATCAGGTCTGCTGTTTCAAGAGTAAGGGAATAACACCCATGCTCATCCATTGCTATAACACGCTCATTATTCATGCTAATTTCCGCCTTAACATCATTAAACCTCATTCCAGTGTTCTAAGAATCAGTTGTTAATGTTAGTCGTTTTTTACACGGCAAAACTTGTTCCAATTCTGCCAAAATGGGGTATTTTTTTCCCTTTTAAGCGCAGATAGGATCTTTTTAGTCTTTAGTCAGCTAAAAATCAATGAATAAGGAGCCTCTGTATGTTTACCCTTTATTTTAATCGGTGCTTAAGATCTTAAGCCGTGCATAGTTCAGCAGGATCTTTTTTTCGCCGTTGGCGTCAAACCGGATCATGGCCATTTTATTGTGCTGGTTGCCCTCGAGTTTCAGCACTTCGCCAAAACCAAATTTCTGATGTTCCACCCGTTGGCCTACTGCGATGTCATTGATATCACTCGCCTGAAAATCGACCGAAGGTTTGTGTTCCACTACTTTCTTCGCCTCGGGTTTTGGGCCCAGGTATTCCGGCACTGTTTTTTTTGAAGGGGGCGGTCCAAATTTTGTTCCGGCATCAAATCGATTATTGCTCCATCCGCCGCTCATGCGTTCATAAGCAGAACCCGTACTGCCATAACCGAAGGCGCTTTGTTTGGTACCACCGCCAGAGTAAGTACTATCCACATATTCCTGCGGCAGCTCGCTGATAAAACGGCTGGGATCATTTTGCACCAGCGATCCAAACTTATAGCGCGTATTGGCATAAGTGATCCATAATTTTTCCTTGGCTCTTGTTACCACCACATAGAACAAGCGACGTTCTTCCTCCAGCTCTTCCCTTGTGTTAATGCTCATAGCATTGGGAAACAGCATCTCCTCCAGCCCGGCGGCAAACACGCAGGCAAACTCAAGCCCTTTGGCAGCATGTATGGTCATCAGTTTTACCGTATCCGCATCGGGATCTTTATTATCTGAATCGGTCAGTAAGGTGATCTGTTGCAGGTAGGCACCCAGGCTTTTATCCACCACTTCGCCTTCCTCGTTATCCGGACTTTCCACCCATTCCTTGATCGAATTGAGCAGCTCCTGGATGTTTTCATAGCGCTGCAACCCCTCGGTGCTTTTATCATTGAACAGCTCTTTTACCAGGTTGGTTTGTTTGCCCACATGAAAAGCTACGTCGTAAGCATTGTGTTGCTTCAGCATACTGGCACAACTCCTGATCAGGGTTACAAAATCCTGGATGACATTTAATGTGCCTGCCCTGAAGCCAAACTGATCCGCTTTTTCAAGCACTTCCCACATTGTTATATTGTGCGTATTGGCAACCAGCAATATTTTATCGATCGTTGTTTTACCGATACCGCGAACGGGATAATTGATAATACGTTTTAACGCTTCTTCATCGCGGGGATTTACGATCAGCCGCAAATACCCCACCAGGTCTTTGATCTCTTTTCGCTGATAAAAACTAATGCCTCCGTACATGGTATAAGCGATGCCCATACGTCTTAAAGATTCTTCGAAGGCGCGGCTTTGCGCATTGGTACGGTATAAAATGGCAAAATCCTTGTTGGAAAAATGGTTTCGAAGTTTTTGCTCCTGGATGGTATCCGCAACAAATTTCCCCTCATCATTATCCGTCATCGTTTGCACGATCTTTATCTTCTCACCGCCCTGATTCTCGGTGAACAACACTTTAGGGATCTGCGCTTTATTGTTGCGGATCACTTCATTGGCCACATGTATGATATTCTGGGTACTGCGGTAATTCTGCTCCAGCTTTACCACTTTTACTTCATCATAATCTTTCTGAAACTGGAGGATATTCTGAATGGTAGCGCCGCGAAAGCTGTAAATACTTTGTGCATCATCACCTACCACGCACACATTTTCATTCATGGCCCCCAACAATTTTACGATCTCATATTGTGCAGGGTTAGTATCCTGGTACTCATCAATCATAATATACCGGAACTTGTGCTGGTATTTGCTTAGCACATCCGGAAAGGTTTTCAGCAATTCATAAAACTTCAGCAACAGATCATCAAAATCCATCGCCCCGTTTTTGAAGCAGCGTTTGCAATACGCGTCATATATTTTGGCAATGGCCGGACGATTGGCTCTTATGTCTTCCTGCTGCAGGTAATAATCGTTCACATAATCCAGCGGGGTAACCAGGGCATTCTTTGCTGAAGAGATACGATTATATATCGTTGCGGGCTTATACAGCTTGTCATCCAGCTGCATTTCATTAATAACGGTTTTCACCACGCTTTTGGCGTCATCCGTATCGTAAATAGTGAAGCTATTGGGATAACCGATGCGATGGGCTTCTGCCCGCAGCACTCTTGCGAATACACTGTGGAAGGTTCCGATATACAGATTCCTCGCATCATTATTACCAAGGATGCGCTCTACCCGTTCCTTCATCTCGCGGGCGGCTTTGTTGGTAAAGGTCAGCGCCAGGATGTGAAAGGCATCCACTCCTTTTGCCATTAAATGGGCAATACGGGTGGTGAGTACTTTTGTTTTTCCGCTGCCGGCACCGGCTATAATCATCAACGGCCCATCAGTGTACAATACGGCCTCTTTCTGTCGTTCATTCAATCCAGCTAAATAATCCTGCATGGGCGCAAGGTACGTCAGAGAATTGAGAATTCAGAACCGGGTTACAGGCGCAACGCAAAATGCTTAATGCTCAATGCAGAACGCTAACAGGCAACTATGCTATGATCCATTGACTATTGACCATTGACTATTAACTCCGTTCATTTCTCCCGGGCTAACAATGCATTCACTTTTTCCCAGAGCTCTGGTATGCGTTTGATCCAAACTAATTCTTTTCGTTTGTCCTGAGCCGGAATGACGGGGCTGCCAAAATACACCTGGTCACCTTTTAATGAAGCAGGCACCCCGCTTTGGGCAAATACCACGGCTCCTTTGCCAATGGTAAGGGTTTTGCTTACACCTACCTGGCCCCAGAGGATCACTTCATCTTCAATAACCGTAGCGCCTGCAATGCCGACCTGCGATGCAAAAAGACAGTTTTTGCCTACGAATGTATCATGACCAATATGCACCAGGTTATCTATTTTTGTTCCAGCTCCAATGCGTGTTATGCCCGTCACCCCCCGGTCGATCGTACAGCCGGCCCCTATTTCCACGCCTGTTTCTATCACTACCGTTCCGCAGCTGGTCATTCGTTTGTAGTGTATGGGGCGGTTTGTTTTTTTGTTATAGTAAAATGCATTACTTCCAATAACCGTTCCACTTTGAATCACTACATCATCACCAATGGTGCAATCATCCAGTATCGTAACATTAGGATAGATCGTGCAGTTCCTCCCGATCACTACCCGGTTGCCCAAATAAACACCCGGCATTATTACCGACCCTTCTCCCACCTGCACGCTGGCAGCCCGCAGCTCCATTGAAGGACGAAACGGATAATAGCTTTCCACGATTTTCAGGTAGGCTTCGAATGGTTCGTCTACAATTAACAAAGCCTTGCCTGCGGGGATTGCCTGTTCCGCATTTATAATGATAAAACTTGCTGCAGAATTGATTGCCGTATCATAATACTTAGGATGATCAACAAATACCAGATCACCTTCTTCCACCTGGTGTATTTCGTTAATCCCTTTTGCAGCCGCATTTGTATCGCCCGTTATTTTCGCATTGATCAATGCTGCTATTTCCGACAAGGGTACAGGATTCTCAAATCGCATATCTTTTTTTTCAAAGTTAGGTGTAAGTGTTTGTTGTAGTACGCATCCGTATTTTTCTCCTTTTGTGCAGCAATCTGTTTGGGATTTTAAAAAAAATATTTCAGGCATATTTACAACTAAAAAAAGAGCGCCAGCTAATCATCAATCGCACACCGTTGAAGAGCATTGACAGCTTACTTCAAAAATAAAATCGGCCAAAACCCATTATTCATCAGCATTTCAGCTTGTACTACTATTTGCGGCAACAATCTTTACTCAATCACATCAACAATATTTCTGTAGAAACACCGCCTTCAACAGGCCGCACATATCCACACCAGCATTTAATAATGTGAATAAAATTTATTGGAAATAATTTTTATTACGGGAAAATAATAATTAATATTGTGGTGGGAATTTACCTTCCCATACTTACTAACCCATCTTTATAAAATAATCCCTTCCCTTTCGAAGGGATTTTTTTATGAACAGCCGGTTGCTGCAGCAGGTTTTATTTTTTTAAAACAGCTCCCCGAATGGTTATCTTTACAAAAATCACAGTATGTTTAAATCAATGACAGGCTTTGGCCGTGCGGAAAGAACGATTGGCAGAAAGACCTTTATGGTCGATATTAAATCATTAAACGGAAAGCAATTTGATCTGTCGTTGAGATTACCTGCCATTTTAAAACCATTCGAATTTAATATCCGGAAAACCCTGTCGGAGGGGCTGAGCCGCGGCAGTGTGGAATGCAGTGTGAGTTTAAAAGATACGGGTGATGCAAAGCCCGTAGCGATCAATACAGATCTGGCAAAGGCCTATTACAACTCATTGTTTGACCTATCCAAAGAACTGGGCCTAGATACTTCCAATATTCTCAACGCACTGATCAAACTCCCGGAAGTGATCACGCCCAGCAGTGAGTCTTTATCTGAAGACGATGCGGCTACGTTCAATGAGCTTCTGAAGGAAGCCACCGCTGATTTAAATGCGCACCGGATCAATGAAGGACATATCCTGGAAACAGAGCTTACGGACCGGATTAAGAATATTGTCGTCTTACAACAAGAAGTGGCCGTTCTGGATCCGGCACGTAAGGAGATGATCCGTGAAGGCATTGTTAAATTGCTCGATGAAAAAGTAGGTAAAGATAATTTTGATGCCAACCGGCTGGAACAGGAATTGATCTATTATATTGAAAAGATCGATATCACAGAGGAAATGGTACGTCTGAAAAACCATTGCGATTATTTTATGGAGATCGTAAACGAAGCTTCGGACATCAAAGGGAAAAAACTCTCTTTTATATTACAGGAAGTGGGCAGGGAAATCAATACTACGGGATCAAAAGCTTATAATTCCAGCATCCAGAAATTGGTTGTGATGATGAAAGATGAATTGGAGAAAGCCAAAGAACAGGTATTGAACGTGCTTTAAGCTACATTTGCAAATGCGCAGCATTGTTTATTTACTGATCCTTTTTATAGCCTGCGGGCTCTTGTCCTGCAGGCAGGTGGTAGTGAACGAACGGATAGCCGATATTCCTGCACACGAATGGCAACAAAATCATGCAGCTGTTGTAGACCTGGATGTGGCAGCTACCGCCCCCTACCAGCTCTATTTTATTTTCAGGCATACGGAGCAATACCCCTACAATAATATTGTAGCAAAAGTTACCATAAAAGATACGTTAAACAAAGTAATTGCCGCCCTCACTGTTAATGCCCCCCTGGCATCAGCTTCCGGTAAATGGGAAGGCAATGCCATTGACGACCTATACGATCATTTCATAAAACTGAACACAATCGTTCCTTTAAGAAGAGGCAGGTATCATTTTATCATCACCCACCAGATGAAGGACGATCCGCTTCCCTTTGTATTAAATGCAGGTATTGCGATAGAAAAACAAAAATGATGGAGCAGCGACTTAAAAAGAGCAGGGGAAAAACAAGGGTCATCTTTTATCTGCTGGTCGTTTATATCCTGGCCGCGTTGGTGTGGCTGTTTATTTTATTGGAAATACAAAACCGGGAACTGCATAAGGCAAGAATTGAGCATCTGAATACCGCTATACCGGATACAACTTCAGCAGCATATGCCGCGCGCCGCGCAAAAATAGAAGCCGACTATGAACGCAGTCATGTTAAGTACGCCGGGGAAGGGATCGTTTTCCTGGGGTTAATATTATGGGGTGCGCTTTTTGTTTACCGCTACATCACACAGCAATCCAAACTACAGCAACAGCAGCAGAACTTTACCATGGCTGTAACACATGAGCTAAAAACGCCTATCGCCGTTGCGAAGCTGAACCTGGAAACGCTTTTAAAACGCAATCTTGATGAAGAGCGCCGCCGCAAACTCATCGCAATGACCCTGGAAGAAACGGCCCGGCTCAACTTTCTTACCAATAATATACTCATCTCCTCCCAGCTGGAAGACCATGATCACAAGATAAACAAGGAAGAGCTGAATTTTTCAGGACTGGTGGCTGATCGTGTGGCTGAGTTTGTACAACGCTTTCCTGATCGCCATTTTGAGGCAGCCATCCAACCCGAAGTGGATATTTTAGGAGATGACCTTTTATTACAAATATTGGTTAATAATCTCATAGAAAATGCGGTGAAATACAGTCCCAAAGAAAGTCGCATTCTTATCCGTTTAGATAAGCAACAACAATCCATTATTATGGCTGTTGCAGATGACGGGCCAGGCATACCCGATGAAGAGAAAAAGAAAATCTTTACAAAGTTTTACCGTATCGGTAATGAAGCCACACGCAAAAAACAAGGTACGGGATTGGGTTTGTACCTGTGCAGCAAAATAGCAAAGGATCACAATGCAGACATTTCAGTGACAAATCATGAACCGAACGGAAGTAATTTTGCGGTCAGGTTTCCTATTAGTAGTTAGATAAAAGAATTTAAGAACATGAACGGGGATAAAGCAGCTACTATCTTGCTGGTAGAAGATGAAGAGAATCTGCACGAGGCGTTAAAACTGAACCTTGAGTTGGAAAATTACGCCGTAACATCGGCCTTTGACGGGGTACAGGCGCTGGATGCGATAAAGAATGAATATTTTGATCTGGTGATCCTGGACATTATGCTGCCCGAGATGGACGGCATCGCTGTTGCAGAAACCATCCGGTTAACCAATACGGAGCTGCCTATTCTGATGCTGAGCGCGAAAAACACCAGTAACGATAAAGTGTTGGGCTTAAAGAAAGGCGCTGATGATTATCTTACCAAGCCCTTTAACCTGGAAGAGTTATTATTAAGGATCCAGAAGCTCATCAACAAAAACCAGCGCCTGCAGGAGCGCAGCACCGTTGGCAATTCTTATACTTTCGGCGATAACCTCATCGACTTTAAAGCACAGGAAGCCGTTACCAAGTATGCCGGCAAAATACAGCTCAGCAAAAAAGAAGCGATGCTGCTGAAGCTGCTTATCGAAAATAAGAATGAAGTAGTGCCCCGCGAAAAAATACTGCAATCTGTATGGGGCTATAATGTGTACCCAACCACACGCACCATCGACAACTTTATTCTCAATTTCAGGAAATACTTTGAAAAGGACAGCCGCAACCCTGAGTTCTTTCATTCCGTTAGAGGCGTAGGGTATAAGTACACAGAATAATTTCAGCCACGAATACACGAATACATTAGCTGTTGCGCCGTCTTCAAAAAAAATGAACACGAATGCCATGCATCGAAGACACATTAGTGTTCATCATTTTGTAGGCAGAATAATTATTTCATTCGTGTATTCGTGGCAGCCCTTAGATTTGTACGCTCGCCTTGATGAACGGCGCCCTTTTCATTGCGGAATCAGCTACATTTGCAGACATTCATAACGAAAAATAACACAAAATGAAGCATTGCCGGTTGTATATGCGTTTGTTAACACTGCTGCTGATCCCTTGCCTTGCTACCGCACAATATAAAAGTAACCTGTCTCCAAAAAAGTGGGTCGACAGTGTGTATAAAAGTCTGAGCAAAGAGCAGCGCATTGCACAGCTGATCATTGTAAGAGCCCACTCCAACCTGGGACCCGACCATATTGCAAAAGTCACTGATGACATTAAAAAATATAATGTAGGTGCGCTTTGCTTTTTCCAAGGGGGTCCCGTACGTCAGGCCAACCTCACCAACTATTACCAGTCGCTGGCCAAAACACCGCTGATGATCACTATCGATGGCGAATACGGCCTGGGCATGCGCCTGGATAGCGTGGTCAAATTTCCGTACCAGATGACGCTGGGCGCCATGGCGGATTCGGCCCTGGTATATGAAATGGGGCGCGCTGTAGGCCACCAGCATAAGCGCCTGGGAGTACATGTGAATTATGCCCCGGACGTCGACATTAACAATAACCCCAACAACCCAGTTATCGGTTTCCGCTCTTTTGGAGAAGACAAGTATAAGGTAGCTGCGATGGGCATCGCCTACATGAAAGGCATGCAGGACGCCGGGATCATGGCCTGCGCCAAACATTTTCCAGGGCACGGCGATGTAGCGGTGGACTCGCATCTGGACCTGCCCGTGATCAATAAAACAATGGATCAGTTGCAGGAGCTGGAGCTTTACCCCTTTAAACAACTCATTAAGGCGGGCGTGCAAAGTATAATGGTAGGGCATCTTTTTGTTCCTTCCATCGACAATACACCGCACCACGCCACTTCTATCTCAAAAAATGCGGTAACCGGTCTGCTAAAAAACACCCTCGGTTTTAATGGGTTGATATTTACTGACGCCCTCGAAATGAAAGGCGTGGCCAGCTATTTTCCCGGCGGCACTATTGCCGTTGAATCGCTGATAGCAGGAAATGATATGCTTTGCCTGCCCGAAAGTGTGGAAGGAACGATCAGCGCGGTTAATGAAGCCATAAAAAAGCGGAGGCTCCGCCGGAAGGACATTGAAGCCAAGGTCAAAAAGGTATTGCTCGCCAAATACAATCTTGGATTAAATCAGTGGCAGCCCATCCCCACAGAAAATCTGACGAATGAATTAAACGCCGGCACCAACAGCATTCGCCAAAAAGTGGCGCAAAAAGCGTTGACCGTTGTTAATTGGATCAACCCCGACGGTTTCCGCGACGACTTTTTCTCCCTGCCGCTGAAAGGTAAAAAGATCGCCTATGTGGGTTTTGTAAATAATGAAAACCCGGCACTGGCAACCCGCCTGCAAAGCGAGCTGAAAGCAGATATTTACTATATTCATTACAACGATTCTACCGGCAAAGGAGGCACTATAGTAA
>JAGIAQ010000040.1:3088-3445 GCA_017744795.1 Niabella sp. | reverse complement strand
GCGGTTATACTCGGCTTTCATGAGGTCAATCTCAGAAAAGGAGCCACTAATTATGGGATCTCCCAAAGCGCGCTTCAGAACTGGCAGGCGTTGAACAAGGAAAATGCGCTCACTATGGTATTTGGCAATCCCTTATCCTTAAGCAATTTCTGCACCGCAAAATCGCTGGTGGCCGCTTATGAAGATGACAACATCTTCCAAAACACTGCTGCAGACTGGCTGGAATCAAAATTTGTTGCTACTGGAACCTTGCCTGTTTCCGTCTGTAACTGGAAGTATGGCACCGGCATTGTTCTGAAAAATGCAGCAACCGGTGGCTTGCGTCCTATCGATGCGCCCCGCTTTGCTGCAATAGAT
>JAGIAQ010000040.1:0-3051 GCA_017744795.1 Niabella sp. | reverse complement strand
CCTTTGGGAACTATGAGTATGATACCAGTCACCCCATGCAGCTCAACAGTATTTTTGACCTTGCTTCCGTTACCAAAGTTTCTGCTACTACGGTCTCTGTAATGAAACTATACGAGGAAGGGAAAATTGATCTTAAAAAAAGACTGGAAGATTATCTGCCCTGGACAAAAAAAACCAATAAAGCAAAACTCACGCTGGAAGACATAATCCTGCACCAGGCGGGAATGGTACCCTTCATCGCTTTTTATAAAAAAACGTTGAATGCCGACGGATCCGTGAGAAGCGACCTGTACCGGTCCGTTCGCACAGAGGGTTTTACCACACAGGTAGCACGGGATCTTTATTTAAGAAATGACTATAAGGATACGATCTGGAAGGAAATAATGGAAAGTCCGGTTATTCCCCCCGGGCAAAAATATATTTACAGTGATAATGATTTTTGGTTCCTGGGAAAGATTGTGGAAGCTATCACCAAAATGCCGCTGGAAACCTATGTGCAGAAAACGTTTTACCAGCCGATGCACATGACCACCACCGGATTTCACCCCCTGGAACGTTTTCCGCTGGACGCGATCGTACCGACAGAAAAAGAAACCCATTTCCGCAACCAGCTCATACAGGGAACGGTTCATGATGAAGGTTCTGCCCTGGGCGGTGGTGTTGCCGGTCATGCCGGTCTGTTTTCCGATGCCTATGATCTCGGCAAATTATACCAGATGCTGCTGAACGGCGGTGAGCTGGATGGCCAGCGGTTTTTAAAAAGGGAGACCATCCAGTATTTTTCAGCCTATCATAGCTCCATCAGCCGCCGGGGTTATGGTTTTGATAAACCTGAAAAGGATAATGCCACCAGCAGCGATCCTTACCCCAGCAAATACGCATCTCCGTTGGCTTATGGTCATACCGGGTTTACCGGCACCTGTGTTTGGGTTGATCCAAAATACAATATCGTGTATATCTTCCTGTCTAACAGGGTATATCCGACGCGTGACAATCCCCGGCTCAGCAGTTTAAGCATCCGGAGGAGCATATTGGATGTCATTTATAAAGAATTGGTTCCTAACTTATAAAATATTATCAGCAGAAAAAGCGAAAACAATAAGGCGCTGATCATCACCAGCCTGTAATACATACGCTCATTGTTGTCAGGTCTATTTTTAGTTACAACAATTTGACATACAATATATTAATCCATATTCTCATATGAATTTCCGGAACAGGTTGTGCTTTTATCGCCCCTTTCTAACCTTTGTTAGCCTGTATCTGTCATTTTGGTATGTTCTTTGCGAACAATTGGGCGTTTAAATCCAGTATCAATGAAAAAAGTAATTTTTCTTGCGGCCATTGCATTTACCTGCCTGGCTGCCAATGCACAAAGCAATTATCAGCATGCAATCGGTATGCGTTTCAGTTCTAATGTTTATTACGACGCTGCGGCTGCGTCTTATAAATTTTTTGTTTCCCGCCCGGGTGCCATCGAGTTGAATTTAGGCATCGGCGACCGCCGCTATTGGGATAACGGAAATTATGAGCACGCCCATGGCGTGAGTTTTGCCGGTACCTACCAGCATCACTTTCCTATTAAACCTGTTCCGGGGTTAAAATGGTTCGTCGGCGGCGGATTGGTATTATTTAACACCAGGGCCAATGTGCCTCAATATGACGGATTTGGAGCGGGTATTTACCCCACCGGAGGTATTGATTACAAATTCAACAGAATACCATTGAATTTATCTGCCGATGTGCGACCCATTATCCACATCACGGCTCCAAGCGATTTCGAAACCGTGTATCCCACTGTGGGAGTTGCGGCGCGATACACGTTTTAAAGGTTCATTAGTAAAAGTTCGAAAAGGGTTGCATTTGCAGCCCTTTTTTAATTACTCCTCAACCTTTATTTTTGAGGCTTCGTGGAACCAGCAATTTCTAAAATACCCGATACCATCTCAAACCGGTTTTTACAATCGGGCATATGCGTTATTATTCCAACCTATAACAATGCTTCCAGCATTGAGCAGGTCATTACGGACGTGTTGGCGTACACGCGGCAGATCATTATTGTAAATGATGGTTCTACAGATGCTACGGAATCAATCTTAAAAAAATTTCCTCAATTAACTATAGTATCCTATAACCCCAACCGGGGCAAAGGCATGGCGCTGAGAACCGGTTTTAAAAAAGCAATCGCTTTGGGCTTTAACTATGCCATCACCATTGATTCAGACGGGCAGCACTTTGCCAAAGACCTGCCTTTGTTTCTGGACAAACTGGAAACGGAAGGTCCGGCCCTGATCATGGGAAGCCGTAATATGACCGACACGGCCCATGTTCCGGGCAAAAGCAGTTTCGGCTATAAATTCTCTAATTTTTGGTATAAGGTGGAAACGGGTATTGATTGTCCGGATACACAAACCGGTTACCGGCTGTATCCACTCGAACCCATCGGCAATATGCGCTTATTCACCCGTAAATATGAACTGGAAATTGAGGTGATCGTGCGGCTGGCCTGGGCGGGGGTAAAAGTTACTTCAGTACCCATAACCGTGTATTATCCGCCCAAAGAAGAACGCATCACGCATTTCAGACCCTTTAAAGATTTTAGCCGGATCAGCGTGCTTAACACCGTTCTGGTGCTGATCGCTTTTTTGTATATCAAGCCGCGTAACTTCTTCCGGCGCTTTACAAGAAAGAACTGGAAGCAGGAGTTAAAGCAGTTACTCCTCAATCCCGGAGAATCGGTTATGACCAAGGCCAACTCTGTTGCCTTTGGAGGGTTTATGGGCATCGTTCCCATCTGGGGATTCCAGTTGCTGATAGGCATTGCACTGGCTCATTTATTCAAATTAAACAAGGCATTGGTGGTAACGGCCGCGCATATCAGCATTCCGCCCCTGATCCCATTTGTTGTTTTTTTAAGTTATAAAGCAGGAAAACCTTTTATGGGAGCGAAGGCGGTAGACATCTCTTTCAGTAAACAACTTACCTTGAAGTATATGGGCCAAAACCTGGAACAATATCTTTATGGAAGCATTGCCCTGGCTATTGTCTGTC
>JAGIAQ010000003.1 GCA_017744795.1 Niabella sp. | reverse complement strand
TCAGTCGGGCGGGGATTTTAGGCAGATCTAATACATCGCTGATATCTGCAGATTGATTTTCTGCAATTCCGATGGCTATCGGGAGCACAAAAAAACCTGTGGTAATCTGCGGGAAATGCAAAGGAATCTGAAAGTTCAAGGAAATGGCATTGAGTGAGCAATGCTGATTCTTATAAATTTTAAAAACATGGGTAAAAGAGTAGTACTGTTGATTGGTTTGATCACATTAATGGCTTTTGCGCCGCCGAAACGAAAATTGAAGATCTTTATGGCGGGGGATTCCACAATGGCCATCAAGGAAACCAAAGCCTATCCCGAAACAGGTTGGGGCATGCCCTTTGTGTATTTCTGGGATAGCACGGTGCAGGTGGTAAATCTTGCAAAGAACGGGCGCAGCACTTCTTCCTTTCGCAAAGAGGGGTTATGGGATCAGATCATGAAAGACTGCAGTGTAGGCGATTATGTGCTGATCCAGTTTGGTCATAATGATGAAGTGCCTACAAAAAAAACATATACAACAGAAGCCGAATTTAAAAATAACCTGGAGCGTTTTGTAACCGAGGTAAAGGCGAAGGGCGCGCAGCCCGTTTTAATAACGCCCGTAGCCAGGAGAAAATTTGACGCGGCAGGAAAAATTGAAGGAACGCATGAAGTGTATTCAGGCATTGTGCGGGACGTTGCAGCGGCGTTAAAAGTACCACTGATAGACCTGGATCGCCGGGCGCAGGAACTGTATCAGCAATTGGGCGCCGAAAATTCAAAGCTCCTGTTTAACCACCTGCAACCGGGCGAACATCCTAATTACCCAGGGGGGAAAGCAGATGATACGCATTTCAATGAACTGGGCGCCCGGAAAATTGCGGAACTGGTGTTGGCAAATATCCGGAACCTGCTGCCGGGTTTGGCAGAACACATTATAAAACCGGCAACGAAGAAGTTGTAATAAAAAATTGGTATCATGAAAACAGGCTGGCGTATTCTTCCGGTTCTTTTTAGTATTTCCTTTTTTAATCAGCTGCATGCACAAGCAGATTTTTCAATGCCCGCGCTGCCAAAGATACCGGGCAAGACCTTTGTCATTAAGGATTTTGGTGCTCTTGCCGATAATAGTACCGATAACACTGCAGCTATACAACAGGCCATCAATGCAGCAGATAAGGCGGGCGGCGGAACGGTCATTGTCCCGCCCGGCGTTTATTTATGCGGTCCCTTGCAGTTTAACAGCAATCTGAATTTACAGATCGATTCGGGCGCGATACTCCGGTTGTTGCCCATCAACAAGTATCCCGGTGGTACCACATTGGGAACAGATTTTATTAGCGGCTCAAAGCTGCACGATGTGGCCATTACCGGCAGCGGAACCATCGACGGGCAGGGCGCTCCCTGGTGGCCCGCTTATAAGGATAAAGGTGTAAAACGCCCCCGGATGATAGCGCTGCAAAATTGTGAACGCATTTTGATCCGGGGCGTAACACTGATGAACGCGCCTATGTTTCATATCGCGATCAGTGGGAAAACCACAAACAATGTGACCGTGGAAAAAGTAACGGTTCGTGCACCGGCTTCAGACGATCCGCACAATCCCAGTCATAATACAGATGCCTGTGATGTTGCAGGAGATAAAATACTGATCAAAGATTGTGATATCAGCACCGGTGATGATAACTTTACCTGTGGGGGAGGCACTTCCAATGTGCATATTCAAAATTGTAAATATGGCTACGGTCATGGATTGTCGATAGGCAGTTATACCAAAGGCGGCGTTAGCAATTTTTTAATTGAGGATTGCAGCTTCACCAATACCGAGTGTGGGATCCGGATCAAGTCGGACCGCGACCGCGGCGGTGTGGTGCAAAACCTTACCTACCGGAATATTAAAATGGAAAATGTTGGGATGCCCATACTGATCTATGGCGCTTATATGGCAAAGGAAAAGGAGCTCCGGAACCTTCAAAAGATCACCCCGGAAATTGCGGCCGGTTATGCAAAGGAGCCACTGACGGATTTAACGCCCGTGTATAAGGATATCACTTTTCAGAATATAACGGCCACAACGCAGGAAGGAAAGCGCGCGGGGCTGGTATGGGGGCTGCCCGAAGCGCCCGCATCCAATATCGTTTTTCAAAATGTGACCATTACCGCAAGCACGGCCTTTGGCGTTTTCTTTGCCAATAATATACGTTTCGATAACTGTACGCTCCTGACAAAGGAAGGACTGAATAAAGTAGCCACCACCAACGCGACTGTGATATTTGACGGAAAAAAGTGACAAAAAAGGCAAATGAAAAGACATCAAATATTTTGGACGGCACCGGTTGGCAACAGCATACCGCGATGGGTATTGGCTGGCATTATGGTGCTGTGTACCTGCTCCGCGCTGGCGCAGCAACCCGTTCCGGCAAAACCGCGCATCCTTATAAGTACGGATATCGGCGGTACCGATCCGGATGATAATCAGTCGATGGCCCATTTCCTTATGTATAGCAACCGGTTTGTTACCGAGGGGCTGGTATCTTCCCCGTCCTATGGCAAGGGAAGTAAACAGGAATTACTACGCATGATCGATCTGTACGAAAAAGATTTTTCCAAACTACAAAAAACGGAAAAGGGATACCCCGCACCTGCTACCCTAAGAGCCGTTTGTAAGCAGGGGCGGCCGGGGTTGGCGCCTTATGCAGGCTACGGTGCCTCAACCGAAGGCTCCGCCTGGATCGTACAATGCGCCCGTAAAAAAAGTCCCCAGCCCTTATGGATACTAGTTTGGGGCGGGTTAGATGATTTGGCGCAGGCATTGCACGATGCGCCGGATATTCAAACGAAAGTAAAAGTATACTGGATCGGCGGCCCTAATAAAAAATGGAGCGCTAACAGTTATGCTTATATCGCCGCAAATTTTCCGGGGCTGTGGTTTATTGAATGCAACGGATCGTACAACGGGTTCTTCTCGCCAGACAGTAAAGTGGAACAATTAACCAATACCAACTATTACGATCATTACATAAAGGGTACAGGGTACCTGGGCCGGGATTTCAAAAATTATTACAAAGGACAAATAAAAATGGGCGATACACCTTCATTGCTGTATTTAATGGATGGCGCGCCGGATAATCCGTTTAGGGAGAGCTGGGGCGGAAGTTTTACAAAAATCACCCATAGCCCCAGAACGATCTTTAAACGCAACACCACAAACGCAGATACGGTAACGATCTATTCAGTGCTCGAATTTCATTTCAAAGGGCCGAAGACGAATGTTGTTGGCAATAAATCCTGTTTTACGATGACAGTTCAGGCGGGTATAGGTGAACAGCAGTGGGATGGCTATTATTTGGGTGATGGCGCTTATGCGATTCGTTATTGTCCTAAACAAGCGGAAACGGTATCGTATAAAATTACTTCAGCTATTCCCGGTTTTCCGGAGCAAAGCGGACAGTTTGTGGTAAATGACAGCTGGCCGGGAAAGGCCGGTGCTGCTGACTATCCGCTAGGTAACAACTGGTATTCGGACCGGAGTGATCCGGACTTGTTTGATGGCGGTTGGCAGGGCGCTAAAACGGTAAGTAAATGGCGCAATGAGGCGCTGCTGGATTGGGCGAAACGCTGGGCGGGACTCCAATAAAATTATATTTTTTTAAACAGATCTGGTATGATTAAAAGATTTAAAGCTGATAGAAGCATTGCTGCCGGGCTCATACAGTTTATGATACTGGCTATAGCGCCATTTTGTAAGTTGAATGCACAAACCGCAAACCCGCACCAGTACAAGTACACGTTCACCGTTGCCAAAGATGGCAGCGGCGATTTTAAATACATACAGGATGCCATTGATGCCATGCGTGTATATCCATTGGCGCCCATTACGCTGTATATCAAAAACGGGGTGTACAATGAAAAAATAGAGCTGCCGGCAAATAATACAGATGTGGTGTTTATTGGGGAGAGCGTGGATAAGACGATCATTTCCTTTGGCGATTATTCAGGACGCGGGAAGCTGACCACTTTTACTTCTTACACCGCTAAAATATCAGGCAACCGTTTTACGGCGATGAATATTACATTTGAGAACAACGCCGGACGCGTAGGACAGGCGGTGGCATTGTATGTGGATGCCGACAAGGCGTTATTCCTGAACTGTAAATTCCTGGGCAACCAGGATACCATTTTTACAGCAGGGGAAACGGCGCGGCAACTTTTCAAAAACTGTTATATAGAGGGCACAACGGATTTTATTTTTGGCCCGGCAACAACCGTGTTCCAGAACTGCACCATTAAAGAAAAAGCCAACTCCTATCTTACAGCGGCCAGCACCACACCAGGTAAACGCTTTGGCTATGTATTGCTGGATTGTAAAGTGATTGCGGACAGTGGCGTTAGTAAAATATACCTGGGCCGCCCCTGGCGCGCGCATGCAAAAACGGTATGGATCCGGTGCGAGCTGCCTGCCGCCATTGCGCCCGCGGGCTGGGAAAACTGGGGCAATTCTGAAAATGAAAAGACTGCTTACTACGCTGAGTATAAGAATACAGGTCCGGGCGCAACTGCTGCCAAACGGGCAGCGTGGAGCAAACAGCTGACAGATAAGGAAGCAAAAGACTATACTTTGGAAACTATTTTTGCAAGCTGCAATACTCGGTTGCCGGGAGAACAGGATTGGTTTTTACAAAATCTAAAACCCTTTGTCTGGCCTGCAAAAAAATAGCAATTTTTTTAATCCCCCTGCCCTTCAAATAATATGTTTAAAAAATTATTGCTGATCACTGGTTGTTTGCTGTTGGTTGCCATTGCGTTTGCTGCAAAGCCCGATTTTACCGTAGCCCAGGATGGCAGTGGCGACTTTAAGACTGTTCAGGAAGCGATTGATGCCATTCCCGATCTTAAAAACACACAAACTATTGTTTATATTAAAAACGGAGTGTATAAGGAAAAATTGACGCTACCTGCCAGTAGAATAAACGTAAAATATATTGGACAGGATGTAGACAAAGTGATCCTGACCTTTGACGACTATGCCAGTAAAAAAAATGCATTGGGAGCTGATATCGGCACCAGTGGTTCTGCATCGTTCTTTATCTATGCAAATGATTTTACAGCAGAGCAGATAACTTTTCAAAACAGCGCAGGCCCGGTGGGGCAGGCAGTGGCAGTGCGGGTGGCATCGGACAGGGTGCAATTTATCAACTGTAAATTCCTGGGCTTCCAGGATACGCTATACACTTATGGCAACGGAGCTGCAAGCCGGCAGTATTATAAAAATTGTTATATAGAAGGTACAACAGATTTTATTTTTGGCGCGGCAACAGCGGTGTTTGAACAGTGCCGCATTTATGGCAAAAAAGGAGGACAGTATCTTACGGCCGCAAGTACGCCGGATACATCGCAATATGGATATGTGTTTATTGGCTGCGTTATTTCAGGAGATGCGGGGAAAGCCTCCTATTACCTGGGCCGTCCCTGGAAAGCTGCAGCGCGTACGGTCTTTATCGGATGCAACCTTTCGGATATTATTAAGCCCGAAGGCTGGCATAACTGGGGGAAACCGGATGCGGAGCGAACCACTTTTTATGCGGAGTACAATAATAGCGGCGCGGGTGCCAATACAGATAAACGCGTGAAATGGGCACATCAGCTTACGCCAGCAACCGCCGCTGCCTACCAGGTAAAAAATATTTTCAGCGGGTGGCAGGTGGCGCGTTTTTAGGATTGATTAATAATTAAAGAAGCAACTGGAATGAAAAAGAATACCCTGATCGTTTTTTGCCTGCTGGCATCGTTGTTATTGAATGCACAGCAAGCCTACGTGTCAAAAGTATGGGTGCCGGATAACGGCAACGGTACGTATACCAACCCTGTTATTAATGCGGATTATTCCGATCCGGATGCCATACGTGTAGGGGATGATTTTTATCTGATCGCTTCCAGTTTTGACGCCGTGCCGGGGCTACCGATCCTGCATTCAAAAGACCTGGTGAACTGGACGATCATCGGTCATGCCCTCAACCGCCAGCCGCCTTTTGATGTATTTGCCAGGAACCAGCACGGCAACGGCGTGTGGGCACCGGCGATCCGGTATCATAACAATGAATTTTATATTTACTATCCCGATCCGGATTTTGGTATTTATGTGATCAAAGCAAAAAATATTACGGGCCCCTGGAGTGATCCGGTACTTGTAGAAGGAGGCGCCGGGTTGATTGACCCCTGTCCGCTCTGGAATGATGATGGGAAAGTATACCTGGTGCATGGTTATGCCGGCAGCCGGGCAGGTATCAAAAGTGTTCTTGTAGTGAAGGAAATGAATGCCGGAGGAACTAAAACTACTGACGCGGGCGCTATTGTTTTTGACGGGCATGCGCAGGACCCCACGCTGGAAGGCCCCAAGTTTTATAAACGAAACGGCTACTACTACATTTTTGCTCCTGCCGGCGGAGTGGCTACGGGCTGGCAACTGGTGCTGCGCAGCAAAAACGTGTACGGGCCCTATGAACGGCGCGTGGTGATGGCCCAGGGCAGATCAACCATAAACGGACCGCACCAGGGCGCCTGGGTTACTACGAAAACGGGGGAGGATTGGTTTCTCCATTTTCAGGATAAGGGGGCTATCGGTCGTGTGGTGCATTTACAGCCCATGCAATGGAACAATGATTGGCCGGTGATTGGCGTGGATAAAGACAGAGACGGCATTGGCGAGCCGGTTGCTACCTTTAAAAAACCAAATGTTGGAAAAATATATCCGGTTCAAACCCCTGTCGAATCCGATGAATTTAATGACAAAAAGCTTGGGTTGCAATGGCAATGGCAGGCAAATCCGCAGGCTACCTGGAGCTTTTTAAATCCCGCTGCGGGCACGTTGCGCTTGTATGCCCAGGTAATGGAGCCGGAAGCGAAAAGCCTTTGGAATGTGCCGGCAGTTTTGCTGCAAAAATTTCCGGGCGATGCGTTTATCGCCACAACCAAGATCCATTTCACACCTAACGAAAAAGTGGTCGGCGAAAAGGCCGGCCTTACCACAATGGCGCTGGACTACAGCAATATTGCCCTTAAGAAAAAAAAGGACGGATTATATATAGTATATGGAAAATGTGCGGGGGCAGAAAAAGGAAATGCGGAAGTGGAAACGGAAATTACCAAGGTGAACACCGGCGATGTTTATTTCCGCCTGCAGTTTAATAAGGATACCACCTGCCAGTTCAGCTACAGCCTCGATGGTCAAAACTTCAAAAACGCAGGAGACGCTATGAGAGCGGTTCCCGGCAAATGGATCGGTATCAAAATGGGGCTGTTCATCACCAGCCCCACAAAAATAAATGACGCCGGTTTTATGGACGTGGATTGGTTTAGAGTCTCAAAATAGTACCCCTTTCCCTGGCACTTAACCAGGTTAAATCTATTTAGTAATAATGTGGTCAAAATTGTAGTTAGCTTTTCGCAATATCTTTAAAACATGAGATCAACTATATTTTTGCTGGCTGTCGCGTTGTTCTCCTGCAGGAGCTCTTCCAGGCAGTGGTTTTATGATGCGGTAAATAATAACTTTTTAAATATAGCGGATACGAACACTTACAGGTTTAAAAGCTTCTTTGCCATGCCGGGCGGGCTGGGGGAGAACTATTCTCAAAATGCGTCTTTTCTTATTTCCGTGAGTGATAGCTTGTCTTCCGATAAAGCTATTGACGAGGCTGTTTCGGATTTAGTAAAAGATAATATAGATTTTGCTGAGGTTGTAAATCACCCATACTATTTGGGTAAACTTGATTTGGTGCGCATAAATAATACAGGACAATTTAGAATCGTTTCTGATGGAGGGCGGAAGCCGATTGATTCTGCAAGGCTTGTCGGGAAGTTATGCTTTTCCAATGCATATATCTTTGAAGATAAAGCTATATTGTCTTACACAAAAAGCGTTTCACAAAAAGCGGGCGCAACTTATATTTTATTAGTAAAGAAGGTTGGAGGCAAATGGAAGCAACAGCTCGGAAAAGTAGTTAAACGTTGGTGAACTTTATTGGAATCGCGCTTTGTCAAAAATAGTAGGTTAACGCCAATGTGGTCCATTCTCACTTTTTACTTTTAAGCTCCGGCTGGAATATTTTCCTGTAGCAATGTGCTTTTCTATTATGATAACGTTTGCGTAAATAAATCCCTGTAATCCGTTTCCGGCCCCGGTTTTTAGCGTTAACTTGAGCCACTATCGTAGCTTGTTTCTATTGAATAAAAAGTGTCGAATGTTAAAAAATAGTTTTTTTTCCCTTTTAGTATTGATTGCCCTGAATGCCCGGAGTCAGTCTGTATGGAAATTACCCGAAGTGATATTCCCGCAATTTAGCAAAGCCGAATACCCCATAACCAAATACGGCGCGGTTCCTGATGGGTACACCTTAAGTACCAAAAGCATTCAAGCCGCTATTGATGCCTGCACCAATAAAGGCGGCGGTGTGGTACAGGTTCCTGCAGGATTGTGGCTGACAGGGCCTTTGACGTTAAAATCGAATGTGAACCTGAACCTTGCTGCCGGAGCCACCTTACTGTTTACAAAAGATAAAACCCAATATCCCCTGGTAAAAGCCAATTGGGAGGGTTTTCCCCAAATGCGGAATCAATCGCCCATTTCTGCAGAAAACGCCGTAAACATAGCTATTACCGGTGCCGGTATCATTGATGGCAACGGGGATGCGTGGCGGGCAGTGAAAAAAGATAAATTAACAGAATCGCAATGGAAGAACCTGGTGGCCTCCGGAGGCGTGCTGGCCGATGGCGGTAAAACCTGGATGCCTTCCGAAAGCTATGCCAAAGGCAACGGGATGAAAGATCCGGGCCGGCTGTCGCCGGATAAGGATGCCGCCTTTTATCAATCCGTAAAAGATTTTTTCAGGCCAAACCTGGTAGTGTTGACCTCCTGCAACAAGGTGTTGTTGGAAGGCGTTACTTTTCAAAATTCTCCCGCCTGGTGTTTGCATCCGCTGATGAGCAAAAATATTACGGTGCGGAATGTGTTTGTTAAAAATCCCTGGTACGCACAGAATGGCGATGGCATTGACCTGGAAAGTTGCAGCAATGTGCTGATTGAGAATAGTAAATTTGATGTGGGTGATGACGGGTTATGTATGAAGAGCGGACGTGACGCGGACGGGCGTAAGCGGGCTATGCCAACAAAAGATGTCATTATAAGAGGCTGCACTGTGTATGCGGCGCATGGCGGTTTTGTGGTGGGAAGCGAGATGAGCGGCGGTGTGAATAATGTATATGTAAGTAACTGCACGTTTATCGGATCCGACATCGGACTGCGCTTTAAAACCACCCGCGGCAGGGGCGGTGTTGTTGAAAATATTTTTATAAAAGATATTTTTATGAAGGATATTCCGGGGGATGCGGTGCTATTCGATATGTACTATGCGGCAAAAGACCCGATAGCCCTGGCGGGGGAAAAGCGGGAATTGCCCAAAGTGGAAAAATTGCCTGTTGATGAAACCACGCCCCAGTTCCGGAACATCGAAATAAGTAATATTGCGGTGAACGGCGCCCAGCGGGCTGTTTTCTTAAGAGGGTTGCCGGAGATGGCCGTAAAGAATATCAGCATCAGCAATGCGGTGTTCCAGTCCACGAAGGGCATTGAGATCCAGGAATCTGCCGGCATTCAATTTAAAAATGTGCAGGTCTATTCCGCCAATACCAACCCGGTGGTAGATATTCTCAACAGTCGCGACATCCGGTTTGACGGGTTCCGGTATAGCAATAATGCCAACACCCTGGTGCGCCTGAGCGGAAGCGGGGTGGGTGCTATCGGGTTCCGCAATACTGATTATAAAAATGTAACAAACAAGGTAGAAGCGACCCTGGGTGCAACTGCGGCGGCCGTTTCCTTTAAATAGATCCATATGCGAAAATTGCTTTTTATTGTATTGATCCTTGCTGTGCAGCAACTGCAGGCGCAGGAACTGCCTTATGCGCAGCGGTTGGCACAAACTGCCATGCACTTGTGGCCGGATTCCTTCTCGGTAACGCCGGGCAAACCTTCCCGGTGGAGTTATGACCAGGGCGTGATCCTGAAAGGGATTGAGGGCATCTGGTTACAGACCGGTGACCCCAAATGGTTCAACTATATTCAGCGTTCAATGGATCATTTTGTAAGCGAGGAGGGCGGCATTAAAGATTATGATCCTGAGGCACACAATATCGACTTTATCAATAACGGTAAGTTATTACTGACCCTGTACCGGGTTACCGGAAAGGAAAAGTACAAAAAAGCCATTGAGCAACTGCGCGATCAATTGAAGACGCAGCCCCGCACAAAGGAAGGCGGCTTCTGGCATAAAAAAGTGTATCCCTGGCAAATGTGGCTGGACGGGCTCTATATGGGGCAACCCTTTTATGCAGAATATGCCAGCGTATTTGGTGAAGACACCATTTTTAATGATGTAACGCGCCAGTTTGTGTTAATGGAAAAAAATGCCCGCGATCCTAAAACCGGTCTTTTATATCATGGCTATGATGAGTCCCGCAGCCAGCAATGGGCGGATAAGAAAACCGGGCTGTCGCCTCATTTCTGGGGACGGGCGTTGGGCTGGTACGGTATGGCGTTGGTGGATGCCCTGGATTATTTTCCCGAAAATCATCCCGGCAAACAACAGTTGATCGGCATCTTAAAAAGACTGGCTGCTGCAGTGGTAAAAGTGCAGGATGCCAAAACCGGGCTATGGTATGATATCGTAAACCTGCCGGACAAAAAACCGAATTATACAGAATCCTCGGCTTCTGCAATGCTGGTGTATACGCTGGCAAAAGGTGTTCGCAAGGGATACCTGCCGGCAACTTACGGGGCCAATGCTAAAAAAGGATTTGAGGGCCTGGTAAAAAATAAACTTACAGTGGATCAGAATGGGTTTACCAACCTGGAAGGAACGGTTTCCGTTTCAGGGTTGGGCGGAAAACCTTACAGGGATGGTAGCTTCGACTATTACATGAGTGAAAAAGTGGTGCAGAACGACCCCAAAGGCATGGGCGCTTTTATCCTGGCGGCTGACGAGGTGGCACTGATAAATAATTTGTCGCTCGGTACCGGTAAAACCATACTGCTGGATAATTACTTTAATAATGAATGGAAAAAAGGCCTCCTGGGAAAACCAGAGTCCTGGCATTATACCTGGAGCGATCGCTCCAACGGCGGCTACTCCTTTTTAGGCGATATTTTTGAGCAGTACGGAGCGGATCTTGCCACTTTAAAGGCGGCGCCTACTGCCGATAATCTCAAAAAAGCATCGGTTTATATTATTGTGGACCCGGATACAGATAAGGAAACCGAGCACCCCAATTACATGAATGAGACGGATGCACAGGCGATAGCGCGCTGGGTGGAAGGCGGTGGCGTACTGGCACTGATGGCCAATGATGCCGGCAATTGCGACCTGCAGCATTTTAATATCCTCGCAAAAAAATTCGGGATACAGTTTAACGAGGATAACCAGCTCATGGTGAAGAATAATGATTATGAAATGGGCCGGGTAGCTATACAACAGGGTAATATTATTTTTAAGAATGCTAAAAACGTGTACTTAAAAGAGATTTCTTCTTTGAATCTTTACAAAAATACTTCGCCGGTGTTAAAATCAGGGAATATGAATATTATGGCCGTTGCCAGCTATGGCAAAGGAATGGTTTTTGCCCTGGGTGATCCCTGGATTTACAATGAATATGTAGACGGCAGGAAACTGCCCCTTAAATACGAAAATTATAAGGCCGCCCGGGATTGGGTGCGCTTCCTGTTAAACAAAGCAAAAATTAAAACTAAGAATTGATAATGCAGCTTTCAAAAACCAGCTTATCAGCAATAAATTCCAAAGCGCCCATTGCCCTGCCCGGTGAAGAGGTGTTCGGACTTCCGGAGAAAGTATTACAATTTGGAACCGGCGTTTTGCTGAGAGGCTTACCAGATTATTTTATAGACAAAGCCAACAAACAAGGGGTGTTCAATGGCCGGATCGTGATCGTAAAATCGACTGATTCCGGCGGAACCGATGCGTTTGCCGCACAGGATGGACTGTATACGCAATGTGTGCGCGGGCTGGAAAACGGAAAGGTCATTGAAGGATACGTGATCAATGCCGCTGTTAGCCGTGTGCTTTCTGCAAAGACAGCATGGAACAGCATTCTTGAAGTGGCCGTCAGCCCTGCATTGCAGGTAGTTATATCGAACACAACAGAGCTGGGTATTGTCTCCAGCAGTGACAAAATAACCGACGCACCGCCGGCATCATTCCCGGGTAAATTGCTGGCCGTTTTATACGAACGGTTTAAAACACTGGGCGGAACGGAAGCGCCGGGCCTTGTTATTGTGCCCACGGAACTGATCGTGGATAACGGTAAAAAATTAAAAGCGATCATCCTGGATCTGGCACAGCAAAATAACCTGGGCAGTGCTTTTACCAACTGGATCGAAACCAAAAATGATTTCTGCAGCTCCCTGGTGGATCGTATCGTTCCCGGTAAGCTGGAAGCAGCTGATGAGCAGGCAACCACAGAGATCCTGGGTTACCAGGACGATCTTAAATTCATGAGCGAGGTCTTTCGCCTCTGGGCAATAGAATCGGGAAGCGAAAAAGTAAAAGAGGTCTTATCGTTCGCAAAAGTGGACGACGGTGTGGTGATCGCTCCTGATATTGAAAAGTTCAGGGAACTGAAATTGCGTTTATTGAACGGGACGCACACTTTGTCCTGCGGACTGGCAATACTGGCAGGTTTTGAAACGGTTAAAGAAGCCATGGCGGACGAAGCCTTTGAGAGCTACGTTCAGGAATTAACCAAAAAAGAGATCGCTGTTGTGCTGGAGCAAAAAGGAATTCCCCTGGAGGAATCCTACGCCTTTTCCGATAAAGTGATCGAACGGTTTAAAAACCCCTACCTGGATCATAAATGGATCAGCATCAGCTTTGCGTTTACGTCAAAAATGAAGATGCGTAACCTGCCGTTGATCCGGGCGTTTTACACAGCCAATAAGCCCGAAGCCTCCGCAATGGCACTGGGTTTTGCAGCCTATCTGTTGTTTATGAAAACAGAGCAGCGCGGTGATCAGTTTGTGTACAACGGCAATGGAACAGCGCTCACGCTCAATGATGATAAAGCCCCTGTACTGTCGGCCCTGTGGCGGGAAAATGATCCCGAACAACTGGTCGATGCCGCTTTGGCCAATACGGAGCTGTGGGGTGAGGATCTGAACGCGATCCCGGGTTTTGCGGAACAAACAAAATACTGGCTGTTAGCATTAATAAACGATGGTGCTATTGTCACATTAAATAAATTTGCAGCAACGGAGGTAAAATAAAATGCAAAGAATAGTTTTAAAAGTTCATCCAAAGGATAATGTAATTGTAGCCCTGCAGGATCTTAAAAAAGGCCAGGAAGTTACGTACGATGGTAAAGCATACGTTTTGACGGAAGATATTCCCGCAAAGCATAAGTTCTTTATGAATGATATGCACGCCGGTGACGAGATCATTATGTATGGCGTATTAGTGGGGAAAGCCCAGGAACACATACCTGCTGGCGGGCGCATGACCACTGCCAATACCAAACACGCGGCCGATCCGTTTGAGTACCGGCCCTATCATTATACCTGGACGCCGCCGGATGTTTCCCGGTTTAAAGACCGCACGTTTAACGGCTATCACCGTGCCGACGGAAAAGTGGGCACGGCTAACTACTGGCTGTTTATGCCCACGGTGTTCTGTGAAAACCGGAATCTGGATGTGATCCGGGAAGCACTGCATAATGAACTGGGGTATGCCGTAACCAGCAAGTATAAAAAATATACACATCATCTGGTTGAGGCTTTTAAAAATAATGAAGATCTTTCTAACCTGACGCTCAACGCGCTTCCTGCGGGTGCGGGCAATGGCGAGGGACGGCTGTTTAAAAATATAGACGGTATTAAATTCCTGAACCACCAGGGAGGCTGCGGCGGTACCCGCCAGGATGCCGGCGTGCTAAGCAAATTGCTGGCAGCCTACGCCGATCATCCCAACGTGGCCGGGGTTACGATCCTGAGCCTGGGTTGTCAGAACCTGCAGACCAAACAATTGCTGGAAGATATCAAATTAAGAAACCCTTCTTTCAATAAACCACTGCTGGTTTTTGAACAGCAGCAATCGCAAAGCGAAGAGCAGCTGGTAAGTGATGCCATTCGCAAAACCTTTGAGGGATTGATTGAAGCAAATAAAATTGAGCGGCAACCCGCTCCGCTAACGGCGTTGACCGTAGGTGTCAAATGCGGCGGCAGCGATGGTTTCAGTGGCATCAGCGCCAACCCGGCCGTGGGGTATACCAGCGATCTTTTGGCGGCCCTGGGCGCAAAAGTACTGCTGGCAGAATTCCCTGAATTATGCGGCGCCGAGCAGCAACTGATCGACCGCACCATTGATGAGGCAGCGGCACGTAAGTTCATTCACTTAATGACCACTTACAACGACCAGGCCATCAGCGTGGGGTCAGGATTTTTTATGAATCCTTCTCCGGGCAATATAAAAGACGGGTTGATTACGGACGCGATTAAGAGCACCGGTGCAGCAAAAAAAGGCGGCACTTCTCCCGTAGTGGATGTGCTGGATTATACGGAGCCTGCTACTAAACCCGGTTTAAGCCTCGTATGCACACCCGGTAATGATGTAGAGGCTACAACGGGAAAAGCGGCATCCGGCGCCACCCTTATTTTGTTCACAACAGGATTAGGAACTCCCACCGGTAACCCGGTATGCCCAACCATTAAATTGGCCACTAATTCATCACTTGCCCGCCGGATGAGCGATATCATCGATATCAATACCGGCGATATTATCGACGGGGAAAAAACAATTGAAGAAATGGGAGAAGAGATACTGGAGTATTGCATCAGGGCAGCCAGTGGCGAAGTAATTCCCAAAGCCGTATTATTAAATCAGGATGACTTCATCCCCTGGAAAAGAGGGGTGAGCCTGTAATTTTTTTTGTAACCAGGCTGTAGTGCTGCTATCAGCATTCTTGCGTCGCACACTTCAGCTACAGTATATAAATCAGCCAACGGTAAATGAAACAGTTTTTAGATGATAACTTCCTGTTAGAAACAAAAACAGCGGAGCGTTTGTACCATGAGTATGCCAAACAAATGCCCATAATCGATTATCATTGTCACCTGCTTCCGCAGCAGATAGCGGAAGACGCACAATTTAAAAATATAACGCAGGCCTGGCTCTATGGTGATCACTACAAATGGCGGGCCATGCGCACCCATGGAATTAATGAGCGCTATGTTACCGGCGATGCTACAGACGAAGAGAAATTCTTGAAATGGGCGGAAACGGTTCCCTACACAATGCGTAATCCGCTTTACCACTGGACGCACCTGGAATTGAAACGCTATTTTGGGATTGATGAAATTTTGAACGGCAATAGCGGAGCCGCTATTTATAAAGATGCTTCTGATAAGATCAGCAGTAAAGAATACAGTGTGCGCAATCTCCTGCGTAAAATGAATGTGAAAGTGGTTTGTACCACCGATGATCCAACAGATTCGCTTGAGTTTCATCAGCAAATTAAAGCGGAAGGCTTTGAAATACCGGTACGCCCTGCCTTCCGGCCGGATAATGCCATGAATGTTGCCTCTCCGGAAGCCTTTGCAGCGTACCTGAAAAAATTAGAAGCTGCGGCCAATACTTCCATCAAAGATCTGGACACTTATTTGCAGGCCTTGAAAAACCGGCACGACTTCTTTGCGGAAATGGGTTGCTCGGTGTCGGACCACGGACTGGAATATATTGATGCAGCGGATTATACAGAAGCGGAGATCCGCGCCATATTTAATAAGATCTTTAGCGGTCAGGCATTGAACGCGGAGGAGCAGGTGCAGTTCAGATCGGCGATGCTGGTATGGTTTGCCGAACGGGATCATGAAAAAGGCTGGGTACAGCAGTACCACCTGGGCGCCTTGCGCAATAATAATTCCCGCCTGCTTTCAAAACTGGGCCCGGATACAGGCTGGGATTCCATCGGGGATTTCTCTCAGGGCAGGGCCTTGTCTAAATTCCTGAACGGACTGGAAAAGAATGACCGGCTGGCAAAAACGATCTTATACAACCTGAATCCTGCAGACAACGAGCTGTTTGCAACAATGACCGGCAACTTTAACGACGGAACCATTGCCGGAAAAGTGCAATGGGGTTCCGGATGGTGGTTTCTTGATCAGAAAAACGGCATGATCGAGCAAATGAACGCCCTGTCAAATATGGGACTGATCAGCCATTTCGTGGGTATGCTTACTGATTCAAGGAGCTTTCTCTCTTTCCCGCGGCATGAATATTTCAGAAGAATATTGTGTAATTTGTTTGGAAACGATATCGAAAATGGCGAACTTCCCCCCGATATTGAATGGGCCGGAAAAGTGATCCAGGATATCTGTTTCAACAACGCAAATGAATATTTTGGTTTTGGGGCAGCGAATAGTTAATAGATAATAGCTCATAGTTCATGGGCTATGACCATGAACTATAAACAATGAACTATAAATAAAAGAAAGGATGTTTGATCTTACAGGCAAAACTGCCTTGGTTACGGGAGGTAATAAAGGGATTGGGAAAGGAATGGCGCTGGGTTTGGCCCGTGCCGGTGCAGATATTATTGTAGCCGCCCGCAGCGTGGAGGCCGGATCTGAAATTGAAACCGAAGTAAAAAAACTGGGCAGAAATTTCAAGCACTATAAAATGGATGCTTCGGATCGCAATAATGTATATGCGTTCATAAAACAGGTGCTGGCAGAAAATGAGCGGATCGATATCCTGGTTAACAATGCAGGTACCATTATGCGGAAACCGGCTGCCGAGCATCCTGATGAATATTGGGATAGCGTTATTTCCATTAATCTGGATACCCCGTTTATATTGGCGCGGGAGTTTGGCAGGCACATGATTGAAAGTGGCGGCGGTAAAATTATTTTTACCTGCTCCTTATTAAGTTTCCAGGGAGGTATCAACGTACCCGGCTATGCAGCAAGTAAAGGCGCCCTGAGCAGCCTGGTAAAAGCGCTGGCGAATGAATGGGCGTCAAAAGGAGTGAATGTGAACGGCATTGCCCCGGGATACATCGCTACGGACAATACACAGGCGCTGCGGGAAGATGCCGATCGCAGTAAATCGATCCTGGACCGCATCCCGGCCGGCCGCTGGGGCACACCGGAAGATTTTGCGGGACCCACCGTATTCCTGGCCTCCGATGCCGGCAGTTACGTGCACGGAACGATCCTGACCGTGGACGGTGGATGGATGGGCCGGTAGAAATGTGAAATAAGAAATTAGAAATATCAAATCAGAAATAGAAATGGAATTACGGTATGAGCACAGTCCGGCGGAAACAAAAACCATGACCACGGAACAGTTGCGTGAAAGTTTTTTGGTGGAGAACCTGATGCAGCAGGATAAGCTGACATTGGTATACAGCATTTACGACCGCCTGATCGTTGGAGGCGTAAAACCCGTTGCAAAGGCAGTTGTATTAAAAAATGAAGAGGAATTAAAGTCGGAATTTTTCCTGCAGCGCAGGGAAATGGGCGTGATCAATGTGGGCGGCAATGGTGTTATAACGGTTGATGGTAAAAAATATGCCCTGGGTAAAAAAGATTGCCTGTATATAGGACGGGGTGCAAAAAAGGTAAGCTTTAGCAGCGCCGGGAAAAAAGATCCCGCGTTGTTTTATATTTTATCTGCACCGGCTCATAAAGAATATCCCACTACAAAATATACCAAGGAGCAGGCTACGCCGGTGAGCCTGGGCGATATTACAACATCGAATAAAAGAACCATATATAAGTATATTCACGAAGAGGGAGTTCAGAGCTGCCAGTTGGTGATGGGTCTTACCGTTTTGGAAACGGGCTGCGTATGGAATTCTGTGCCGCCGCATACCCACACCCGCAGAACGGAAATTTATTATTATTTTGACTTGCCGGAAGACCAGCGCCTGTTTCACATGATGGGTGAACCGCAGCAAACGCGCCATATTATCATGAAGAATAACGAAGCGGTTATTTCTCCGCCCTGGAGCATGCACTTTGGTTGTGGTACTTCCAATTACGGATTTATCTGGGGCATGGCCGGAGAGAATAAGCAGTATACAGATATGGATCCTGCGCCCGTGCCAACGTTGAAGTAGTCAATAGTGAATAGTCAATGGTGAATGAAAAACCATCGGCTCCGGAGCTATTGATTTTCAAATTTTCAAATCATCGAATTTTCAAATTAATTACATGTCTAAGAAAGTTGTTACACTCGGAGAAATAATGTTACGTCTGTCCACCCCCGGCTTTGAACGTTTTGTTCAGTCCGATTCCTTTGACGTTACCTACGGTGGCGGGGAAGCGAATGTGGCGGTGGCGCTTTGCAACTATGGATTGGACGGATCGTTTGTGTCAAAAGTACCGGACAATGCGATTGGCCAGGCTGCTATTAACCATTTAAGACGCTATGGTGTGAACACCGATTTCGTAGCACGCGGTGGCGAGCGGCTGGGGATCTACTTCCTGGAAACCGGTGCTTCCATGCGCGCTTCACAAGTGATCTACGACCGCGCAGGTGCCTCCATCGCAGATGCGGACGCCAGCGAATTTGATTTTGACAAAATACTGGAGGGTGCCGATTGGTTCCACACCACCGGTATTACCCCGGCACTGAGTGATAAAGCAGCAGCCTTAACCGAAGCTGCTTTGAAAGCTGCGAAAGCAAAAGGTATTACCACGAGTATTGACCTGAACTACCGTAAAAAATTATGGAGCAAGGAAAAAGCCCGTGAAGTGATGAGCGAGCTGTGTAAGTATGTGGATGTGTGTATCGGGAACGAAGAAGATGCGGAAACCACACTGGGCTTTAAAGCAAAAGACACCGATATTACCAAAGGGGAACTGAACCTGGAAGGTTATAAAGATGTGATCCGCCAGATGAAAGAGAAGTTTGATTTTAAATACATCGCTTCTTCTTTGCGCGAAAGCTATAGCGCCAGCGATAACGGTTGGAGCGCCCTCGTATCGGATGGCTCGGAGTTCTATCATACCAAAAAATACAATGTGCGTATTGTGGACCGCGTGGGCAGCGGCGACAGCTTTGCCAGCGGATTAATTTACGGATTGGTAACCGGTATGAGCATGGCGGATGCCGCAGAATTTGGTGTAGCTGCATCTGCATTAAAACATACCATCCCCGGCGATTTAAACCACGCTACTTTAAGCGACGTAAAAGGCCTGATAAAAGGGGATGCCAGCGGACGCGTTCAACGCTAATGCCTTTTACATTCCTCATTTATTATTTCTTATTTTACAGTTTCCATGATAATAGCTACTTTAAATAACGCAGCCCGCTATGAGATCTTGCACCCTTTGTTTAAAAAGGCGTTCGACTATATGCGTCAGACGGATCTTTTAAACACGGAAAGCGGCACTTATATCGTGGAAGAAAATGCGGTTAAAGCAATTGTATCGGAAGCGCCGGGCAAAAAACAGGAAACAGCGCTGGAGAAGTTTGAATGTCATAACCAGTTTATTGATATTCAGTATGTGATCGGTGGTACGGAGCAGATCGGCTGGAAGCCCCGTCCCGACTGCAAAACGCCGAACGGCGATTATAATCCTGAAAAGGACGTGCAGTTTTTTAAAGACGCACCGGATATGTACTTTACACTGCAACCGGGACAGTTTGTTATCTTCTTTCCGGAGGATGTGCATGCACCTATGATCGGCGACGGAACGATTAAAAAATTAGTAATGAAAATAGCATTGTAAAATGGCTGTACAACAAACAATAGATACTATTATTGAGCAGGGCATACTGCCCCTGTATTTTAACGCAGATGAAACCGTAAGTGTTGAAGTGCTGCGCGCTTTATATAAAGCCGGAGTAAAAGCGGTTGAATATACTAATAGAGGAGAAGCCGCTTTTTCTAATTTCAGGAAGCTGGTGGAAGTGCGCAACGGCGAAATGAAAGGATTGTTGCTGGGCATAGGAACCGTTAAAAACCGGAAGGATGCAGAACAGTACCTTAACGCCGGAGCGGACTTTTTTGTGAGCCCGGGATTTGTTCCGGAGATAGCTGCATTCGCCATCGAAAAAGATATTTTTTATGCGCCGGGTTGTATGACCCCTTCCGAGATCATTGCGGCAGAAAATGCGGGTGTGAAATTCATTAAACTGTTCCCTGGTGATATGCTCGGGCCAAAATACCTGAGCACCATTAAAGACATTTTTCCAAAACTGTTGTTTATGCCAACGGGTGGTGTTGATACAACCAAAGATAGTATTGAAAGCTGGTTTAAAGCAGGCGTTTGTGCCGTTGGAATGGGCAGCAAACTGGTGAGCAAACCCTTGATGGCCGATAAAAACTATGCGGCTATAGAAACGGCCACCACTGCGGTTTTGGAGCTGGTGCAGCAAGTGAAAAACGGTAAATAAGCCGGTGGAGATAAAATTTTCTACTAAAATGATTCTGTTCTCATGAATGACCAATTACACCCACAAGGGAAAATGACCAACTACAGGTGGTGGATCTGTGCGTTGTTGTTTTTTGCCACAACGATCAACTACCTGGATCGGCAGGTGCTTTCCCTCACATGGGATGAGTTTATTAAACCGGAGTTTCACTGGGATGAGAATCACTACGGAACGATCACATCGCTTTTTTCAATTGTATACGCCATCGCCATGTTGTTTGCCGGAAGGTTTATCGACTGGATGGGTACTAAAAAAGGCTTCCTGGTAGCGATCGCCGTTTGGTCCGTTGGCGCCTGTTTGCACGCGTTTTGCGGTATTGTTACCGAAAATTATGTGGGACTGCACAGTGCGGCGGAGCTCATGAAAGCAACCGGTGATGTTGCGGTGCTCATATCCACTGTAAGCATGTATTGCTTCATAATAGCACGTATTGTACTGGCGGTGGGGGAAGCCGGAAATTTTCCAGCAGCAATAAAGGTGACTGCCGAATATTTTCCGAAAAAGGACCGGGCCTATGCCACCAGCATATTTAACTCCGGCGCTTCGGTAGGTGCCCTTTTGGCGCCATTGACAATACCCATCCTGGCCAAAAATGTGGGTTGGGAAATGGCGTTCATTGTCATAGGTGGACTCGGATTTCTATGGATGGCGTTTTGGGTATTTATGTATAAGAAACCTGAAGTGCATCCCCGCATCAATAAAGCGGAGCTGGATTACATACTTACCGATCGTAATAATGAAACAGCTCCGGAAGAGCTTACGGCGTCCGGAACAGAAAAGAAGATGTCGCTGCTCAAATGTTTTACGTACCGCCAAACCTGGTCTTTTGCGGTGGGTAAATTTATGACCGATGGGGTGTGGTGGTTTTTTCTTTTCTGGACACCTTCCTACCTCGACACGCAATTCGGAATTAAAACCTCCCAGGGCCTGGGCATTGCACTGATCTTTTCCTTGTACGCTATTACGATGCTATCCATCTACGGGGGAAAATTACCTTCTATTATTATTAAGAAAACAGGGATGAATCCCTACGCTGCGCGTATGAAAGCAATGCTCATTTTTGCATTTATTCCGTTGCTGGTTTTGCTGGCGCAGCCCCTGGGCACTATATCGCCCTGGTTCCCCGTAATCCTGATAGGGTTAGGCGGCGCTGCGCACCAGTCATGGTCGGCCAATATTTTTTCAACCGTTGGTGATATGTTTCCCAAATATGCCATTGCTACCGTCACAGGTATCGGAGGTATGGCCGGCGGCGTAGGATCCATGATACTGCAGAAAGTTGCTGGCAAACTGTTTGTTTATTCGGGCGAAACGAATTTAACCTTCCTCGGGTTCCAGGGTAAACCTGCCGGGTACTTTATCATTTTTTGTTTCTGTGCAATAGCTTATCTCATCGGCTGGATCATTATGAGATCGCTGGTGCCTAAATACGAATTGATTACAGAGTAATGCTAATATTTTTTATCCCGGTACATCACCGGGATTTTTTTAATATTCCTGTTTATGACACAACCTGTTTTTTGTAACGACGCAGCAATAGAATGGACCGATTTGGGCGCCGGAGTGAAGCGAAAAATAATGACCTGGGATGAACGCATGATGATCGTGAAGGTGGCGTTTGAAAAGGAGGCCATCGGATCAGTGCATCAGCATGTGCACAGCCAGATGACTTATATTGAAAGCGGAAGTTTTGAAGTGGAAATTGATGGACAAAAACAATTGCTTTCTAAAGGCGATGTATTCCGCATTCCCTCCAATGCCCTGCACGGGGTGGTATGTACGGAAGCGGGTGTTTTGATTGACGCCTTCAGTCCGGTACGGGAAGATTTTCTGACCTCCTAGAATATTTTATAAGACAACCTGTTTTTGTTTTAATTTGCTGTAATGAAACAGCGTATTTTACTGCTCTGCCTTGTCAGTCTGATTGCTTATTATAGTATAGCCCAGAAAACGTACGAGTTAAATAGCGGATGGAAATGTTATAAAGCCTCTGAGCTCTCTGTCACAGCGGAACAATTATCTCAAAGCTCCTATGCTATTAATTCCTGGATGCCGGCAGTTGTGCCCGGAACCGTGTTGACTACGCTGCTGGAAAACAAAAAGGTGCCCGACCCTTTTTACGGGATGAACAATAATAAGATCCCGGATATCTATAACGTGGGGAAAGCTTATTATACGTATTGGTTTTGTAAGGATTTTACAGAAACACCTCCAACAGGTGATGGGCAGGTGTGGCTGAATTTCCGTGGGATCAACTATAGTTGTGAAATTTATCTCAATGGAAAGAAGATAAATAAGAGAATTTTTAAGGGGATGTTTTTACGGCAGCGGTATAATATCACGGCGTTTCTGAATAAGTCTGGAAGGAATCGCCTGGCGGTGATCGTATATCCGCCGGATGCGGTAGGAAATCCCAATGGCGGACAAGGAGGCGATGGTACGATTGCCAGAAATGTAGCGCATCAATATGTGGCGGGGTGGGACTGGATCCAACCCATCCGCGACCGGAATACCGGTATTTGGGATAAAGTAACCCTTGAAAAAACAAAAGCAGTTATTATTACCGATCCTTTTGTAAAAACAAAAGTGCCGGGTGTCCGTATGCCTTTGAGTGTGCAAGCTTCCGCCTTTATACACACGGGCGCCACCCTTGAAAATGCCAGCGGCGCAACCGTTTCGGGTATCATAAAATATGAGATCGATCATCAGCAGGTGAGTCAGCAAATTACCTTAAAGCCTTTTGAAAAAAAGGAAGTGCAGCTTCCGGTGATCGAAATCAAAAATCCCAAACTCTGGTGGCCGAATACCTATGGCCCTCAAAATCGTTACCCGTCTGCTTTTTCGTTTATCAAAAGCAATAATGAAATTTCAGATACGCGGAATCTTGAAGTAGGGATCCGGGAGGTAAAGAATGAATGGAATGCTCATACCCGGAGTATGGAAGTTCGGGTGAATGGCCAGTCGGTTTTTATAAGAGGGGGTAACTGGATCGTGTCTGATGAACTGCTGCGGTTCAGCAAGGAGCGCTATGATGCCGAGATCCGGTTACACCGGGATATGGGCCTCAACCTGATCCGGGTTTGGGGCGGTGCCCTAACGGAACGCCCGGAGTTTTATGAAGCCTGCGATCGTTATGGCCTTTTAGTGATGCAGGACTTTTGGGGATCGGGCGATTGTAACGGCCGGTGGACGGATCCCAAAAAACTGGACGATCAATGGACGCGGCGCAGCTACCCGGATGATCATCAGCTGTTTATTGAATCGGCCGCTGACATGATCAAAATGATCCGCAATCATCCTTCGCTGGCCATCTGGTGCGGGGGTAATGAGATCGTGCTGGCACCGGATCTGTTTCATGCCCTGAAGGATTCATTAATGCCCAAACTGGACGGCACGCGTTGGTATATTGATTACTCCAACTCCGACAGCATGTCGTACAATGCGATCGGGAATAATGGCGACGGACCTTATGGAATACAGACCCAGCCTTATTTCTGGAACTATCGCACCTGGCCGTTCAATTCTGAAATTGGCTCGGTGGGGATAGGCGATCTGATTTCTTTAAAAAGATTTATTCCTGAAGAAAACCTCGTGGTGCCTTCCGAAAAACCAAGATCGGAAGCGGTAAATGATTCGGTATGGACCTATCATAAATATATTGGCTATGGTAAATTTATTGAAGCCTATGGCGCGCCAAAAAACCTGGAAGATTTTGCCAATAAGGCACAACTGGTCAATTATGATCAGTACCGCACGTTGATGGAAGGGTTTATCGGTCACCAGTGGGATTGGTACACCGGCCTGATCATCTGGAAAACACAAAACCCGTGGACGGCGCTGCGCGGACAGATGTATGACTATTACCTGGATCCGAATGCTTGTCTATATGGATTACATACGGCGAATCAGCCCTTGCATGGCATGTTCAATTTTGGCGACAGCTCCATTTACATCGCCAATAATACCTGGGAGAAAAAAGATAACCTGATGCTGGTAGTAAAAGCATTTGATATGCAGGGGAAGGAGCGTTGGATCACCCAGGTTTTTTGCGAAGCCATTCCGCAAAATGCAAAACGGATCATGTCTGTTAAGGAAGCCGTTAGAGCGATGGGTAAAAATGAGGGGCTATTTTTGTCGATCCAGTTGCTGGATGGTCCTCAAATGATCATTGATGAAAACACTTATTGGTTGCCGGATCAAACCGGGAATTATACAGGACTTAATAAGATGCCCGCCGCTGCGCTGAAAGTGCAATGCAAAAGAATAGAAAACGGAAGGGTCGAAGTGCAGCTGGAGAATCCGGTGGGTGGCCCATTGGCTTTTTTCAACCGCCTTTCTGTCGTTGATCTCAAAACAGGCAAGCGGCTGCTGCCTTCGTTTTATAGCGATAATTACGTAACAGCATTGCCGGGAGCAAAAAAAATAATTGCCATCGATTACCCCAAAGAAGCCAAAGGTATAGCAGTATCTGTAGCAGGATGGAATGTAAAGGAGCAGGTGATTAAGTTGGATTAAGAAGTCTCCCGCTGATCGCGCAAATTTCGCAAATCAAAGACTCCGCAGATTAATTTTTCTGCGCCAATCAGCGAAAAAATCCGCGATTATCTGCGGGCCTATATTGATTAATCGTCGGCCTGCAAATTGACCGGACCTGTAAAAGCTGGTTTATTGATAGGGTCAACATAAAATACTTTATCAGCGTTTTTTAGTGCTTCTGCGGCGAAAAATCAATGCTTAACTATAAATCTCATCAATTTCTTTTTTAAACTTCTCTAAAATTACTTTTCGTTTTAAACTGAGTTTAGGTGTCATTTCACCCGTTTCCACGCGCCATTCATCCGGCAGTAAATGAAATTTCTTTATTTGTTCTACGTGGTTAAAGCTGGCATTATGATAATCGATCACCGACCGGAACAAGGCATGCACCTGTTCATTCTTTACAATTTCCTCTTTTGTGCCGATGTCAAGTTTCTGCTCCGTCATCCAGTCTTTCACGGCCGGGAAGGAGGGAACGATCAGGGCGCTTACAAATTTCCGGTCGTTGCCCACCACCATGATCTGCTCGATGAATTTGCTTTCCTTCATTTTATTCTCGATCGGTTGGGGCGCTACATATTTTCCGCCGCTGGTCTTGAACAATTCTTTTTTCCGGTCGGTGATCTTCAGATACCGGCCTTCCACCCATTCGCCGATGTCGCCGGTGCTCAGCCACCCGTCTTTGACCACATCAGCCGTGAGCTCCGGGCGCAGGTAATAGCCTTGCATTACACAAGGGCTCTTCACCAGTATTTCCCCATCCTCCGCAATTTTCGTTTCAATGCCCTCAATGGCGGGGCCTACTGTACCGATGTAATTATCGGCTTTCCGGTTGATGCAAATAACAGGACTATGCTCTGTGGGGCCATACCCTTCAAAAACCGGAATACCGGCTGCATTAAAAATGCGCATTATTTTTTCAGGGGCCGCTGCACCGCCGGTAATAATAAACTGAACATTCCCGCCCAGGGCTTCCCGCCATTTGCTAAACACAAGCTTGCGTGCGATCCCCAGCTTTTTATTATACAGCCAGCCTCTATCCACGCGGTTATCATATTGGGTACCCAGGTTTACGCTCCAATAAAACAAGGCTCTTTTCAAGCCCCGTAATTCCTTGCCTTTGGTCATTATTTTTTCATACACTTTTTCCAGCAGGCGCGGTACCGTGGCAAAACCATCGGGCTGTATTTCTCTTAAATTGTCGGCGATGGTATCCATGCTCTCCGCGTAATAAATGCCAATACCACTAAAGAGATAGATATAGGTAACCGTCTTTTCAAAAATGTGGTTGAGCGGCAGAAAGCTCAGGGCCTTTGTTTGCGGTTGATCGGGGAAAGGGAAACTTGCTTTGGAAAAAAATATATTGCTGATAATATTTTCATGGCTCAGCATTACTCCCTTCGGTGTGCCGGTGGTGCCGGAGGTATAAATGATGGTAGCCGTATGGGCAGGAGCGATGGTTTGTTTTATTAGCTCCAGTTCCCGGAGCTGCGCTTCATCCGGTTGTGTTAACAGCTCCGAATAATGCGCTGCACCTTCTATCGGATCAAAAGTGTAAATGCCCTGAAGAGAATCGCTTTTAATGGAACGCACTTTTTCCAGGAGCTCTTTGTTGCTCACAAAAATAAATTTCGCCTTTGACTCATTTAAAATAAACTCCAGCTCCTGGGGGTTAGTGGTAGGATAAATAGGAATCAAAATGGCTCCTGTCTGCTGCACTGCCAGATCGGTAAAGATCCATTCCGGCCGGTTTTGGCTTATGATAGCGATCTTATCGCTGCCCTCAGTGGTCAGGTCATTTCCTGAAACGCCTTTTTGGATCAGGCCCACGGATAATTGATCTACAACCGTGCGTACTTCCTCCGTTGTATACGCCCGCCATTGCCCGTTTATTTTGGCATTGAGCATATTCGGCTTGGGGAATTGCTGAAGCTGGTTCTCAATCGCATCAAATAAGCGGAAAGCAGGGAACGTCATTGTTATTCATTTAAGATTCTTTAAACAATATAAGCAAAATATCTCTTAAAGAGTTGTCTAAACTTGTTTTTGATCAAAACTTGCCCGCACAGTAGCGAATGACAAATCCCGGTCGGTCGGGCACTAAGGTTTAAGCCCTTTTCTTAATGAGCTTAATTTCTTAATGGTCCAAAAAAATTTCGTTGTGAGGCTTTTTAAAAGTTTAAACAACTTTAAAATAAAGAACCACTTCTACTGTGAAGTGGTTCAAAAAATTTATAAAGTAAACGGCTTATTTACCGGAATACACCTGGCCCGGAGGCATCTTAAAAATGCGGGAAGTATGAAAAGCGGTGAACTTATCGTATTCATCTTTATGTGCTGCGGCCCATGATTCAAAATTAGCCTGATTGGCAACAGGGCCAAACATCCACTGGTTGTATGAATCGAAGATGCCATCCTTCATCAGCTGCTGGTGTGCTTCAAATAACCGGAAAGGGTATTGTTTAGCATAATTATTCATCCAGTCCAATACAAAACGGGTACGGATCATGGCCAGTGTTTCAGGAGTTAATCCCTGGGAGGTAATGCCGGACTGACGGGCAAAGGTCTCCAAAACCGCCTTTGCAAATGGATTTTTTTCACGCGAAGCGGCCTGCGAAAGATCGGATGTAAATAACTGCTTGTAAGCATCCAGTACCATTTGCTTAATGCTATTGGCCTTTGGGTTGAGGCTCTGCATATTTGCATAAATCTCGCCATACAATGCCGCCCAAAGCTTACCCTCCGGTTGTTTATAAAAATAAATAGAAGCATTATAATAATTGTCGGCGTAAGAAGGGGCTACTTCCATTCCTTTTTCCCATAGCGCAAGGGCTGCTGATCCATTCTTCATGGCCTCCAGCACTTCGCCGTATTCGCTGTACAACGGGCCTGCCTTTGGAAATTTAGCGATCCCGTTCTTATAAACCTTTTCCGCCTCTTTTACATTCTCTGTTCCGCGGTAAAGGGTTCCGGCCAGCTGGTACACAGACACATCTGCACTGTCTGAATTCAGGATCGGTTTTATTACTTCCAGTCCTTTTGCATAATCTTTTTTATAATAATAAGCCAGGGCCAGATCTTTTTGAAGGTCGGTGTTATTTTGGTCCGCCTGTACCGCTTTATTCAGCACCATAATGGCATTGTCCATATCCCCGGACATCATAAATTTTCGTGCATTTTCGCGTACCGTCGCCACATCTTCCTGGGCAAAAGCCATAACAGAGCCCATTAGAAAAAGGGCTGCAGTAAAGAGTTGTTTCATCTATTTCAATTTTAAGTAACTGATTACCAATTTATTCTAGTTGTTCATCAGCTGTTAAGCAAAAAGTAAGCCGAACAGTGATATAGAGGACGCAAAATTAAAATAAAGGGTGGTAGCATGGCGATTTTTATTTTTTATAACAAAAAATTACCGGGCGGCAGGGAGCATAAAAACACATTAACGCTGTAAGCGGCTAAAAAGCATCTTTTCCCGCAAGGCGGTAAAGTTTAAAAGCGGGCAAACAAGCCTTTCTGTCTTTCCGGATTTCCGGCTGTTATAGATCAAAACAGATGCGTCAATAATCCGTCTCTTAATTTGGGCTCAAACCAGGTGCTTTTCGGGGGCATTACAGCGCCGCTGTCGGCAATGGCAAATAACTGCTGAACGGTTACAGGAAACAAACTGAAAGCTACTTTCATCTCACCGCTGTTCACCCGCCGTTCCAATTCCTTCATTCCCCGGATGCCGCCCACAAAATCAATACGTGTATCCGTGCGCTGGTCTTTAATCGCTAATAATTTGTCCAGGATATTTTCCGAAAGGATCGATACATCCAGTACCCGAACCGGGTCTTCGGCATAGCTGGCGCTACGGCTTTTAAGCCTGTACCAGTTGCCTTCCAGGTACATGCCAAATTGGTGCAGGGCCGCGGGTATAACGGCTGTAGGGCTGGCGGCGATTTCAAAATCATTTTGTAAAGTGGCAAGGAACGCATCAGCAGAATACCCGTTCAGGTCTTTTACTACGCGGTTATAGTCCATAATGGCCAGTTCATTCGCGGGAAAAATGACCGTTAGGAAATAAGCCGCTTCGGGATGATCCGGAAGGACTTTGCTTACCTTAGCTGCAGAAGCCGCTCGGTGATGGCCGTCCGCAATATAGGTGGCCGGCACTTTTTCTTTGAACAGTGCCGTGATGGCATTGATAACCTGATTGTCGTCTACTACCCAAACGGTATGCTGTACGCCATCTGTCGCAGTGAAATCGTATTCCGGTTGGTGGCTATTTTTCCATTCGCTGATCAGGGCATCCAATTCGGTAACATTGTTATAAGCAAGGAACACTTTCCCTGTTTGTGCCCCTATCGTACGCATATGATCAATACGGTCCTGTTCCTTTTCCGGCCGGGTAAATTCATGCTTTTTGATCAGGCCGTTCTCATAGTCAGCCACGGCGGAGGCCGCCACCAGTCCGGTTTGACTGCTGCCATTCCGGATCAGCCGGTAAATATAATAGCAGGGGTGCACATCCCGGAAAAGATACTCTTGTTTGATAAAAGCGTTCAGATTTTCACTGGCCTTTTCATAAACTGTGCTGCTGTGCACCGGCGTGTCTGCGGGCAGGTCTATTTCCGCTTTGGTAATATGCAAAAAAGAAACGGGATTGTTTGTCGCCAAAGCCCTCGCTTCTGCGCTGCTTAAAACATCATAAGGCGGTGCTGCAAGCTGGGCGGCAATTTTTTTGTTCGGCCGCAGGGCGGAAAAGGGTTTAATAGTGATCATAATTCAATAGCTGTTTATGATTTCTTTGCCTCCATTTCTACAACACCGCCGGTGACCGTATATTTCATGGCGTCGCCGGCGCTGATGCCGTCAATGATTTTTACTTTGACCCGGGGCAAAATATATAACTGGCCCGAAAAGGCATAAGAATGAGGTACGTAAACGCCAATCATATCGTCATCTAAGTGGAACTTCTCCATTGCTTCATCGGTAACAAAACCCAGTACCCATACATCGCTTCCGAAAATATTAGCCAGTACCGGCTGGGTGAATTTTTTTTTGTCGCCGGCAAAGGCCCGGAAAAAATCTTTAGCGGAGGTGTAGAGGATCTTAATACCGGGCGTACGTTCCAGCCAGTGATCCAGGAAATTAAGCACCGCTTCCATGATGATGGAACTACTGATCCACCCGATAAAAAATATAAAAGCGATAATGATAACAAAGCCCAGACCGGGAATGCCGATAAAAGGACGCAGGAAATTATCCACCCAGTTAAAAAACAGGTACAGGATATAAATGGTAAGGGCGATGGGCGCAAGTATAATAAGCCCCTGTATAAAATAGCGGAAAAGCTTTTTTACAAAACCGTCGTTGCCGCTGTTTTCAATTGATGCCATAGTGGAACAAAAATAAATGGTTTTACCCGCAAACCGGATTTTCAGATGCTTTGTCTCTCACGGATTTCCCAGATTTGCACAGATTTTTGAAAGTTATCCGCCGCGTCGCTGCTCCTTTGTGTCGCTGCGTGAGATCCTTTGCGCCTTTGCGTGGGATCAGTGAGCTTTATACCCCATCTCTGCAAAAAATACATAAAAAAGTAAATACCCGGCGTTCACCGGTAAAATAATGCTGTTCACCGGTATACACGCGGAAGAAGGGGAGGGGGGTGGATAACTTCGGTTAAGTTTTTTGAAAAATTCCACTCAGGAAACTTTGAGTGTTCTTAAAGTTTCCATAGTTTCGCACCGCAAATGGAAGAAATAAACGAACATAAATTGCGGATACGGGAGCAGGCCCTCCAGCTGTTTTTTCAATACGGCACCCGCAGTGTAAGCATGGATGATATTGCTGCGGCGGTAGGCAGCAGCAAAAAAACGATCTACCAGTATTATACAGACAAGGATGATCTGGTGAGCGATGCGATTGAGAATGTGCTGCTCAATAATTGCAGGGAGTGCGAATCGGTGATAACCATTGCCGACAATGCGATTCATGAAGGATTTCTGGCGATCGATCAAACCTCACAGCTTTTCCGGAACATGAACCCGGTGTTGATGAACGATCTTAAGAAGTACCATGCCGCAGCCTATAAAAAATTTATAAGTTATAAGGGAGAGTTCATTTACCAGATCATCGTCAACAACATGAAACGGGGAATTGCCGAGGGGTTGTACCGGGAGGACCTGAATATTGAAGTCATGGCGCGCTTTAGGGTGGAAAGTATTATCATCCCTTTTCTCCCGGATTTTTATAACAAAGTGCCCAGTGGTCTTTTTGAGGTGCAGCGGGAGTTGTTTTATTTCTTTTTGCACGGAATGGCTTCTGCCAAAGGACAAAAGTTAATAGAAAAATATAAAAATCGTAAACCAAAAAACAGTTCAGATGCAAAAGATTAGGTTGATAGTATTAGCGGCTGCCGGACTGTTTGCACTATACCATGCAAACGCCCAGGATAGCAGTCATTATTTTAGTTTACAACAGGCACTGGAATATGGCCAGAAGAACAACGTACAGGTGAAAAATGCCCTGCTGGATATTCAGCTGCAGGAGCAGGTAAACCGGGAGGTAACGGGAAGCGCTTATCCGCAGATAAATGCAAATGGAAACGTTACATTTAATCCGAATGTTGCGGTTCAGCGATTTCCCAATTTCTTTGCTCCGGCCATCATAAATGTTTTGCAGCAATTGGATGTAAGAGATGGGAGTGGGAAGCCTATATCCCCGCCGGCTAATGGAGACTATGGATTTATCGATGCCCAGTTTGGTACTAAATGGACTTCAAACGGAGGGGTGTCATTAAGCCAGATATTATTTGACGGGCAGGTTTTTACCGGCCTGAAGGCAAGAAAAACATTAATTGAATATAGAGAAAAAAGCGCGGAAGTTACGGCCGAACAAATTCGCCAGAATATTGCAAAGATCTATTATCAACTGATCGTAAGCAAAACACAGACCGCATTGCTTGATTCAAATATAGCCCTGGTCGAAAAAAACCGGCATGATACCAAGATCATGTACGATAACGGGTTTGCTGAAAAACTGGATATCGATAAACTTGATGTACAGCTGGCCAACCTACATTCTCAAAAAACCCAGATTCTGAATGCTGTTAATAATGGATACCTCGGTTTAAAGTTGCTGATGGGGATGCCCATACGGGAACAAATGGTGCTCACGGATACGTTAACGGATGAAAATTTAAAAGAGGGCATTCTTGAAGTAACTGCTTTCGATTATAATCAGAGACGTGATTATCAAACAGCCGAACTCGGTATGAAACTGAATGAGTATGACGTACAACGTTACAAGTTCAGTAAAATACCAACCTTGTCTTTAAACGGAAATTATTCAAAGATGGCAATGGAAAATTCATTGGGGAAAACAATTAATGGCCAATGGTTTACAGCGAGCTCTATTGCGCTGAATTTACATATCCCGATTTTTACGGGGTTTGCCACAAATGCAAGAATAGCCCAGGCAAAAATAAAATTGCAGCAAACGCAGAACATGGTCGAGGCCATGAAGATCAATATTGATATGCAGCGTGATTCGGCATTGAATACGTTTAAATCTGCATTAAAGGACATGGACTACCAGAAACAGAATATGCGATTGGCTGAAAGTGTCTACAGCCAAACCAAGAAAAAATATGAAGTGGGTACCGGCAGCCAATTGGAAATAGACAATGCGCGGGTACAGTTGCAGTCAGCTCAAACCAATTACTATAGCGCCTTATACAGTGCAGTGGCAGCCAAGGTAGATTACCTTAAAGCGATAGGCAAATTTTAACATCCAAACTATTTAATACTCTATTTTATGCGAAGCATTTTAACAAACACCTTAATGATCACCGTTCTTGCCATTGGATTGTATGCCTGTGGAGGTGGAAAAGAAAAAGGAAAAGTGGGCGACCTGAAGGCAAAGATCGAAAAGCTGAAAGGAGAGCAGAAAAAAACGAACGACGAATTAGCTAAGCTGGAAGCAGACCTGGAAAAGCTGGAGCCTTCGGCTGTTAAAGCAAAATTCATATCCGTAGCAACTATTGGCAGTGGTAATTTTGATCATTATATTGATCTGCAAGGAAAAATTGACGCAAAGAACAGCGGCTACGTGGCCCCCAAAGGACAGCCGGGCGTAGTAAGGGCGCTTTATGTAAAGCAAGGAGATCGCGTTAGCAAAGGACAACGGCTGGCTAAACTGGATGATGCGGTACAGCGGCAGCAGGTGATTGCGGCTGAGCAACAAACGGGGCAAATAAAGGCACAATTGAAACTGGCCCAAACCACTTACGAACGGCAGAAGAATCTTTGGGCAAACAATATCGGAACCGAATTGCAGGTAATACAGGGCAAAACAAATGTGGACGCCCTTACCAGCCAGCTGCGTGCAGCGGAAGCACAAATACAGCAGGCAAAAGAAGCGTTGAGCTTTACAAATGTAACGGCTGATATCAGCGGTACAATTGATCAGGTGAATGTACGGGTGGGCGAGACCTTTGCCGGCATGGCCGGAACCGTTCCCCAGATCTCAATTGTAAACACGGGTGTTTTAAAACTGGTTGTTAATGTTCCGGAAACCTATATCGATCGCGTAAAACTGGGCACACCTTTAAAGATCACCCTGCCTGATGCGAATAATAAAGAATTTTCAGGTAAGGCAAGTGTTATAGGTAAATTGATTGATCCTACCACGCGTTCTTTTTATGTAGAGGCAACCGTACCACAGGATCCCGCCATACGCGCCAATCAGTTGGCTAAAGTACAAATACGGGATTATGCCACTTCCAGTGCCATTACCGTTCCTGTAAATACACTTCAAACCGATAACGAAGGCAAATTTGTTTTGGTGGCAGTCAAAGAGGGCAATAGCCTTGTGGCACGAAAAAAGTGGGTAGTTGTTGGAGAGTTGTACCGCGATCAGCTGGAAATTAAATCCGGACTGGCGAATGGAGATCAGTTAATAACTGAAGGGTTCCAAAGCCTGCATGAAGGGCAGGTGGTGACTACCCAGGCTTCAAACTAAATTTCAATAAGCGGCGCGCGAGTGCCTGGCAAATAAAATAACTTTATGAGTGCTTTAGAAAATTTTACAGGAAAGTTCAAGGAGTTCTTCCTTACCAGCTGGGCGGTAAAGAACCGTACCACGGTGTACCTGATGATCCTGATGGTTTCCCTGTTTGGCGTGTATAAATTTGTGACCACACCAAAGGAAAGCTTTCCCGATATTGTAATACCGAATGTTTATATATCCACCATCTACGTAGGGAATTCCCCAAAAGATATTGAGAACCTGGTTACCCAGCCCATCGAAAAACAATTGAAGGGGATGACGGGTATAAAGGTTTCCAAAATCACGAGCAGCTCTTTTCAGGACTATTCCATGATCCTGGTGGAATTTGGTTCCGATGAAAAAGTAGATGTGGCCGTTCAAAAAGTAAAAGATGCCATCGATAAAGCAAAGCAGGATCTGCCTACGGACCTTACCCAGGAGCCAACAGCGTTGGAAGTGAGCATGTCCGAAATGCCGATCATGTATGTAAACCTCAGCGGGGATATCGATAAGATCCGGTTGAAGGAATATGCCGACAAAATGAAGGATCGCATCGAGGAATTGTCACAGATCACAAGGGTAGACCTGGTGGGTGCGCCCGAGCGGGAATTCCAGATCAATGTTGATAATGCAAAAATGCAGGCCGCCGGTGTCACTTTTGACGATATTTCCAATGCGGTAAAAGCGGAGAATAATGATATTTCCGGCGGTTTGCTGGAGGTTGGGAATATGCGCCGCAATCTGCAGCTGAAAGGCCAGTTTAAAACCGCAGGCGATATCTCTCAGGTGATTGTTCGCAACAATACCGGCAATCCTATATACCTGAAAAATATTGCCACCATTATTGATACCATTAAAGAAACAGACAGTTACGCGCGGCTGGATGGTAAAACGGTGTTGACCTTAAATATCATCAAGCGAAGCGGGGAGAACCTCATTGAAACCGTTGATGCCGTTAAGGCCATCAGCGAGGATATGAAAAAGACCGTGTTCCCACAAAATTTGAATGTAACGGTTACCGGAGACCAGAGTATTACCACAAAGACCTCTTTTAATGACCTGGTGAACTCCATCGTTATCGGTTTTGTACTGGTATTAATCATCCTGATGTTCTTTATGGGTGTAACCAATGCCTTCTTTGTGGCATTGAGTGTACCGCTGAGTATGTTCGTGGCTTTTGTATTCCTTCCCCTGGGCGAATTGTTTATCGGGGGCCATATCACGCTGAATTTTATGGTGCTATTCGCCTTATTGTTCGGCCTGGGGATCATTGTGGATGACGCCATCGTGGTAATTGAGAACACCCACCGCATCTTTACAGAGGCAAAGGGGAAACTCAATGCACAGCGTTCGGCTATGGCGGCAGCGGGTGAAGTATTTGTTCCGGTATTGGCCGGTACCTTAACCACATTGGCGCCCTTCTTTCCGCTATTATTCTGGCCGGGGATCATTGGTAAGTTTATGATCTACCTGCCGTTGATGTTGATCTTCACATTAGCGGCATCCCTGATCGTTGCGTTTTTAATGAACCCGGTGTTTGCGGTAGATTTTATGAATCATGCAGACAATCCGGAACACAAAAAGAAATCGGATGTATTCCGTTCCCGCCCCTTTGTGATCATGGTGATCATCGGTATTTTCTTTGATTTGATCGGATTAGCATTTTTTCAAAAAGGAAGCACGGCCTTCTTTTTAGGGAACCTTACCTTGTTTTTGGCGTTGCTTACTGTTTTATACACCTATTTTATTGAGGACTGGATCCATAATTTCCAGAACCGGGCCCTGCCCTGGATCATGGGTCACTATGAAACCCTGCTGCGCTGGGCCTTGAAAGGCTGGCGGCCGGTGTGGCTTTTATTGAGCGCCTTCGGATTGCTGATCTTTTCCTTAATGCTCTTTGGAGCCTCGGCAGGCGCTGGAAGAACCAAAGTCGTCTTCTTCCCATCCTCGGATCCCAATTTTATTTATGTGTACCTGAAATTGCCTAGTGGAACCGATGTAAAATATACGGATTCAGTTACCCGCACCCTGGAAACCAAAGTAAATCAGGCGCTGGATCAGGATCCGTTAAAAGGCAAAAAGAACCCGGTGGTGGAAAGTGTTATTGCCAACGTGGCCGTTGGAGCTGCTGATCCCAACAGTGGTGACCGCAGCACGCGCAGCAACCTCGGTCGTATACAGGTATCGTTTGTGGAGTTTGAAAAACGGCATGGGGTGGGTACGGCACAATACCTGACAAAAGTGCGCCAGGCAATAAAAAATATTCCCGGTGCAGAAATATCGGTGGAACAGGAAAAGAATGGTCCGCCTACCGACCCGCCGATCAATATTGAAGTGGCCAGCGAGCAATTCGATAACCTGATCCCCACGGCGGTAAATCTGAAAAACTACCTGGATAGTTTGCAAATACCCGGGGTAGAAGAATTGAAAATGGATGTGGACCTCACCAGTCCGGAAGTGACGCTGAAAGTGAACCGCGAACGGGCTTTGAGCGAGGGCGTTTCCTCTTATCAGATCGGGATGCAGATACGGACCGCATTGTTTGGAAATGAGGCCAGCAAAATAAAGAACGGGAAGGATGAATATAAGATCTATGTGCGTAATACAGAGCTGCAAAGAAAGAACCTGACGGACCTGTTGAACATGAACGTAGTGTTCCGCGATATGGCCACAGGTAAGGTAAAAAGCGTTCCGATCAGTTCTGTGGTGGATGTGGATTATACCAACACCCTGGGAAGTGTACAGCGTAAGAACCAGAAACGGATGATCACCCTGCGCAGTAACGTTCTGGAATCGGAAGGATACACGCCTACAGCCGTAAATGCGCAGATTAAATCGGCTATCGATAATTTTCACCCAACAGGGGAAGATGTAACCATCAAACAAACCGGTGAAGGCGCGCAACAGGCAGAAACAGGTGCTTTCCTTGGGAATGCCTTGCTGATCGCCCTGGGGCTGATCTTATTGATCCTTGTGGCCCAGTTTAACTCCATGAGCAAATCGGTCATCATCCTTACTGAGATCATATTTAGCATCATTGGGGTGTTGTTGGGCTTTACGTTCACCGGAATGGCGGTTTCAGTGGTAATGACGGGTGTAGGTATCCTCGGATTGGCCGGTATCGTGATCAAGAACGGGATCCTCGTAATTGAATTTGCCGATGAATTGCGGGCCCGCGGATTAAGAACCCGGGAAGCCGTGATACAGGCGGGTAAAACGCGGATCATCCCGGTATTGTTAACGGCTATGGCGGCCATTATGGCACTGATCCCTTTGGCAGTAGGGTTTAATATCAACTTTGTAACCATGTTCTCTGAACTGAATCCGAAGATCTTCTTTGGAGGCGATAATGTGATGTTCTGGAAGCCGCTGTCCTGGACGATCATCTTTGGTTTGGCCTTTGCGTTCTTCATGACCCTGGTGATGGTGCCGAGCATGTACCTGATCGCAGAGCGACTGAAACGCCCGATGCGGAAACAATATGGAGGGAAGTGGATTTCTTTTCTGGGGATCCCTCCGTTTACATTGATTTTCGCCTATTTGGCCACCATAACTACCATGTTAAAGCCACTTCAGAAATTTTATGGCTTTAACAAAAAGATGATGCAGGTTGCGGCTGTATTAGTGATACCCTTTCTCATATTATTGTTTATCTACTATATAGGAGGCTTTTTCAAGTGGATTAGAAAACGGAGATCTAAGAGATAATCGAATCAGGCTCATCTAAAGCCTTTGAAGGGGATCATGAATAAATTCTCATAAACAGATTGCTTTCGGTAGCAACCATTAACCTTAGAATAACCAGAATGGTGGCCCAGTGCCGCCATTCTTTATTTTGTACCGCCGCGTGCTAGTCATTAGCCGGGAATGCGGGAAGACGGAAAGATTTTGTTTTTGATCGCCAAAGGCTTACCGCTTCGTTTGTTTTGTTCCATCGGAACAGCCCATTGGCAGGCCGGTAGTGGCTCTAGGTTATTTGGTGTGCCGTAGGTATATCCCTATTAGGAAAATGATCGCCGGGCCGTGTTCAAACGTGAGCCGTGAAACGACTAACCAACTTGCGGGAAAGCGCATCAATATCCCGAAAAATCAGTGTTTTCTGTGCTTCTGTGGCTTTTCCTGTCATCCAAAATAACAAATGCCTGAAAGCTATTCTCCCGCTGTTGCGGTACCTGTATTTGGGTAAAAGGTCTTCTGGGCCGGCGCGGCCGGTGGCGGGGAGGCAAACAGGACGTAAAGAAGATGGCCAGAAAGACAATGACTGCGAGCATGCGCAAACTGTTGCTGGGTTGTTTCATAAAATCCGTTTTAGAACAATAAATTTACCCCTTTTTAAAAAAACAGGTTTGCATTTTAACGTATTCAATTACCCGCAGCAAAAAAAGCTCCTTTAAAAAAGGAGCTTTAATGCGTTCAGAAAAACGTAGCTGAATTAATAACGATCACGGTAGCCACCGCCACCGCCTTTGTAACCGCCGCCGCTGCTGCTTCTTTTCTTGTAGCCGCCGCCGCCGCTGTTACCGCCTTCTTTTGGACGGCTTTCGTTTACAACTATATTTCTTCCGTCAACTTCAGTGCCGTTTAATGCTTCAATAGCTGCTTTTGCTTCTTCATCAGTAGCCATTTCAACAAAACCGAATCCTTTGCTGCGGTTAGTGAATTTGTCTGATACAATTTTTGCTGATGTTACTTCTCCATAAGGAGCAAACAGGTTTTGTAAATCCTGGTCTTTCAGGTTCCAGCTAAGGTTTCCTACGTAAATGTTCATTTTTTTGAATTTTTTGAAAATAAAGAGAGTGCTAAAACAGTACCAAACGCAATGAACATTTAAAATATTCAGAAACTTTTTTACTGATAGAACACCATAATTCTATATCAAATATAGTGCAAATTATGATGAAGCACATTTTTTTTAAGAAAATAACAAAAAAAACACACCGGGGAGGTGTGTTTTTAAAAACTTCAAAAGCGGATTATTCTGCAACTACATCAAAATCAACCTCGGTCGCATGGCCGTTACCGAAATCGATAGTGGCTTTATACGTACCTAATTCTTTGATATCGTCGGCAATATGGATCTTTTTACGATCAATTTCATATCCTTTTTGTTCGCGGATCGCCCGGCTTAACTGCAGGGTGGTTACGCTACCAAAGATTTTGCCGCTGGTTCCTGTTTTCGCGCCCAGCTTTAAAGGACCTTCTTTCAGCTTGGCTATTACGCTGTTGATCTCAGCCAGCATTGCCGCTTCTTTCTTCCGGGCCTGCTTTAAGCGCTCTTCCAGCTGCTTTTTGTTGCTGCCATTGTTTTCTACCGCTAATTTGCGGGGGATCAGGTAGTTCCGGGCATATCCGTTTTTTACGTTTACTACCTCGTTGGCAGCGCCCAGGTTATCTACATACTGAATTAAAATTACTTCCATTGTTGTTTTTTTAGTTCCCGGAGCCCAATCGGTGATTGTAACTGTCTGGCGCCGCAGCGCCATTAGGGAGGGTTACTAATAGTGAATGGTCAATAGTGAATAATCAATAACTGAAATGACTCACCATTGACTATTCACTATTCACAATTGCTTATTTCAAAAGATCTGCTACGTAAGGCAGCAAAGCCATTTGACGGGCTTTTTTAACTGCATCAGAAACACGACGCTGAAATTTCAGGCTGTTCCCGGTTAAGCGACGGGGCAATAATTTACCCTGCTCATTCAGGAATTTTTTCAGGAACTCCACGTCTTTGTAGTCTACATAGCGGATGCCATATTTTTTAAAGCGACAAAACTTCTTAACACGCTTGTCGGTTTTAATGGCGGTCAGATATTTAATTTCATTCTTTGCCATAAATTAAGCCTCCACTGCTTTTTCGGTTCCTGTTTTAACGCCACTATTCTTTTTTGCATTATACTCAACGGCGAATTTATCGAGTTTAGTGCAGAGATGACGAAGCACAGCTTCATCACGCAGAAGCTGGATCTTCAGCTTCTCATTGAAGTCGGATGGCGCAGTGTATTCCAATACCCAGTATAAACCAGTGGTTTTTTTCTGGATAGGGTACGCCAGTGATTTTAGTCCCCATGGGTTTTCGTGCACGATAGAGCCACCTGCTTCAGTTACCAGACCGGCAAATTTCTTCTGAGCAGCTTTAAACTCATCTTCGCTTAAAACCGGGGTAAAAATCACCATCAATTCATAATTGTTCATTACCCAAATTGTTTTTAAAAAATAAAATAATTAACCCCCAGGGATTCCTAAGGGGCTGCAAAGATAGGCTTTTTGTTGAAAAGTTGACAGGGTAATGAGCTGGCGGGCCTTGTCAACTTTTAAACTTGTCAACTTTTGACTTTTTGGGGCTCTCAGCTATAGTGCATATCCCGGCCCGGTTCCCGCTGCTGCGGGCTCCGGCATCCCCCGCTGAGGCGGGGGCCGCTAAACCCTCCGCATCGGGCAGCCCTTCAGCTATTTATTAGAGCCATAGCAGTTCTAATATTAAAATAGGCTGAAAATCAAATTATTACATCTTTCCCGGCGAGGCCGAAGCTCTTCAAGACGCTCTTCGAGACTTGTAGTCTCGAAGCTCTATTCTATCGCCCGTGGCGATTAAAAGTAGTTTTAATTTAGATCTCAGCAACCCTTATATCCTCCACCCGCAATTGCAGGCTTTTCTGCCCCTGCCATTCGTTCTCGTCAATTTTAAATGCGATGTCAAAGGGGCATCCACTTTCAATTATGGGCAGTTTATCGGCCAGGTTAAAGCCAATGCCCGTAAATGATACTCCCTCCTGTTGTACTACAAAGCGGAGGTGTTTCTCCTTCACCACCCTGCTTCCGGCGTCTTTAACGCTTCGGGCTATAAAAACAGGCGTCATGTTTTCCGGGCCGAAGGGCTCCATTTGTTTGACGATATTATAAAAAGCGGTGCTGATGTCGGCAAATTTAATTTCGGCATCGATCCGTAGCTCTGGTGTCAATTGCTGGTCTGAAATGCTTCGGGAAACCACTTCTTCAAACTTTTCACGGAAGGCTTCAATATTGTCTTTGCTAAGGGTAAGTCCGGCGGCGGCAAAATGGCCGCCGTAGCCAATTAAATATTCCCTGCAGGCATGGATCGCTTCATAAAGATTAAAGCCCGTGACACTGCGGGCACTGCCCGCGGCATAAGTGCCGCTTTCCGTCAGCACAACAGTAGGGCGGTAATGATGTTCAATCAGCCGGGAGGCTACAATGCCCACCACACCTTTATGCCAATGCGGCTGGTATACTACGGTAGATTTTCTTGAGGCCCAGGATGCATTTTGGGCAATAATTTCGAGCGCTTCTTCAGTAATACTGGAGTCGGCTTCTTTGCGGTCGCTGTTATCGCTGTGCAGCAATTCAGCAAAGGTTAATGCCTTCTCATAGGTTTCAGCAATAAACAGTTGCACGGCTTTTCGCGCATCGTCCATGCGGCCGGCGGCATTCACCCGCGGCGCAATCATAAAAACAAGGTTATGTATATGTAACGGCAGTTTGGCTCCGCTTAAAAAAGCAAGCGCTTTTATTCCGGGATTGGGTTCTTTATTGGCCACCTCCAGCCCGTGAAAGGCAAGGATGCGGTTTTCGCCCGTAATGGGAACAATGTCCGCAGCAATGGCGGTAGCTACCAGGTCAAGATATTGATGCGAAAAATTTTGAGGCAGCCCTAGTTTTTCGACAAGAGCTGTGATCAGCTTAAATCCAACACCACAGCCGCAAAGCTCTTTGTAAGGGTAGGGGCAATCTTTTTGTTTGGGATTTAAAACAGCCACGGCATCCGGAATGGTTTCATCAGGCAAATGATGATCACAAATGATAAAATCAATATCCAGGGAATTGGCGTATGCAATCAGATCGACGGACTTGATGCCGCAATCCAGCGCCACCACCAGCGTAAACCCATTTTCTTTGGCAAAGTCAATCCCCGCTTTGCTAATGCCATATCCTTCTTTATAGCGATGGGGGATATAAAAATCCAATTGTTGCGTTTGGGTCTTTAAAAACCGGTACATCACCGATACAGCGGTGGTTCCATCCACATCGTAATCGCCAAAAACCAGTATTTTTTCATGGGAGTCAAAAGCTTTTACGATACGGGTTACGGCTTTGTCCATATCCTTCATCAGCCAGGGGCTGTGGAGATCCTGTAATTGGGGTCTGAAAAACGATTTCGCTTCGCTGAAGGTGGTAATGTCCCGCTGCACCAGCAAGCGGCAAAGAACCGGGTGTATTTTTAATGCGTCACGAAGCGGTTGTACGGCCGTTTCATCCGCCGGCGCAAGGGTCCATCTTTTTTCCAAGGTTAGTATTTTCTTTCGGTTACATAATTCACCAGATCAATCAGTCCGTCTTTGTATTCATTATCGGGACAAGTATCCAGTATATCCAGGGCCTCTTGCTTAAAGGTATACATTTTTTCAATAGCATAACTAATGCCGCCGGCGTCTTTTACCGCGTCCAGCACCCACTGTACCTTTGCACGGTCGTTGTTATTGTTCTTCACAATACTAATGATCTTTTGCCGGGCAGCTTTATCAACATTATTTAAGGTATAGATCAGCGGCAGGGTCATTTTTTTCTCCTTGATATCATTTCCGGTGGGTTTACCCACATCTTCGCTGGCATAATCAAACAGGTCGTCTTTGATCTGAAAGGCGATCCCCGTTTTTTCGCCAAAAAGTCTTGCTTTTTCTGTTGCCGCTTCATCTTCTGTAACCGACCATGCGCCCGCACTGCAGGCAGAAGCCAGGAGTGATGCCGTTTTGTTCTTTATAATATCATAATAGATCGATTCTTCCAGGTTCAGGGAGCGTGCTTTTTCCAGCTGCAACAGTTCTCCTTCCGCCATTTTCTGGATGGCGTCGGACATGATCTTCAGCATCCTGTAATCGCCGTGTTCCAGTGAAAGCAGCAGGCCGGTGGCAAACAGGTAGTCGCCCACCAGCACGGAGGCTTTATTTTTCCAAAGAGCATAAGTAGAGAAAAAGCCTCTCCTTTCATAGGAATCATCCACCACATCGTCGTGCACCAGGGAGCCGGTATGCAGAATTTCAACCAGCGAGGCAGCGCGGTAAGTGGCTTCTGTGGTAGGGCCAAAGAGTTTAGCCGAAAGAAAAACAAACATGGGCCGCAATTGTTTACCCTTGCGTTTAACGATATAGCGCATAATACGGTCCAGCAGGGGGGTATTGCTTTTAACGGCCTTTTTAAAGCGCTCCTCAAAGTTCTCTAATTCTACCTGTATCAGGGCGGTGGGTAACTGCATTACAAATTAAAATTAGGGGCAAATCTAGCATTTTGCAACGATTAAAGTACTCATTTTTAATACAAAGCACCTGCTGAAATTTGGGAAATTTATTATTTTTTTTGGTTAAAAATTTGTTTATTTAAGAAATGGCTTTAAATTTGCTATTCATTTTAGGAAATCGTTTTTAAATCTTAATCCTTAGTTATGACAAGCAAAAAGTACACATTATTGGCAGGTTTAGGCTGCCTGATTGCGTCTACAGGGTTTTCTCAAGTAAGCCCTACGCACCCGTACACTGCGCCACACCCGCTGTACGGTACTTATTCTGTTACCGACTCTAATTATTATTCTGGCAAACGTTTGCAGCAGCATAATGATTTCATGGTTGGTACCAGCGATTATCCCGCTAAACCTAGAGATATGTGGGAATTAGGTGTTAAAGGTGGTTCTTTCCTTATATTGGGTGACATGCCTGCTGATCCAAGATCTTTTGGTTTCGGTGGTCACATCCGTAAGTCTTTGGGACATGTAATGTCTTTAAGACTGGAGTATGTTTACGGTGTTGCTAAAGGTGAATCTTACAACAACGTAGGCGGTTGGAACCCCAACTACAAAACAACTGCTCAGGAACTTTCTTTACAGGCGTTATTTAACATCCACAACATCCGTTTCTACAAAGATCGTACAAGTATGACTTTGTATGGTATCGCTGGCGTAGGTGTAAATACCTGGAGAGTGAAGTACAACTCAACAGTTAATGTACCGGGCGCAACTAGCTACAGCCAACAAAAAGATGTAGTAAAACAAGTTAGAGATGCGATCAATAATAACTATGACGCAAGCTACTATACTACCAATGCTCGTTGGTCTACAATGTTCGCTGGTCGTGTAGGTCCTACTGCTACTGCAGGTTTAGGAGTTGCATTCAAACTGAGCGACAGGGTTAACCTGGCTATTGAAGATCGTTTGATCGTTCCCTTTACTGATATGTATGATGGCTATAGCCCTGCTGTTGTTGCTAACAAAAGCCTGGACTATGCGAACTATGCTTCTATCGGTCTGAACTTCAACCTGGGTAACAAAGCAAAAAGAGTTCAGCCTCTTTACTGGTTAAACCCATTGAACTATGCTTACGGCGAACTGCGTCGTGTTCCTGAGATCATCCTGCCTGATTCTGATGGCGATGGTGTAACTGATCAATTCGACCAAGAACAAACTCCTGCTGGTTGCCCTGTTGATACTCATGGTGTTAGCCGCGATACAGATGGTGATGGTGTTCCTGATTGTAAAGATAAAGAGCTGATTACTCCTACTTACTGCCAGCCTGTAAATGCTGATGGTGTTGGTAAATGCCCTTGTCCGGAAGGATGTGGTGTTCAGCCTGCAACTGAGTGTGCTACTTTATTAGGTGCTTTACCTAGCGTACACTTCGAAAACAATTCAAATACTCTTTCTGCTGATGCTCAGTCTAGCCTGTCTACAGTAGCTTCTAAATTAAGAGCTAATCCGAATTGTAAAGTAGTTGTAGTTGGATATTGCGCTGCTACTAAAAAACAACAACAATTGAGCTGGGATCACGTAAATAAAGTGATCACTCACTTACAAGAAAAAGAAGGCATCAGCGGAGACAGATTTATCTTCTCTTCTGGCCAGGAAGGTGGAGATTGCAACACAGTAGATATCCGTGCTGCTGCTCCTGGAGAAGATGGACCCAACACAGTGGCTCCTCCTCATCCGAATCTTCGCAAAAAATAGTAACTTTTTGCTATAACAAATACAAACCCTCTCGCCTTGGCGAGGGGGTTTTTTGTTACCTGGAACTTTTTGACTTATAAAATGGATTTGAGGTGCTCCCACAGATTTTTGCAGAGCTGCGCGGGTTTTAGGAGAAGCCGATACGCATTTACTCAATAATAGAGGTAGATTTTTTTATAATACACTCATTCATATATAGTTAAATGACCTGTTGCCATTGCTGGTATCCCCAGTGTGGATACTATAAACGAATGTGGGAGTATTTTTGGAAAGTAGGGCGTGGGGGCGATAAGCTATTGCAGCTTAGAAATAAGCCTTTGCTCTCCGGCCCGTAAATGAGGTGCGGATCTTAGTTTTTGGTTTGCGGGCCAATCCCTTCGAAGGCGTATGGCAACAGCCCTCCCCAGTGGTTCTGTACTTCAGCGGCAAAAAGCGGAGGTGCTGAAAAACAAGATCCTATGGCTCAGGCGGGCATAAAAAAAGGGTGGTCGAACCACCCTTTTTGCTTATAAGGAATGTATTTTATTCGAAGGACAATAGGACGGATTGCTCTTTTGCTTCTAATATTGAATGTCCCATTAAAAATTCGTCTACCTTCCGCGCGCATTCGCGGCCTTCGCTAATGGCCCAAACCACCAAACTCTGTCCACGCCGCATATCACCGGCGGTAAATACCTTTGGAATGTTGGTCTTATATTGCTGTTCAGAGGCTTTTATATTGCCCCTGTTATCCAGCTCTACATCCAGCTCCTGCAATAATCCCTCATGCTGTGGGTGTACAAAACCCATCGCCAACAGGGCCAGCTCACAAGGCATTTCCCTTTCGGATCCGGCTACTTCTACAAATCGTGCCGGTTTGCCGGGCTCCGGGGTTTTCCACTCCAGATCAACGACTACTAAAGACTTAAGATTGCCGTTTGCATCTCCTTTAAATTCTTTAGTGGCAATGGACCAATGACGGTTGGCGCCTTCTTCATGGCTGGTAGTGGTTTTTAACAGCATTGGATAAGAGGGCCAGGGCATTGTTTCGGTGCGCTCTTTGGGAGGCATTGGCAGCAACTCAAACTGGGTTACAGATGCCGCTTTATGCCGGTTGCTGGTGCCCACACAGTCGCTGCCCGTATCGCCACCGCCAATTACTACCACGTTCTTCCCAGTTGCAAGCACTTCTTCTAATAAAATATTGCTTTCCAGGTCCTTATGGGCAAGGAAATCTTTACCATCCACCCGTTTATTGTTCTGTTTCAGAAAATCCATCGCGAAATGGACACCCTTGAATTCCCGCCCGGGAATGGGGAGGTTACGTGGAACGGTGCTGCCGCCGCATAAAACGATTGCATCGTAATTGCGTAGGAGGTCGTGAACGCTGACGTTGTTACCAACATTGGCGTGGCACTGGAATTCAATACCTTCTTCTTTCATAACCTCAATACGACGGTCCACAACCCACTTTTCCAGCTTAAAATCGGGGATGCCATAGCGCAATAACCCACCGGGTTTTTCATCCCGCTCAAAAACAGTAACGGTATGACCGGCATAGTTCAACTGGGCGGCGGCTGCCAGCCCGGAGGGCCCGCTGCCTACTACTGCCACTTTTTTACCGGTACGCAGGTTTGGCCCTTTCTTTGAAACAAAACCTTTTTCAAAAGCTATTTCAATAATATGCTTCTCGATTTCTTCAATAGCTACCGGAGGCTGATTGATACCCAACACGCAGGCCGATTCGCAGGGCGCCGGACAGATCCGGCCCGTGAATTCAGGAAAATTATTGGTTGAGGTAAGAATATCATATGCTTCCTTGTATTGTTTGCGATAGATAGCGTCATTGAATTCCGGAATAACGTTGCCGAGGGGGCACCCGCTATGACAAAAAGGAACGCCGCAATCCATACACCGTGCAGCCTGATTGTTTAATTTGTCTTCCGGGAATAATTCCACAAACTCCTTATAATGCTGTACACGCTCTGCTACAGCTTTCTTTCCCGGAGTCTCTCTTGAAAATTCTAAAAATCCTGTTGGTTTACCCATTTTGAAATTTCTGATTGCTTATTTTTAATTTCTGATTTTACCCGGCTGTTAGGCCAATTCTTTTGCAGCGGCTTTGGCCAGCATAATTTTCTTGTATTCGATGGGGAACACTTTTACAAAATTCTTTAGCTGGTTATCAAAGTCGTCAAGGATAAATTTGGCTACCGGACTATTGGTATACTGGTAATGTTTGGATATGAATTCCTGCAGGAACAGGATATCATCATTCTCCACCACAGGATCCAGCTCCACCATTTCCTTATTACAGTTGCCTTCAAATTTCTGGCTGGCATCATATACATAGGCGATACCCCCGCTCATACCAGCGGCAAAATTTCTTCCTGTGTCACCAAGAATGATAGCGTGTCCGCCCGTCATATACTCACAGCCATGATCGCCTACACCTTCTGTAACTACCGTTGCGCCTGAGTTGCGGACCGCAAAACGTTCCCCGGCTTTTCCGCGGATAAATCCCTGGCCGCTGGTAGCCCCGTAAAAGGCCACGTTGCCAATAATGCTGTTTTCCTCTGCAACAAACCCGGCAGCTTTATCGGGATAGGTGATCAACCGGGCCCCACTTAACCCTTTACCAAAATAATCATTGGCATCGCCTTCCAGTTCCAGTGTAATGCCCTTATTGCAAAAGGCCGCGAAGCTTTGTCCGGCCGTGCCTTTTAATTTGATGTGCACGGTATCTTCCGGCAATCCTTCCGAGCGGTATTTTTTGGTGATCTCGTGCGAAAGAATGGTTCCCGCTGCGCGATCTGTATTTACGATATCGAAGGATGCTTTTATAGCTTCCCCTTTTTCGATGGCAGGTTTAGCTGCTTCCAGGAATTTCCAGTCCAGAACGGATTTTAATCCATGATCCTGTTCTTCGGTGTGGTACAAGCCAACATTTTCTTCTTCTTTTTCGCGATACAGGAGCGGCGACAGATCCAGGTTTTTGTATTTCCAGTGATCGATGCCCTCTCTTATTTTTAAATCGCCCGACTGACCGATCATTTCCTCAACGGTTCTATAGCCCAGCTCAGCCATCACTTCCCGCATATCTTCTGTTAAGAATTTGAAGAAGTTTACCACGTGGTCCGGGTTACCGGTGAATCTTTTTCTTAGTTCCGGATCCTGGGTGGCCACACCAACAGGGCAGGTGTTTAAATGACACTTACGCATCATAATACAGCCTTCAACGATTAATGCTGCCGTTGCCACACCCCATTCTTCTGCTCCCAGCATCGCGGCAATAACAATATCGCGCCCGGTGCGCATTTGCCCGTCGGTTTGCAACACCACGCGGCTGCGCAATTTATTTTTCACCAGGGTTTGCTGCGCTTCGGCCACGCCTAATTCCCAGGGAAGCCCTGCATGGCGGATGGAACTAATAGGCGAAGCGCCGGTACCGCCGTCATGCCCTGCAATCAGCACCACATCAGCCTTGGCCTTGGTAACGCCCGCCGCAATGGTACCCACACCAGCTTTACTCACCAGTTTAACGTTGATGCGTGCATGGCGGTTGGCATTTTTAAGATCGAATATTAACTGCGCCAAATCTTCAATAGAATAAATATCATGGTGCGGCGGCGGAGAGATCAATCCCACACCAGGAGTGGCGTGACGGGTTTTTCCGATCCAGTCGTCTACCTTATCGCCGGGCAGCTGTCCGCCTTCGCCGGGTTTTGCACCCTGTGCCATTTTAATTTGTAACTCATCAGCCTCCGTCAGGTAAAGGCTGGTAACGCCAAAACGTGCACTGGCTACCTGTTTGATGGCGCTGCGCATACTGTCGCCATTTTCCAGGCGGGTATAACGTGCTTCATCTTCTCCGCCTTCACCGGTATTGCTTTTGCCGCCCAAACGGTTCATGGCAATAGCCAGTGTGGTATGCGCTTCCCAGCTGATGGAACCAAAGCTCATTGCCCCGGTGGCAAAGCGCTTATAAATTTTTTCTGCGGGCTCTACCTCATCAATAGAGATGGGCTTTCTGCTGCGCTTAAAGTCCAGCAGTCCCCGTAAGGTTATTGCTTTAGTGGTTTGATCGTTTACCAGTTTAGTGTACTTTTTAAAGATGTTGTAATCGTTCATCTTTGTGGAGTACTGCAGCAAATGGATCGTTTGCGGGTTGAAGAGGTGCGTCTCTCCCTTGCGCTTCCACTGGTAGAAACCTCCGGTAGGCAACTGGTCTACGGGGATGGGCATTTGGCTGAAACCAAAACTGTGTTTTGCCAGCGCTTCACGGGCCAGTTCATCCAGCCCCAGCCCTTCAATACGGGAAGTAGCGCCTGCAAAGTATTTGGATACGACTGCCCGGTTGATGCCGATGATCTCGAAGATCTGCGCTCCCTGGTAGGATTGCAGGGTAGAGATCCCCATTTTTGAAAATACTTTTAATAAACCGTCACTAACGGCTTTGATGTAGTTCTTATATAATGTTTCCAAAGGAGCATCACCTTTTATTTTCCCGGTTTCCTTAAGGTTGCGGATGGTTGCAAAGGCCATGTAAGGATTAATGGCCGTAGCCCCAAAGCCTAACAAACAGGCAAAGTGATGCACTTCCCAAACATCGCCGGCTTCTACTACCAGTCCTACTTTTCCGCGCAGCCCTTTTCTTATTAAATGGTGATGCACCGCTGCTATTGCTAACAGGGAAGGGATGGGGGCATGCTGACTGTCGATAGCGCGGTCCTGTAATACCAATACCTCAAAACCGTCATTTACCGCATCTTCTGCATAAGCGCAGATGCGATCCAGTCCCTTCTCCATAGAACCGGGTTGGCCGTCGGCCCTGAAATAACATTGCAGGGTTTTGGCCTGGAAGGTACCGGTATCAATGCTTCTGAGGGTTTCCAGTTCAAAATTGTTCAGTACAGGTTGCTTCAACGCCACCACATGACAGTCCATTTCATCCTCGATCAGCAGGCTGCCGTTATTGCCCACAAAGGTTGCCAGCGACATTACCATTCGCTCCCGGATAGGGTCGATGGGCGGGTTGGTTACCTGCGCAAATAATTGTTTGAAATAAGAGCTGACGTGCTGCGGCTGATCGCTTAAAACAGCCAGCGGGGTATCAACGCCCATGGCGCCAATGGGTTCTTTCCCATGCAGTGCCATCGGTGCAATGATATTCTCTACGTCTTCAGAAGTATAACCGAACGCTTTCTGATAGCGGAAGATCTGATCTTCGCTCAGGTCCGTGAACATTACCCGCGGTACGGGTAATTCATTCAGGCGGATCTTATACTTATTCAGCCATTCGCCGTAAGGTTTTTGTGAGCAGATATCTCTTTTCAGTTCCTCATCGCTAATGATCCGTCCCTGCTCCATATCCACCACAAACATTTTCCCGGGCTGCAGGCGTCCTTTTTCAATAACGATGCTTTGGTCAACCGGCAGTGCACCGGTTTCTGAGGCCATGATCACGCGCCCGTCATTGGTAACGCAGTAGCGCGAAGGCCGTAAGCCATTACGATCCAGTGTGGCACCAATGATCTTTCCGTCCGTAAAGGAAATGGAAGCCGGGCCGTCCCAGGGTTCCATCAAACAGGCATGAAACTCATAGAATGCCTTTTTAACCGGATCCATATCTTCATTGCCATCCCAGGCTTCGGGAATCAGCATCATCATTACATGAGGGAGGGAACGGCCGGTGAGCGCCAGCAATTCGATCATATTATCCAAACAGGCTGAATCACTCTGGTCATTGCTCACGATCGGAACCAGCATATCCATCTCTTCCGGTGTGAACAAAGGCGATTCAAAGCCCTGTTCCCCGGCCCGCAGCCAGTTCAGGTTCCCCTGCAGGGTATTGATCTCACCGTTATGCGCAATGAAACGGAACGGCTGTGCCAGTCTCCAGGAAGGGAAGGTGTTGGTGGCAAAACGGGAATGCACCAACCCAAAAGCACTTACCGTTCTGTTATCGGTAAGGTCTTTATAATAAGGGCGCACCTGTAAACTGGTTAATTGTCCTTTATATATAAGGGTACGGCAGGAAAGGGAATTTATATAAAAACCAATCGGGTCTTTTTTAACCGTATTGGTGGTCATATGAGTGGCGTACTTACGCAATACAAAAAGCTTGCGTTCAAATTCCTCTGCTGTTTTTATTTTATCGGGGCGCTGAAGAAAAACCTGTTCAATATCCGGTTCTACCGCCAGGGCCGAAGAGCCGATCCCATCAGGGTTTACCGGAACGTTCCGCCAGCGGATCACTTTCATGCCCATTTTTTCTGCTGCGCGGGTGAAGATATCGCGGCATTCTTCCCGTTTTTTTATGTCTTTAGGGAAGAAGATCATGCCCACAGCATATTCTTCAATTGCAGGCAGGGTAATGCCCAGCTGTAAACACTCATCATAAAAAAGCTCGTGGGGTATCTGAATCATAATACCCGCACCATCGCCCGTATTGGGTTCGTAGCCGCAGGCGCCCCTGTGATCCATGTTTTCTAAAACAGTGAGTGCGTCGGAAATAGTTTGATGGTTTTTGTTACCTTTAATATTGGCAACAAAACCAATGCCGCACGCATCACGTTCAAACGAAGGGTCGTATAATCCTTTTCTTTCTGTCATGTTTTTTAAACAACGGTTTTAATAAATAAGTTTGGCTTTTCAATATAGAGTGGGCAATCGAGCCATGTAAATTAATAAAAAATATGTTAATTTAGACATCTCTGCCTGTAAAGGAGTGAAAAATTAAAAAAAATCAAAAATAATAGCTATTTTGTTAATGGTTTTTAATGCCTGATCAGGTTCTTTTAAGATGCCGTTAATCGGTGGACAGGTGTTGAAAATTATCGAATAAATGCAAATTTTGACGGCTGGTTTTGACATTTATTGGCTATTTTTAATGCAAATTCGATAGAGAAATGGGTTGTTTTTGCTAAATTCTCAACGGATTATTTGTCTTTAACTGATTTGAACCACCGGAATAAATTTCTACCTATGAGTTTTTTTGATTTTTTGAATGGGACGAATAACGGCAATAAAAGAGCTGCTGAAAGAGACTCCGGGGCCTGGCAGGACACCAGCCTTGAGCAGGAAATGCGGGTAACAGCGCAGGAGTTTTTGAAAAAATATGGTATTCAGTATGAGGGCCTCGATTTTTCAGTAGAAAGTCTTACAGCACTGGAACAATTGCTTGAAGATGCCAGCGGGTTTTATACTGAAATGAGCCCGGAACAGCAGCGGAAGATCATTGAAGGGGCCGGCGCCTATATTTTTGAGGTGGCCAGGAAAAGCGTTGGGGGAACGTATTATTGGTATCAAAAGCTGGGTCAGCCGCTTTTAGTAACCGGTCAGCCCAGATTTGAAACGGCCATACTCGCTTTTAAACAAGTGCGGCAACGCCTTGAAAACGGAAAGGATGATAACATACCTGTTTATTTTGAAAGCTACCTGGAGGGGGTGCGGCAATACCGTTCAGCCATTATTATTTAGTATTTAAATCAATGAAAATAAGGATGCGTTTTTTCTTTGCGATTGTTTTGCTGTGCTGTTTTTCATTGCTGCACGCACAGGAAATTAAAGTAACAAAACTTAGCTGCACATATGCGGAAACTCCCATGGGCATTGATATTGCCCGGCCGCGGTTGGGTTGGCAACTACTGTCGGAAGGCAAAAACAAAAGACAGTCGGCCTATGAAATTGTAGTGAGCGACCGCCCCGGGACTGCCGAAAAAGGGCAGGGAACGATGTGGAGCACCGGCAAGGTGCAAAGCGACAGCAGTGCTGGAATAACCTACCGGGGGCAACAACTGCAATCTTTTACAAGATACTACTGGAAGGTTCGGGTATACGACGAAAAAGGAAATGCTTCAGCCTGGAGCCGGAGCTCCTGGTTTGAGACCGCAATGCTTGATCCGCTGGATTGGAAGGCACAATGGATCAGCGACGGGAAGCCGGTTCCGGAGCGCGATGCCGATTTTTATAAGGAGGACCCGATGCCGGTATTCAAAAAACAGCTTCTTATCAAAAAAGCAATCCGTTCTGCACGTCTATACATCGCAGGCGCCGGTTATTTTGAAGCCTATCTGAATGGTGAAAAAATAGGCACAGACCAGCTGGCGCCTGCCTGGACCAATTTTGATAAGCGGGTTTTATACCGCACCTATGATATTACCGCCCAATTAAAACAGGGTGGAAATACCGGAACCTTATTGTTGGGGAATGGTTGGTACAACCCACTGCCCCTGCGTTTTTGGGGAAGATACAATCTCCGGGATGTGTTGGCTACCGGCCGCCCTGCAATAAAAGCGCAATACCGGATCACCTATACCGATGGCAGTACCGAAACGATTGTAACAGATGCTACCTGGAAATGGACAGCAGGCCCGGTGGTTCAGAATAATGTTTACCTGGGTGAAACTTTTGACAATAGCCGGGTACCGGAAACCTGGATGGAGGGACCAATTGGGCGGGGCGCCGGAAATAGTGCAACAGTGGTGGCAGGGCCGAAAGGTAGTCTGGAAGCGGATCTGCAGCCTCCCATACGCGTGCGGCGCATCATCAAACCCATTGTAGTAAGAACCGTTGGAAGCGGTAAATATGTAGCCGACATGGGGGAGAATTTTGCCGGCGTTGCGCAAATACATTTAAAGGCGCCCAAAGGAACACGGATAACGCTTCGTTATGGAGAGGACATTAATAAAGACGGAACCGTAAATGGGATGACTGCTGTAGCGGGGCAGATCAAACACGGCAACGGAGGCCCGGGCGCTCCGGAAATCGCTTTCCAGGAAGATCATTTTATTGCAGGAGGCAAGGGCATTGAAAGCTGGCATCCCCGGTTTACCTTTCATGTGTTCCGTTATGTGGAAATAACCGGATGGCCCGGTACGCCCACAACTGCTGATATTGAAGGGCTGCAGATGAATGCCGATGTTCCGGTTGCGGGGCAATTTACCTGTTCGAACCCGCTATTGAATAAGATCCAGGACAATGTATTGCGTACGTTTAAAAGCAACCTGTTCAGTGTTCAGTCGGATTGCGCCGGTCGCGAAAAATTTGGTTACGGCGGCGATCTGTTTTGCACGCTGGAGTCTTTTAGTTATAATTTCGATATGCACAATTTCTACCGGAAATCAGTACAGGATTTTGCTGATGATCAGCGACCGCTGGGCGGGATCACGGAAACCGCGCCCTTTGTTGGGTTATATGATAAAGGCCCGGGGGATGGTTCGGGGCCGCTGGGCTGGCAGTTAGGTTATCCCTATCTTATAAAAAAGCTGTACGAATTTTATGGTGATAAGCATGTGATTGAAAAATATTATCCTTCGCTTACCCGGCAGATCCATTTTTTAATGGACAGTGCAAAGGATAATTTGTACTACCAGGATATTAGTGATCATGAAGCGTTGGATGAAAAACCTGAAGCCTTAACGGCATCCCTGTTTTATTATCATCATGTGCAGCTGATGAAGGAATTTGCCGGGTTGCTGAATAAGAAAGAAGATGCAGCCCGCTATGCTGCGCTGGAAGAAAAAATAAAGGCGGCGATCCTGAAGAGATTTTATAAAGGCGGGGGTGTATTTGATAATCATACAGAATCGGCCCAGCTATTTGCATTGTGGTACGGATTGCCCGATGGAAAAGAAAAACAACTGACGGAGCAGCAACTGCTAAATGCTTTTTCAACAAAAAACAATCACGTGTCCACCGGGATCTTCAGTACCAAAATGTTATTTGATGTGCTGCGCGACATGGATAAAAATGAACTGGCTTATACTGTTGCTAATCAGAAGGACTTCCCCGGCTGGGGCTATATGGTGGAAAAAGGCGCTACCACGGTCTGGGAAACCTGGAAGTATTCGGACAATACCTATTCCCAGAATCACCCGATGTTTGGGTCTGTTACTGAATGGTTTTATCGTTCCCTGCTGGGCATTAACAGTACTGCACCGGGTTTCAAAACTTTTAAGATCCAGCCACAGCCGGTCCAATCCCTTCAATTTGCAAATGGGTATTATGAAACACCTTATGGAAAAATAAGCAGCAGCTGGCAATGGAAAGGTCAGTTGTTTACACTAACAGTATCGGTTCCCGTGAATACGACTGCGGTAATATGGGTGCCATCCGATGATGGGATTGTTTTGATAAACGGCAAACGCAGCGAAGGGAATGTGGAGGGGCATTATAAAAAGTGCGCAGTGGGTTCCGGCCACTATACATTTACAAGTAGCTTACGTAAATAGATTTTGAATAAATGCCTGTAATTTTTTCTGAAGAATTGACCGTATATTGAGCAGACTATGCAAGGAAAAACCATCATCGTAATGGGTGTTTCAGGTAGCGGTAAATCCACTATTGGGCAGGCGTTGGCCGAAGAGGAGGGCTATATTTTTATTGATGGGGACGATCTGCATCCATCAGCAAATATAGAAAAAATGCACGCCGGCATTCCGTTAACGGACGAAGACCGATGGGGATGGCTGCAAAACATTGCCGCCCGGGCATCTGAGTTGAACGCGCAAAATACGACAGTAGTTATTGCCTGCTCTGCGCTGAAGGAAATTTACAGGGATGTATTGCGCCGGGGGATAAACGCAATTTTGTTTTTTTATCTCAAAGGTTCGTTCGAACAAATACATGGATTTCTTGCGTTGAGAAAAAAGCATTTTATGCCCATTGATTTATTGAAAAGTCAGTTTGATAGTTTGCAGGAGCCTGCAGCTAACGAACAGGATTGCTTTACGGTTCCAATTACCTCGCCTGAACAGGAGTTAAAGGAGATGAAGGACCAGCTTGCGCTTCGGAGTTTTTAGATGAAATATTCAGGAAATCATGTATTCAATCGCACAGCCGATCAAAAAACCCAATCCGCATCCAACAATAATATATATTGCTAAAAGAATGAGCTTTTCTGTGTTTAAGCGATTTGTTTTGAAGGTAGTAAGCATCTTTGCTTTTGGAAGAAACGACATTGCGGTTTAAAATTTGGCCAGCGTAAAGGTAGGAAACAAAAAATTATTTCAGGCAACTACCTGCCTTAAACCCGCGTTTAATAAAAAGATAATACAAAGCAGACGTTTGTTAGGAAGGGCTTTCGGTGCTTATTTTTTTGCAGATTGCTTCACAATAACAGGCAGACTTTCATTGCCCTCAGCATTAACAGCCTGCACTCCAAAAAAATAATTGTCTTTTGAATAGGGAACCGTAATTGATTTGTTTTTTGTAAAAAATTTCTTTTGCCATACGGGGCTGCTGGTTTCGCGCAGCAGCAAATAAAATCCGGCATAGTTGCCGGTTCCCGGATCATTCCATTCGATCGTTGTGGAATTTTCCAGCCCTTTCATTATATAATGTACCTGTTGTGGTTTTGCCGGTGCTTTGGCAAGATTGGCCAGCGTGACCAGGTTCAGTGCGGCATTTTTTTTAAGGTATTCAAAGTCCATAAATTCTGGCAGATCGCCATAGCTCTTGCCATTTTCCGTGCGTATATCCTGATGCTGGTGTTCGAAGTTCTCATTCATTTCAGTAATACGCACCGCGGCGAATCCTTTTTCTACGAAAGGACTATGATCGCCCCCCCTCAAGAACCGGTCATTCCGGTAAATCAATTTTACGGTCATGTTGTCAACATATCGTTCGCCCACTTCTTTAAAATAGCGTGCCAGCTGCCGCGGATTGCCGTCGTTTTCTAATCCAAAGGATCTGATCTCCTTAGCTTCCTCCGGTGAAAGTTTTGCCGGAATACCTTGGCTGAACACCCGCACTTCGGTATTGCCGGCGATATTCGTTTCATTGCTGTTATTGCTGCCAATAATGTCGTTGTTCAGCAAAGCTTCCAACGGCCAGTTTTGCTCCGCTACTTTACCAGCCATAAATGCTGCGCCCAGCAGGCCTTGCTCTTCACCAGAGGTAATTACAAAAACAATTGTGGCGGGGAAGGCCTCACGGCTCATCAACCGCACACATTCTATAATCGCCGCTACCCCGCTTCCATCATCGTTAGCTCCTGGTGCTACTCCCGTAGCGTCCATCACATCCGTGCGCCGGCTGTCTAAATGAGCGGTCATCATAAAAATGCGTTTGTCTTCCGCAGCAGTTCCTTTTAATATGGCTACAACGTTGCCCAGGATAAACGGCTTGTTTACTCTTTTGCCGTCTGGCTGGTAAGTGATCGTATCCAGGTAAGCGGATAAGCGCCCTCCGGCATTTTTGGAAAACTGTTGAAATTTACCAAGCACCCATCGTTGCGCGGCTCCGATGCCTTCTTTAGGACTGCTTTGAGTGCTTAGCGTATGCCGGGTTTTAAATCCGACCAATGAATGGACATAGCTTTTTAAAGAATCAGCTGTAACCCCCATCACCATTTTTTCAATAGAAGGGTCTCTATGAATGATCGCCTGAGTATGGGCGATGGCGCCTGCGAAGACAAGGAACGACAAGGTGGCAAGACATTTTTTCATCTGTATATTTTTAGTGGCTTCGATCCGGGGCAGCTTGTTTGATCAAAAATAACGAAAAGCCGGTTGCTGCAATTGGAACTTTAAAAAGGAGATGGGTAAAATAATAACAATTGTATTGGCAGCGCCCCAACAGCAGAACAACCGGCCAAATGCATTTGAAGTGTCATTCCAATGAACCTGAAGTAAAACCGATATAGAATTTATCGAGCGTAGAGGAATAGAGGATATACAGGGTGTAAGGCATAGCAAAGAATTTGTGACCCGGATTGGATTTGAACCAATGACCTTCCCGCCTTATGGCGGGATGCTCTATCCAGCTGTCACATTATATAACTGGATGATAAAAAGTGTGCAAAAAGCCGACTGGGGTTTTACCCAATAAAAAAGCGCTACACCTCTGTAACGCTTTTCGAAGTGATCCGGATTGGATTCGAACCAATGACCTACTGCTTAGAAGGCAGTTGCTCTATCCAACTGAGCTACCGGACCAATTATTTTTGTTATGAAGTCATTAGTTATTGACCGAACCAATGACCTTGGCGCTGCAGGCGCCATGCTCTATCTTCCCGATGGCTACCGGACCCTGACCCCCGAAAGGGTCACGGAGGCGCAAATATAGACCAAAAATCCCTTTTTTTGATAATCAAGCTCCTAAACCCGTAAAAAATTTGTTGATTTTATTTTTGAAATTTATATTTGCTGCAAATGAATTTTGTAAAAAACAATAATTGGTGGTGGCATAACAACGCTTTCGGGGTGCTGTAATGCTATTGTCCAGTATTGTAACAATATATTCAAACCCCGGTACTTCCGGGGTTTTTTGTTGATCGCTCTCAAACAAAACAAAGCAATAGAACGGATGAAAAAAATAAAAATTATAACCGAAGTGCAAACAATGCTGGCGGATGTATTTACGCCCGTGGGCATCTACCTGCGCCTGCGCGACCGTTTTCGCGACACCATCATGCTGGAAAGTGCCGATAATAACGCCACCAACAATAGCTGGTCGTTTATCGGCGTTAATGCCATTGCAGGTATTGAAATGGTGTCCGGTAATACGATCGATTGCAAATTACCAGGACAAACCGCCGAAAAAATACAGCTTTCCGATACCCACAAAATAACGGAAGTGCTGACGGATTTTATGGATCATTTTGACGTGGAACCGAACGAACAAAAGGAAGCGCGCTACGCCCAGGGCGTATACGGGTACACCACCTATGACGCCATCCAGTTTTTTGAAACCATTCCCGGCAGCCGGTTTAAAAATAGTGCAGCAGATATTCCTTTATTGCGTTATCGCCTGTATCAATATATTATTGCCATCAACCATTTTAAAGACCAGCTGTTTTTGCTTGAAAATAAAATAGAAAATATCAAAAGCGAAAAAGAAGCGCTGCTGTCAATTTTGAAAGGCAGGGATGTTCCGGTCTATCCGTTTAAAGCAATAGGTGAAGAAGCGTCAAATATGACGGACGAGGAACATCGCGCTATGGTGCGCAAAGGGATTGCGCATTGCCACCGCGGCGATGTGTTCCAGATCGTGCTGAGCCGGCGGTTTACCCAACGATTCAGTGGCGATGAGTTTAACGTGTACCGGGCCCTGCGCAGCATCAATCCGTCGCCTTATCTTTTCTTTTTTGATTATGGCGATTATAAGCTAATGGGCTCTTCACCAGAATCGCAGCTGATCATCAACCATGGCAAAGCCACCATACATCCCATTGCCGGCACCATTAAACGTACCGGCGATGATACAACAGATGCTGAACAAACGCGCATCCTGGAAGCAGATCCAAAGGAAAATGCAGAACATGTAATGCTGGTAGACCTTGCCCGCAATGACCTCAGCCGTGGGTGCAGCGATGTGCACGTGAGCCATTTTAAAGAAGCACATTATTATTCTCATGTCATCCATTTGGTAAGCGAGGTAAACGGAACGGTTTATCCGCAAACCCATCCCTTCGATCTGTTTGCAAAAACCTTCCCGGCCGGCACGTTAAGCGGTGCGCCCAAGATAAAGGCTATGCAGCTGATCAGTTTGTTTGAGCCAACTGCGCGTAGTTTTTACGGTGGCGCCATCGGTTTCATGGGCTTCGACGGCAGCTGCAACCAGGCTATCATGATCCGCAGTTTCTTAAGCCGGAATAATACTTTAACACGTCAGGCCGGCGGCGGCATCGTGGCAGCAAGTAATCCGGAAGGAGAGTTGCAGGAAGTGATCAATAAATTAGGCGCTTTAAAAAAAGCAATCGTTGAAGCCGAAAAAATATTATAAAAATTTATTGTTTTTGATTTATGGTTTGTCGTTGCACCGAAGTATAAAACATCAAACCATAAACCATAGACGCGAAACTAAAAATAATGAAATTACTCGTTTTTGATAATTACGACTCCTTTACTTACAACCTGGTGCACCTGGTGGAAAAGATCCTGCATCAAAAAGTAGAAGTGCATCGTAACGACCAGATCCCATTAGAAGCCGTAAAACAATATGATAAAATTATCTTATCTCCGGGTCCCGGAATCCCTTCAGAATCCGGATTGTTATTGCCGCTGATAAAAGAGTATGCGGCCTCTAAATCGATACTGGGCGTATGTTTGGGCGAACAAGCCATTGGAGAGGTTTTTGGAGGAACGCTTTATAATCTGCCCCAGGTGTATCATGGCATTGCCACGAATTGTAAAATAATAAAACGCACGGGGAAACTATTTGACGGCATTCCGGATGAATTTGAGATTGGACGCTATCATTCATGGGTGGTAGCTCCTGAAAATTTTCCGGCCGACCTGGAAATAACGGCGGTGGATGACAACGATATGATCATGGCGTTACAGCACAAACAATATGACGTGCAGGGCGTACAGTTTCATCCGGAGAGCGTGTTAACACCATTGGGGGAAACGATCATACGGAACTGGCTGAAGCAGTAAAACAGTTCATAGTCCATAGTCAATAGCTCATGGTACAGCTCTGTAGGAGCGATATATTGGTAGCCGCATCGCGGCGACACATGGATAGGATCGGGACGATGAAGAGTGCGACGCAACGAAGCTGATAGCAGCATTGCAGCCGACATAAAAAATAAAAAAATGAAAAAAATATTATCGGTATTATTTGAACATAAAACCCTCGACCGGCCAACGGCCAAAGAGGTCCTGGTGAATATTGGCAACGGTGTTTACAATGAACATGAGGTAACTGCATTTATGACCGTGTACCTCATGCGCAGCATCACGCTGCAGGAATTGCAGGGATTTCAGGACGCATTGCTGGAACTCTGTGTGCCGCTGAATTTCGGCGGAATGGATACCATTGATATTGTGGGCACGGGAGGGGATGGTAAAAACACATTTAATATTTCCACGCTCTCCTGTTTTATTGTTGCGGGCACGGGGCATAAAGTAAGCAAGCATGGCAATTACGGTGCATCAACCGTTAGCGGTGCGTCCAATGTAGTAGAATCGCTGGGCTATAAATTTAAAAATGATCAGCAAGCCCTTCAGCGCGAGCTGGAAGAGGCTGGCATTTGTTTTTTGCATGCACCTCAATTTCACCCGGCGTTGAAAAATGTAGGGCCCATTCGCAAAAACCTGGGATTGCGTACTTTCTTTAATATGTTGGGCCCGTTGGTGAACCCGGCCTTCCCTTCTTTTAGTATCATTGGCGTGTATAACCTGGAAATGGCCCGGCTTTATAATTACCTGATGCAACAGCAATCCAGGCATTTTGCAATTGTTCACGGGCTGGATGGATATGATGAAATTTCATTAACCGGAGATTCGAAAATTATTACCGCAGAAGGGGAACGTATCCTGTCTGCCATGGAGCTGGGCGGCCGGGAGGTGAGCCCTGAATCAATTAAAGGCGGCGATACGGTGGCAGCGGCAGCAAAAATATTTTCAGATATCATACAGGGGAATGGAACTCCCGAGCAGGAAGCGGTGGTACTGGCAAATGCAGCCGTGGCGCTGGAAGTGACGGGCGCTTATCCCGGCTATGCTGCTGCGTTTGATGCGGCGAAAGAAAGCCTGCGGGCAGGTAAAGCTTATAAGTGCTTACAAAAATTAATTGCATTGCAATGAAGAAAGGCAATAGGCAAAAGTGAATAGTGAAATGTAGAATAAGAAATAAAGAATGTAGAATTTTGAAGTGCTATAATTTGATCATACTGTTTCTTATTGTTTATTCCTGTTTTATGAAGCTCCGTAGGAGCATCCTGTTTGTAGAAAAAATGAATAAATAAATCGACGGCGTGCCGGAGGTACGCCACAGCGGATTTTTAAGATTATGAATATATTAGATACAATCATTGCGCACAAAAGAACAGAAGTCGCCGGACGGAAGCAGCAAACAGCATATAAAATGCTGGAAGCAACGGCGGCGTTTCAGCTGCCCGTACGTTCATTGGCGGCGTCGCTGCAACAACCGGGAAGCACGGGCATCATAGCGGAGTTCAAACGGAAATCGCCTTCCAAAGGATTTATCAATAAAGATGCCGACGTAGCAACCATCACAGGGGCCTATACCCGCTTTGGCGCTGCAGCCCTTTCGGTTTTAACCGACGAAAATTTTTTCGGAGGCTCGCTCAATGATCTTGCGATTGCGCGAAACAATGCCATTCCTATTTTGCGGAAGGATTTTATTGTTGATGAATACCAGATCGTAGAAGCAAAATCCTTCGGCGCCGATATTATTTTACTGATCGCTGCCTGCCTTTCCCCGGCCGAAGTAAACCGGCTGGCAACTTTTGCGGCATCACTGGGACTGGAAACAATATTGGAACTGCATGCGGAGGAGGAGTTGGGGCATATCTGCGAGGCCACAAGGGTCGTAGGTATCAATAACCGCGATCTTAAAACCTTTAAAGTAGATATTGAACGCAGTTTGAAGATGGCGGAAAAGATTCCCGCCGACCGGGTAAAAATTGCAGAAAGCGGTATCGATAAAATTGAGGATATCCTGTTGTTCCGTAAAAATGGTTTCAAGGGATTTCTGATCGGTGAATATTTTATGAAACAGGAAAATCCGCCGGTGGCATTTGAATATTTTGTAACCCAATTACAGGCGCAATAATGACCCATCCCCTGATAAAAGTTTGTGGCATGACGCGGCTGCAGCAGGTGGAGCAGCTGGCAGCGCTGGGTGTGGATTATGCCGGGTTTATTTTTTATCCGGCTTCGCCGAGATATGCTGAAGGGAAAATAGGACCTGTGGCATTGAAGCAGCTGACGGGCATCAAAAAAGTTGGGGTGTTTGTTAATGCGACTGCGGAAACGATACGGGAAACAGTAGCTGCCTACGGACTGGACGCTGTTCAGTTGCATGGGGATGAAACGCGGGAGTTTATAAGCGCATTAAACATAGATGCGCAAATCATCAAAGTGTTTCGTTTAAAGGGGGATGAGGCTGTTGCTGAGCTGACCGGCCCTTTCGAAAAAGAGGTTGACGCTTTTTTGTTTGATACTAAAGCTAAAGAATATGGGGGTACGGGCAGGAAGTTCGACTGGTCGGCCTTGCGCGGGGTCGGGTTAGGAAAACCCTGGTTCCTGAGCGGCGGCATCGGACCGGAAGACGTTGCCGATCTGAAATTGTTTTTTGCGGAGCAGGAAGTGCACGCGCTGGATGTAAACAGCCGGTTTGAAACGGCGCCGGGTATAAAGGATGTGGAGTTGATTGAAAAATTTATTCAGGAATTAAGACGCGGTTAATGTCGCCACAGGCGACAAAATAATGGTGCGAGACTGCAAGTCTCGCACAGCGCAAAACAACCTGTGCCGTTTCTGAAACCTCACAGGTCTCACAAAATAAACGAATGTATATGCACCCGATCATTCAACAAGCACAAAAAGCACAACTGGCGGCGGTGCTGCAATTGCAAAAGGAATGCTATCAATCTGAAGCAGCGCTGTATAACGATTACTCCATACAACCACTTAGCCAAACCATAGAGGAGCTGAACCATGATTTTGACAATGGTGAAATATGTTTAGTGGCGGCCATTGGTAAAAACATAGTTGGAGCCGTAAGAGGCAGTGCACAGGCTGGAACGGGTTATATCGGTAAATTAATAGTAGCTCCGCTGTTTCAAAACCAGGGCATTGGCAAACAGTTAATGGCGCATATCGAGAAGAAATTGGATGCGGTTGACAGGTTTGAGTTATTTACAGGCAGCAGGAGTTTAAAGAATATTTCTTTGTATAAAAAACTGGGATACCAGGCATTCGATCAGAAAATAATCAATGATGCGCTCATACTTGTGTATCTTGAAAAAATAAATAAAAAAGAGTGAATGAATATCCTTAAAGAAATTGCGGGCAGGCTTTGCGCAGCATGGGCGCTGGTCACTTTTATTATTACTTTTATCCTCGTGCTGCCGTTTGCCTTTGTTTCCTATTTATTTAAGGAACCTGCATCCACGGCTTACTTTATAAAAGTGTCGAAAGTGTGGATGCACATCTGGATGTTCATCATCGGGTGCCCGATAAAAATACGCGGCACCGAAAATTTTCAGAAGGGGATGGGGTATATCGTTACCTGTAATCACAATTCACTACTCGATATTCCGTTGTCTTCAGCTTTCATCCCGGGAGCCAATAAAACGATCGCCAAAAACAGCTTTGCAAAAATTCCCATATTTGGCTGGTATTATTCCAAAGGCTCGGTACTGGTAGATCGCAAAAGCGAAAAAAGCCGTAAACAGAGCATCGACAAAATGAAGGCCGTTCTAAAGGCGGGCATGCACATGTGTATTTACCCTGAAGGCACGCGCAATCGCACCAGTGCATCCCTGAAACCCTTTTACAACGGTGCTTTCAAGCTGGCAGCTGATACAGGCCATCCTGTTATCCCGGGCGTCATCATCGGCACGAAAGAAGCGGTGCCCCTGAATAAACCCTTTTTCTTTCTGCCGCGAACGCTGGAACTGCATTTTTTAAAACCGATGGAAGCGGAAGGAAAAAATGCGGCAACGTTAAAAGAAGAAGTGTTTGCTGTTATGACAGCGTATTTGGAAAAGAAAAAGTGAATAGTGAGAGGTGAATGGTGAAATGCTCAATGCTAAGCGCGCAACGCAAAACGCATATCGGGGAACCTGTAACCGGCAACCCGGAACATTAGCTAACAATAAACGATAGACGATAAACGAAAAACCGTTTCTTTATCAGAAGCGAGTCCCAACCCTAAAATTTTGAACTTTGAATGCGGAACGCATGCCTAACCTGCAACCGGTAACTTGTAACCTGAAACATTAATAACTCGGTCCGCCATTATAAAACGAACGGTTACGGTTGATTTTCAGATCCTGCAATATGCCGGCCTTCGGACTGATGGTAAAATTAAAATACCGGTAAATACCCACAGGCGTTACGTTTACTGATAACTGCCAGCAATGCAGGTCTCTTGAGATAGCCATGCTAAAAGTTTGGATCTTGCTGGTAGCAAAATCATAATACCCGTTTACACTAAAATTCCACTTGGGCGTTAAGTTAAAGCTGCCGCTGAAACTGCTGCTGGAGGTGATGCCGCTATAACGTGCAGCATAACTGCCTGTAACGCTGCTGGGCTTTGTATAAGTAAGTGAATACGATAAGTTTACAGACCATTGGGTGTTGAAATCCACAAACTCCGCCGGGTTTTGTTGCATATATTCCATTAATCGCTGACGGTCTCCCTGCAGCATCGGATCATTCATTTGCTTGTTAATAGCTTCCTGCCGCTGTTTGGCCTTGTTAGCGTCCTTGGGCTTACTTTGGAAGCTGGTGCTCATAGAAACACTGGCATTAGTAAGGGTTCCTATGTTAAATCGCTTGCCTTCCCAGGCATAATATTTTGTGGGAGCACCGTTAGCGTCGAGTCGATAGGGCATTATTGTCCCGTTGGCACTCAGATTTATTTTATCGAACAGGTTGGTTCTGAAGTACATAGCAAAAGGCGAAAGCTTCATGGAATCCGCAAACATATTATAGGAGGAAGTGATCCCGAACCCGTCGATCAGCCGCACTTTTTTAAACCCGTTCTCATCCACCTTGGAGGTATTCACCGTGCCGTCATCCGCCGTGTCGGAGTCGCTGTTTTTTTTGCCTTTTTTGGCTCGTACCTTCATTTCCAGGTTATTGTCCAGTCCAAAGTTGATACCGCCAAACTTCCGTGCCGTAAAAATACTTACAGGCGCTGCGCCGATACCGGCCAATTGATCATAATAATAAACCGATTTCAATCCAGTGGTCTTGTTCGTGACCTCCACTGCCTGGTAGTTCCCTTTATTCAAATCGGGAGTATAGCTTAAGGCTACCGTTGGCCGTATCACGTGCCGGATGGCCACAATATTTTTACTCTTGAAATTATAAGTTCCGTAAAGGGCAGAGTTAAAGCTGATGCCCATGCTCATCTGGTGCCGGATCGCCAGGTTATTGGTCGCCGTTCCCACCACCGTATCCAGCTCGGGTATAAAAGTGTAGTAGGTTTTCCGGTTCATAAAGGTTTGCGAATAGGAAATCGAAGGAGAGATCATAACCGCACCGCCCAGGATGGGAGGCAGTGAAAGCGAGATGGGGATGCTTTGTGTACCATTCCACTGCAGGGTATCCCACATGCGCCGGAATACATTCCGGTACTTCCCTTCCTGCCGGAGCAGGGCTTTTACGCTGTCTGAATATTCATAAAACGGTGCGGCTGTCTGAAAACCTACCTGGTAGCCGATCCCCAGCTGTTCGTACCATTTCTTTGGTCCAACGGCCTCTTTTTTCTGCAGCGGGTATAAGGTATTTACCGTAAAGGCGGCATTGGGGAAATTGACCGTCACCAGGCGCGCCGCATTATTCTGGTTATGGTTGGCGCTTACGGTCAGGGCAAAGGGTTTGTCCTGCCAGGTTTTGGAATAAGTGATCGAAGAACCTGCTGTATTATTATAATTCATCAGGTTGCTGTTGGGAATATTCTCGTTGTACCGGGTAGAGCTCATATTCACATTGGCCGAAAAATTCGTTCCTGGCCTTGCTCTGCTGTCGGAGGAATGCGCCCAGTTTAACGTATAGGTTTTCGTGCTGTAATAATCCGGATCGCCCTTGAAGTTACGCTTGGTGGCCTGCAACCCAAAATTTAACGACCCCTGGTATTTGTACCGCTTCCGGTAGGTGGGCTGCACGTTGGCCGACCAGCTGCCATAGGAGTAAATGTTCCCATATACCTGAACATCCCAGTTGTCGTTAATGACTTTATAATATCCTAAGCGGGATAAGCCGAGGCCCTGTACGTCATTGCGCTCAAATGAAGGGGATAAGATGCCTGAATGCCTTCCCTGGTATAGCGGAAAAATACCAAAAGGCAGATAAATAGGGATCGGCACCGAATCAAACTCGGGCCGGATGGCCCCGGTTACCGCTAATTTTTTGTTAATGATTTTTGATTTGCGCGCACGAAAACCAAAATGGGGATGGTCCAGGTTACAGGTGGTAAAAAACGTTCCCTGGCTGTACATCGTACGCTCATCCACTTTTTTCACAATATCAGAATGCACAAACATATCGCCCTGCTGGGTAATGGTTCCTTTGGTAATACCCTGCTGCGTTTTGAAGTTATACTCCATATGCTCGCTCTTAAACTCATTATCAGCCTGTTTCATATCGGCGTAGTCGCTTATTTCTCCAGTACTGTCCCGGCCGGCTTTGGCGGAGATCATATGTTTTTCCTGGTTTACCGAAATAGTGGGCGCCGTTAAGGTCATATCCTGGTATTCGGTCTTGGCCTTTCCGTAAAGATCCATGGTCTTGGAGTCCATAAACCCAACGATCGAATCCTGTGCATAGTATTTAACCGGTCCGCTCAGCGTGTCTTTCGACATTTTTAAAGAGAAGGTATCGGTCCTTGGCTTTTTGGCCGAATCCGTTGCCAGTTGGGTAGAATCGGTTATCTTTATTGAGTCTTTACCGGGCAGCGTATCTTTTATGGATTTTTTCGGAATGGTGTCTTTTGCTAAAAAGAACGGGAAGTTGTTCGCTTCGGGCCCCGGATTAATGGCAAAGTTTTTTTTAACGACAATCAATATCATGGCCGTTAGAAACAGTACAACAAAATAAAATCTTTTAAATTTGCGCATTAAGGTTTTGCTCCAAGTAGGGGCAAATGTATAAATAACATAGTAAAGATTTTGTGAAGCTTCTAAATTAAATATTCTTTTGCTTCTCCAGATTAGATTTAGTATGAAACAGATTTTATCTTCAGCATGGGCATTGTTTTTCACGATTGGTTCTATAGTAAATGTTGCGGCACAGCAGGGGACGCCTGCTCCAAAATCCGGCGCCATCAAAACGATCATTGTTGATGCCGGTCACGGTGGCCCCGATGTGGGGGCCGAAGGCACTCAAACCAACGAAGCGGCCATAACGCTGCAGGTGGCCCGTAAACTGGCGACCGTAATGCGTACGGAATTAAAAGGGATCAACATTCTTGAAACCCGGACCACATCGGCGCTGCCGGGTGGTTTAACCAACGCCAAAGCCGCTAACCGCTACCGCGCAGATTTTGCCAACCGCAGCAACGGGGATCTGTTTATTTCGCTGCACTGCAATTCGGCCGGAAGAAAACCCGGCGGCTGGTATATACAGCGGGTTATTGGCAGAAAAGCGCATACCCGAACGGTTACAGTAGGCAGAGGCCGGCACAAAAAACATAAAAAAGAGACCTATTACACCAATATTTATGAGGATGTTTGGGTTGAAAATAAAGCACGGGGCACGGAAACCTATATCTGGGCGGTGGGTAAAAACGACCAGAAGGTAAATTCTATGAAAAATGTGGATGACGAGGATAGCAATTATTTTAATGAAGAAACGGGTAGCGGAGCCGATGCACCCGCCCTGCCGGACGCGAATGACCCCGCTGAACGCGTGCGCATGCTGATCTATGCACAAAACTATTTCCGGAAAAGCTACTCCCTTGCCAGCCTGGTTGAAAAAAACTTTGTTCAGGACGGAAGGCTGAGCCGCGGTGTGCAGCAGCGGAATCATAAAGGTATTTGGGTATTACAGGCTACCGGTATGCCCAGCGTGCTCGTAGAAATGGGTTTCATCAGTAATAAGGAAGATGAAGCCTTTTTGATGAGCCCTGCCGGACAGGATGAGATCGTTAATAGTATTTTGACAGCCGTGAAAACATATATTGAAAAATACAGTACTGTAAGTCCGGGCTCCCTGGCGGTAAATGGCGACATAAAGAATTAACGATTGCACTGCATAGTTTTTTACTGAAATAAGCTGATTTTTAATTTTTTCGGTCGTTATTTGCAATATAATTTCAAGCGGCAGTGCCGGGAGAATTATTTAAACCAATTTTCATGAAGGTATCAAATGAATTGAAAGTGGGCATTATGGCCGTAGTGGCTATTATCGCGCTGATTTTCGGGTTCAGGTTCTTAAAAGGGAAGGATGTATTTAACCACAATCCAAAACTATATGCCATTTTTAAATCGGTAGGCGGCCTTGAGAAATCTAACCTTGTAAAAATCAATGGATTAGCAGTTGGGTCGGTTTACCAGATTGAGCCCGCAGATCCAAATATCAATAATATCAAAGTTACGATCAGCCTCACCCAGGATGTGAATATCCCTGATAATTCTGTGGCTTATATCTCCGGCAGCCTCTTGGGCAGCTCAGAAGTAGTAATAGAAAAGGGAAACGGAACAAAATTTCTGGGTGATGGGGGCACTTTGAAGACCCGTGTTGAAGACGGGCTGTTGGGCAATCTTTCTTCTGAGGCCAAACCGCTGATGGGCAAAGTAAAAACGGTGGCGGACTCATTGACGTTGCTGCTTTCCAATGTAAATAATACGCTGGACGCGCCCACTCAACGCAATCTGCAGGAGGCCATAGCCAATCTGAAGTACACCATTGCCTCCTTAAATATAGTGCTCACCGGGGTGCAAAAGCCCCTGGCGGCTTCGCTGGATAATTTAAGCACCTTTACAGGAGCCTTGAAAAGGAATAACGGGCAGATCGACAGTGTACTGGGCAATGCCAACCGGTTCAGCCGGAATCTTTCTGAGTTGCAATTGCAGCAAACAATGGATACGCTGAACGCTACCGTGTCCTCCCTGCACCACACCGTAAACCAGTTATCCAACCCCAATGGCAGCATCGGCGCCCTGATGAACGACCGGCAGTTATACAACCGCTTAAGTCAGATCGCGCTGAGCGCTGAGATCCTGCTGGATGATATACGCGTGCATCCCAAGCGCTACGTTAATATTTCAGTATTTGGTAAAAAGAATAAGGCGGGTGAGCTAACGGCCCCTGCCATAAAGGATTCCATTCCCAAATAATCATTCACCTGGTATAAAATGCAAGGTCCCATTGACTTATTAAAATTCGGGTTCGTCTTTTTATTGCTCTCTGCGGCAACAGTGGTCTTTGCGCAAAAGCCGGTGCCGCAGCCGCCATCTCCGATATCCGGAGGCGGGCCTATTGATATCATCCATGCCGACAGCATTTCGCTCAAAAAAGTGAACGACAGCACCAATCTTACCGTTTTAAAGGGTTCGGTGCTGATGAAGCAGGGTACCACCACTTTTAAATGCGACCGCTGCGAAAAAAATGACCGCGCCAATACTTTTGAGGCCTGGGGCAGCGTACACATTATCGATAATGATACCACCCATATTTATGCTGATCATTTGCGCTATCTGATCGCGAAGCAGATCGCCTACCTGGATAAAAATGTAAAGCTTACAGACGGGCGAACTACCTTAACGACGCCCGATCTTACCTATAATATGGCTACCAAGATCGCCACCTATACCAATAGCGGTAAAGTGGTGAACAAAAAAACGGTGATCACCAGCAAGGAAGGCCTTTATTATACAGACATGAAGGATGTCTATTTTAAGAAAAATGTACTGGTCAATGATCCCGCGTATAAAATAACAACGGACTCTTTGCTGTACAATACGGAAAGCCGCACGGCCCGGTTTATTGCAATGACCAATATTAAAGACAGCGCCAACCGGTCAATTGACACAAAAGATGGCTTTTACGACTTAAAAACGGGGGAGGCCCAGTTTGGTCAACGGCCATTTATTAACGATGGAAAAGGCACTACCTTAAACGCCGATAATGTTTCGCTCAATAATAATATCGCTAAAGCGGATGGATCTGCGGTGCTGATTGACACGGTGCGTAAAACCACCGTAATCGGGAACCTGATCTATCAGAACCGAAGCACGGATGCATTTCTGGCCACGCAAAAACCACTGATGATCATCAAGCAGGGTTCGGATTCGCTCTATGTTACAGCCGATACGCTTTTCAGTGCGAAGCTTACCGACCTGTATGTGGTATCGCCGGCACTGGGGGGCGATAGCATAAAAATAAAGAGGGATACCAGTATCAAAACCGATAGTTTGAACCTGAGCGACAGTATGCAGCATTATGTGCGACCGGTACCGGACGCAAAAGCGCTTGCGGCGGCTATCGAGAGAAATAATTCCGCTGTATCGGCAGAAAAAACAATTGTGCTTCCTTCCTCAACTGACCCTGAGCACAAAGCGCTGGCTCCGGATAGTGTAACGGTTGCGGCAATAAAAACGATACCGGGGCGTATACAGGAAGAGCCGATATTGACACCGGTAAAACCGGTTCCCGTGCTCAACTCCAGGGCTTCAGGGAAAAAAGGTCCACCGCCGGCTGCGGTTAAAGCAGAAAAACCGATGGCTGCCAACGACAGTACCAACCGGTATTTTGAGGCCTTTCATAACGTAAAGATCTACTCTGATTCGGTGCAGGCTGTTTCTGACAGTCTGTTTTATTCTTTTAAAGATTCCACGTTCCGTTTGTATCAGCGCCCTGTAATCTGGGGTAAGAACAGTCAGATAACCGGTGATACCATCCTGCTGCATACAAAGAATAAACAAATGGACCGGCTGGAGGCCTTTAAGAATGGTTTGATGATCAACCACGTAGAAGGGCAGGCCTATAACCAGATCAAAGGCTCCCGGATCGACGGTTATTTTACCAATGGTTCCATGGACTCCATGCGCAGTAAAGGATCGGTGGAATCCCTATATTTTGTACAGGACGATGACAGCGCCTTTGTAGGTATCAACCAGGTTACGGCAGACATCCTGGATGCGTATTTTGCAGAAAAAAAGCTTAAAAAGATCGTTTTCCGAAGCGAGGCGAATGCCACGTTCTGGCCTATACGAAGCAAATCGCCGGAAGAAACACGGTTAAAAGGATTTACCTGGCGGGAAGCGGAACGTCCTAAAACCAAATACGACCTGATGCAATAGAATGAGCATTGGCTGTGCTGACTGACCGGCCCCCGACAAAATATATTATTACAACCATCGCCTTACCCGTTTTTTATAGGCCAGGAACTGTTCTCCAAAAGCACGGGTTAAATATTTTTCTTCTCTTTTGATTACATAGGCCTGAAGGATAAAAACCAGTAAGGGCACTAAAATCAGGTGCCACCAACTGCCAATAAAACAGGTCAGTCCCAGATAAATAAACAGGAGCCCCATATACATAGGATTCCGGGATATTCCATAGATACCGCTTGTTTGAAGCGAAGTGGCTGATTTTATCAACACCACCGTATTCCGGGTCTTAAAAAATGTACTCAGGCTGGTTGCCAGGAAAAAAAAGGCAGTAATAAAAAATAAAACACCTGTTAACCGTGCCGGTTTCGTGTGGAATACGGCGTCATCAATATTGAATTTCTTTCGTAGGAATACAGCGGCTATAAATATAAGCGCATATAGCACAGGCGGTGGAATATAAACGCCCGGGCTATCCTGTTTTATCTTCATAAGATCAGGTTTAAAAAATCATTTGAGACCATTGACGTTACCGGATCTGGCAACTGTTTTGTTTTGGTCAAAATGCTTTAATGTTCCGGTTTTCCCGCGTGAAGGGCATATACTCTCCCCCTTGGGTTATTAAAAACGCAAATTCAATGCCGTTAATTGGTTGCCTCTCCTGCTTTTTTATCCGTTACGATATAGCATTCCCGGCCTTCAATAATTTCAATGTGCCAGATCCATTCTTTGATATTAAAACTGTTGCCGCTCTCGGCCAGATGGAAAATGGCGTCTCCTGTAAAACTTATATTCCTATTCATAAAAGCGGAACGGGCATCCTGCGGCTGGTTGATTATGTCATCATATACCAGTCTCATTATCCTGCTTTAAATGTATCCTGTTAAATATACGAAATTTTGGCCCCGATTAAAAATGTATTTTAGTTAAATGTATAGGTGGCGATGAATCATTTAGTTAATTATGGAAGGAAGTGAATGGTAAATTGTGAGTAGTGAATCAATACCGGGTTCTTCATCGATTCTGAAAGCATCATTGGTATAAATTTCGGAAGAGGTTACCGTATAAAATATTCAGAAGCTGTACGCTCAGCTGCTTTCTATCCGATTAAAATACATCAAAAAAGAACGAACACTGCATGTCATTAAAATAATGCCCTTCTACATTTCTTATTTAATATTTCTTATTCTAGATTCTTTCGGATCCTCCGCTTAAGGAAACGACATTGGGTAGCGAATAGGCAGTGATTTTATTATCTGATTAATGTATCTTTACCCTTCACAAAATCAGCATATTTATTAATGGCGGTATCTTATAAACAGCCGGATGAGCATGGGTATTATGGCGAATTCGGTGGTGCTTTTATCCCGGAAATGTTGTACAGGAATGTGGAAGAGCTCCGGGAGAATTATTTAAAAATTATTGAGAGTGCTTCGTTTCAGGAAGAGTATAAGCTTCTGTTGTCGGATTACGCCGGGCGGCCCACGCCGCTGTATTATGCGGCGCGCTTAAGCGAAAAATACGGAACGAACGTCTATTTAAAGCGGGAAGATCTTTGTCATACCGGTGCGCATAAGGTCAATAATACCATTGGGCAGATACTGGTAGCAGAACGTTTGGGAAAAAAACGGATCATTGCGGAGACCGGAGCCGGGCAGCATGGCGTGGCCACCGCAACCGTTTGTGCGCTGAAGGGACTGGAATGTATCGTTTACATGGGCGAAAAAGACATCGAGCGCCAGGCGCCCAATGTGGCCCGGATGAAAATGCTCGGCGCTTCCGTGGTACCCGCCAAAAGCGGCAGCAAAACATTGAAAGACGCCACCAATGAAGCCATCCGCGACTGGATCAACAATCCTAATGATACTTTCTATATTATAGGAAGCGTGGTAGGGCCGCACCCTTATCCGGATATGGTGGCCCGCTTTCAAAGCGTGATCAGTAAGGAAATACGCGCGCAGCTCAAAGAAAAAATGGGTACAGAATTACCCACTGCGGTGATGGCCTGCGTAGGCGGGGGCAGTAATGCGGCGGGCACTTTTTATCATTTCCTGGACGAACCTTCTGTAGATATTATTGCGGTGGAAGCCGCCGGTTGCGGCATTGATACGCATATGAGCGCGGCTGCAACACAATTAGGCAAGCCAGGGGTATTACACGGTAGCAAGAGCTACCTGATGCAAACGGAGGATGGGCAGGTGGAAGAGCCCTACAGTATTTCAGCAGGGCTTGATTATCCCGGTATTGGCCCCATGCACGCCAATTTATTTGTAACCGGGCGTGGTAAATTCCTAAATGCTACGGATAAAGAAGCCTTGCAGGCGGCTTTTGAACTGGCAAAACTGGAGGGGATCATCCCCGCTTTGGAGAGTGCGCATGCCCTGGCGGCGCTGAATAAGATCTCTTACACAAAGAACGATACCGTTGTTGTTTGTTTGAGCGGGCGCGGGGATAAGGATATGGATACTTATATGCGTGAAATGCAAAACTATTAAAGAAGAGCAGAGAGTTATGTCAAGACTGAAAACGCTTTTTGAAAAAAAGCCGGCAAACGTTTTAAATATTTATTGCACCGCCGGGTACCCGGAATTGAATAGTACGCTGTTGGTTATGCAAACTTTACAGGAAAGCGGTGCTGATATTATTGAATTAGGCATGCCCTACAGTGACCCCCTGGCGGACGGGGAAACCATCCAAAACAGCAGCATTGTGGCATTGAAGAATGGAATGACCATCGCCAAACTGTTTGAACAGCTGAAAGCGATGCGCAGCACGATTACTATTCCGGTAATCCTTATGGGCAATATCAACCCTGTTTTATTATATGGCTTTGAGCGGTTTTGCACTGATGCGGCGGCCGTTGGTGTGGATGGACTGATCATTCCGGACCTGCCACCCTATGAGTTTGAAGCGCTTTATAAACCCATACTGGAACGAAATGGACTTGATTTTATTTTCCTGGTAACACCGGAAACGTCGGCTGAACGTGTGCACCTGCTGGACGGACTAAGCAGCGGCTTTCTTTACGCGGTATCTTCTTCTTCCACTACAGGAAAAGATAAGAACTTTGCTGAGGTGGAAACTTACCTGGAGCGATTGAAGGGGTATCAGCTTAAAAATCCGGTGTTGGTCGGATTCGGCATTAAAGACAAAACTACTTTTTCAAGAGCGGCCAAATACGCCAACGGGGCCATCATCGGCTCTGCGTTTATAAAAGCGCTGGAGGGGAAAACGGATGTTGCGGCTGTTACTAAAGATTTTGTAAAGGGAATATTAGATTAATATTTTGCTAAAAAAATGATGCCGCAATAACCTTTCTGTATCGGTAAGGGCAGATAATCAATTATTTGTATTGAGTTTCATCTCGGTACTTTCTCTTGCCGTTTTTTAAATAAAGAAAAACAAAACAAATAAGCCGTAATCTTGTTTGAAGTGAACAAAAACCTAGTTATGCGAATGAATAAAATTGGCCTTTTTTTGATATTGCTTTTCCCGGTAGCGGCACTAGCCCAAAAATTAACGCTCAGCGGTACCGTTGAAGGCATGCCGGACAATACCAAGATCATATTATTAGACCTGGAAAAATCGTCTGCGGTGCTGGCGCAAACAACTTCAAAGAGCGGCAGTTTTGTTTTAAACAGTAAAGTGGATGGTCCTTCTATTTTGGGGCTGATGGCGGGCGATTCGTTGAAAACGGCGTTGTTTCTTGGTAATGACGACGTAAAAGTAGCCGGAAAGATGCAGCAAAAAATGGACGACTGGAAGTTTACCGGTTCAAAGACCCAGGATGATTTTTCCGAGTTTCAGAACATTTTCGTACCCAAATTTGAGCAGATCAACCAACTGGGCATTGCGGCACAATCAGGCACCGGCGGTGATAGTGTTACCAATGCGATGAAAACGGTGACCGATGATATTGAGAAAAGTGTGGATGCTTTTATTACGAAACATCCGGCTTCGCCCGTGAGCGCAATGGTGCTGTTATCGACCATCGGTTTTTCCGATGATGTTGCATTGCTGGATAAACGGGCCGGTTCGCTTTCAAAAGACGTGCTGACCACCGGCATTGGAAAACAGCTGCAGAAAGCTATGGAAGAGGCACATTTTAATGCAGTAGGTACAGTAGCTGCCGATTTTACGCAGAAAGATGCTGCCGGTAAGGATATTTCCCTGGCACAGTTCAGGGGTAAGTATGTATTGGTTGATTTTTGGGCCAGCTGGTGCGGGCCTTGCCGCCGCGAAAATCCCAATGTGGTAAAGATGTACAATAAATACAAGGGAAAGAATTTTACTGTGCTGGGTGTTTCATTAGATGAAGAAAAAGATGCCTGGCAGCAGGCTATAAAAAAGGACGGCCTTGTTTGGACGCATGTCAGCGATCTGAAGGGCTGGGAAAATGCCGTTGCGCAGCAATACCGTATTACCGCGATCCCCAGGAATTTTTTGATCGGCCCCGATGGAAAAATATTAGGGAAAGACCTGCGCGGTGAGGAGCTTGAAAATAAGCTGGCTGAAGTGTTGGGCAAGCCCTAACGCTTCGTTTTCCTGCCTGAAAAAAGCACAAAAGCATAGTTTAGTTGTATGGCAATTATAACCCCAATGCTCAGATAAGGGCTGATGAAGCAAAGCAATGCCCCCAGGAAATAGAGTGTTTGGGCGGTAACAATACGTTGCCGGATGCCTTTGCTAACCTGCTCCTCTATTTCATCGGGTACAAAATGGTGTTTACAAGCATAACTCCAGTTAATATATAACAGCAATCCCATTAAAAAAATATTCAGCCAGTAGATCCCTATTGGAAATCTATAGTTGATATGATCTCCCAAAAATGCTGTCGAAAAAGGGAGCAAGGTTACAAAAAGTAAAAACAGCAGGTTGATCCAGCTTAAATTACGGTCGCTTTTTTCAATCAGTTTGTATTGCGCCGCGTGTCCCGTCCAGAAAATGCCGGCGGTCATAAAACTTAAAAAATAGACCAGGAATTTTGGCATCAGCGCAAAGAAGGAGCGGGCCAGCTCTTTGTCTGAAGTAAGCCCTTCTGCCAGCGGTACCCTTATTTCCAGAACCAAAAGGGTCATGGCTACTCCAAAAACGCCGTCGCTTATGGCAATGATGCGCCCCGTATCCTGACCTGCAATTTTGTTGTAACTGTTCATTTCATGTAGCAATTTATTTTTATACTGCTGTTCCAAGGGCTGTTTTTATCAATGATTCATTTTCTTCGTCAAAACAAACAAAAATCACTTCTTTAATATTCGTATTTGTTGTAAGGAACTGTCGCACTGCGGTAACGGCGATAGCAGCAGCTTCTTTTTTGGGATAGCCATAAATACCGGTACTGATATTTGGGAAGGCTACCGAACTGCAATTATGTTGAGCCGCCAGTTCAAGAGAGTTTTTATAACAGGCCTGCAGTCGTTCTGCTTCTTTTTTGCGGCCTCCGTTCCAAACGGGGCCAACTGTATGGATCACGTAGCGGGCGGGTAATTTTCCGGCAGTTGTAATTACCGCTTCGCCTGTTTTGCATCCTCCTTGCTTTGCCACTATTTTTCTGCAGGCCTCCAGTATTTCCGGTCCACCGGCGCGATGGATGGCCCCGTCAACGCCACCGCCTCCCAACAAGGAAGTATTGGCTGCGTTTACAATAGCGTCCACAACAACTTTTGTTATATCGCCCTTTATTACCTGTATCATCATTTTTAATTTTACCCGATCCTTAAACCATTGGGCACGGGGGCTTCGGATGTCAGTAAAGTGATCGTATCGGCATCACCCACCGTACCTAATACCAGGCATTCGCTAAAGAAATTGGCAATCTGTTTGCGGGGGAAATTCAGCACGGCGATCACCTGTTTGCCCGGTAAATCTTCAATATTGTAAAGTTTGGTTATCTGGGCCGAAGACCTGCGGGTGCCATAAGCACCAAAATCAATAGTTAGTTTATAGGCAGGCTTGCGCGCCTCTTTAAAGATTTCCGCATGCGTGATCGTACCTACCCGCATTTCTATTTTTGTAAAATCGGCCCAGCTTATGGGTGGTTCTGTTTGCATGGTTTGAGTATTGACAAAAGTGTTCAACAAGGTATTTTAGTGCAGTCCTTTTGGAAAACGGTCTCCGACTAAATTAAGCTGAATGCCTTTTTCCAATAAAGCCTTCAGTCCTGCCAAAACCAGGGTAAAGCCTTCGGTGGAGTCGCGTACCAGCGCAATAAGCTGATCTGTATCCCCCTGAAACCCGCTGTTGACAATACTTACAAAAGTTTGCTCCTCATCCAATGCCGTAAATTCCCAGACCACGCGTGTTTTTTCTGCGTAATTGCCCCATTCAATTTCGATCTTTTTATTGATCTCAATATGTGTGACGTTTGCGGTAACGGAATGGTTATACATTTCCCAGGTCCATTCAACGGTTTTTCCTTCTTCCAGCCGGCCGCTGCTTTTGGTGAACCATATTTTTGTAGTGACTTCCGGATCAATAAAGGCATCAAAAACGACTGCCACCGGTTTCCGGATCAACATTGCTGCTGCTGCATAGTAGTGTTCAGAGTCTTTCATTTGAATAATTTAATTAACCAGATAGGGGGAAAGTTAAATTTTTTTATTGAAAGATGGGGGGAGGAATTGTTGCGGCCGGTATATGATATCAATCACACGGAATACCAAAAAGATCCAGCCCGGCTCCCCAGAAAACAGCAAGGGAGTCATTCGTTACTTTTTTAAAGATCGTGCGGGAAGGGAAAAAATACATACGGTCATTGCTCTTATCCCGGTCTGTCATGGTGAAATTGTCGGTATAGGCTAAGTACAATGAATCCAGGTCAGCAAAGGTTTTGGTGGGCACATAGTTCATGTTGGGGTAATCGTCCGGTTGTGTTTTTAGCCACCGGGCAATCCGGTTGTCAATTTTCTGGTAGTTTTTATTATAGTGAACAGGAAGCTGCTGATAGGAGGCCAGCAGCGGGTTACCGATACCTGTGGTGTCTTCCGGGGTAAAGGTCAGAATAATGATATTGCTCATACATTCATCAATGGCATATAGCACCTCATGGTAATGGACTTTTTTTATGCCATTGGTGCCGTATAGATATAGTTCGCTGGGTATTTTTTGCCGGATCGCTTTTTCCAGCTCTTTGTTCTTTTCAATAATATAGGGGCCAGTGGTGTCTATGACAACACAATCCGGACAGGGCTTGTACAATCCGGGCGGCGCGGCATCCGGCCGGGAGGTGAACAATACGGCGGAGTCCCGGAAGGCGATCGCATTAAAAGCTGAGTCTATGGCATTGGGCGGGAAGTTATTCAGCTCAATTGCAATTCCGATGATCCTGGGGGAAAGATTGTATACTGCGAAAATAGTGGTGTCGATCTTTAATGCACCGGTTGCTGCTGCAGTCTTCTGCTTTTTATCTTCGGTGTTGCTACTGCCAGACCTGCACGAATACATGAGCGCTGTTCCCAAAATGATTAGCGACAGTGCCCATTGCATTTTCTTCATATCACGGATTTTAATGCAAAATACAGTATTTGGTCAATTATTTATTTACTCCGGCCGGATACCTTCTTTGATTGCATGATTTCTTTGTATGCTGCTAACAGGGCCTCCGCTACTAATTCTTTATTTACCGAATCTAAAACAAATGTAGTTGCGCCTTTTTCTCCCCATTTATTGGGGACAGGATAAATAGCTCTTTTATCCATTTTACAAAATAATGCCTGTTCTTTCGGAGATAAAAATATATTAGCAGTATTGTCCGTGACAAGATAAGTGGCAAACATACGCTTGCCGGCTACTTTAAAACCGATGCGCTCAAAATGAGGACACTGCCCTGTTCCGGGAAAAGCAAGTGCCAGCTCCATAAACATTTTTTCTGTGATCATGCTTTTTCTGTTGTGTCAGTTAATTGCTGTCATCAGCCGTTTTTAGTGTTACACAAAATAGTGTTGCAATATATAGTAGATCTCATAGAGAATAAAGAAGGCCACCAGCCCGTATTGGAAACGGACGTTGTTGCTGCGCATACCGATAATGCACAAAACAATATGTAACAGGTTGCGCACGGGATATTCCCATTGAAGGGTGTAAAAATATTGTTTGCCCTTTAGCAGGGTATCGGCAAAATCGGCAATAAAGATCACGATCAAAAAAGAAAAGAACCATTGCTTTTTTGAAAAGAAATAGTCCTGGAAGCCTTTATATTCGGTGATCGAATCCGGGAAAATAAGCACGCAAAACGCATAGTACAGGGCCGTGTAAAGGATCAGAAAAAAGTATTCCAGGAAATTCCAGCTGTCCACGCCTTTTAAACGTGCTTCCCACCACCAGAAGTGGATGATCAGGAGGAAGGCATAAAAAACCCAAAGCAAGTGCAGGGGATAGGGTTTGGTGAGTTTGTTATGATCAATAAGTTTAACCGTATTCTTTAGCAGCTGCGCTACGCTAAAGCCCAGTATAATGCTGATCATTGTTCGTACATGCGTGAATGTTTCTTCCATAATGGTCAAGGGGTTTGTTAAACAGTGTTGTTTCAAAACAAATTTATTTATTTTTATGCGATATATGAACAATGAACCCACAGCAATTAAAGCAATACCTGTGCTGGACAGTGAGGAGCTGCGTGTATTAGGCGCGTTGATGGAAAAATCCAAAACGACGCCTGAATATTACCCCATGACCTTAAATGCCCTCACGGCGGCCTGCAATCAAAAGAGCGCCCGCAACCCGGTGATGCAGTTTGAAGAAGCAACCGTAACACTGGCGCTGGACCGGCTGAAACGTCATGGCCTGGCAGCTACTGTTACCGGTGGCACCAGCCGGGTGGTGAAATACCGTCATACGATTGCCTTGCAGTATTCCTTTACACCGGATGAACTGGCCATACTGTGCCTGCTTTTTTTAAGAGGGCCACTTACCCCGGGTGAGATCAATAGTAATGCCGGCCGGTTGTATGAATTTGATGACCTGGCAGAAGTGCAGTCCGTACTGGAAAAATTGGCTTCAGCGGAGGTTCCCTATATTCGTCAGCTTGAGCGGCAGCCAGGACAAAAAGAAGCCCGGTATATCCATTTATTTAGTGATGCTGCATTGGCCGAAACCTATTTGGCCGAAACAAATCAGGCGCCGGTTCAGAGCAGCAGGGACCTGGAAGAGCGGCTGGCAATGGTGGAGCAGGAACTTGCTGACCTGAAAGCGGCTTTTGAAAAGCTGATGAAAGAATGGATGGGGTAGCCTATCTTTGCGGCCTCGTGCAGAAAGTGACCGCTGTAATATTATTTTTTATTTTCCTCCTGCAGGCATTTAGTCAGGGCTTTTACTGTCTGGATTATATTTTCAGAAAAAAGGCGTATATCGCACAGTGCGTTAACAGAAATCGTCCTATGTTGCATTGCGACGGTAAATGTTTACTAATGCAAAGGATCCGGGAACAGGAAAAGAAAGATGCCCCGGAAATGAAAATCGCGAAGCAGGAGCCGGTCTCATTGCAACACCATTATATTGTTGACAGCTCTGTGCCTGTGACTTACCACCGGGAAGCCTATCCTCCCGCGACGATCCAAAGCCCTGTAAAGCGCTCCTACGCTATATTTCACCCTCCCTGTAATTTGTCCTGATAGCTTTTTTTATTGCCAGGATGATGCCGCGCTCCACAAGAGCTATAACCTCATACGTATTTGACTCTTGAGCAAGGGTTGCGATTCGAGCACAGCTATTGCAACGCAACGATGCTCATCCGGCTGTTTTGATTTCAACAATCTTATCAGGATGGTAAATCTTGTACTACAACCTTTGCCATCGTTTTACTACCGTTAAGTTATTCGCGCAATGTTATCCCGATGGCTATCGGGATTGAAACGGGTGTGACTCACGTTTATCGTTTGACCTTTCCCGATTTGCAACTAACATAACACTACTTAATTATACATGAACCGGATTTTTTTATTGGTTCTTTTGTTGCCGGTGTCCGTAACGCTGTTCGGACAACGGTTGGCGAAGGGAACTGTATTTGACGCAGATACAAAAGAACCCCTGGCCAGTGCTACCATAACGGCCGCCGGGCGCAGCTTTCAGCCGGATGCTAACGGGGTGTTTTATATCGATGAACATACTGCTTCATTTGAGGTGAGTTGCTCAGGTTATGCCAGCGAACATCGTTCCATCACACAACGGGCTGTTGGTTTGCAGAAAAAAGTGGCCGCGATGGATGAAGTGGTGGTTACCAGTAACCGCACCGCACAGCGACGCAGCGAAGCGCCCATTGCTATTACTAGTATCAGCAAACAGGTAATGGAAGATACAAAGGCGCAGCGCATGGATCAGTTGCTGAATAAAGTAAGTGGCGTTTTCATGGTCAGCCTGGGCAACGAACAACATGAGATGAGCATTCGCCAACCAATGACCACCAAAAGTCTTTTCCTTTACCTCGAAGATGGGCTGCCCATCCGTACCACGGGTGTTTATAATCACAATGCGCTGCTGGAGATGAACCTGCCGGCTGCCGGTTCCATTGAAGTGATCCGCGGGCCCGCTTCTGCTTTATATGGTGCTGAAGCAATTGGCGGCGCGGTTAATATGATTACCCAGGCGGCTCCCGTGTTTGCAAACGGCAGCGTTAGCGTACAAGCAAACAATGCCGGCTACAAACGGGCTGATGTACAGGCGGGAACCACTATTGGAAAATGGGGATTTATTATAAGCGGTTATTATGCCAATAAAACCAATGGCCCCATTGCGTTCAGCGATTTTCATAAAACGGCATTGACCCTGCGCAGTGATTACCGGCCCAATGAACGCACTACCTGGACGAATACTATCTCCTGGATCGATTATTATAGCGATATGACAGGAGCGCTTGACAGTATTAAGTTTGCGCGTAAAGATTATAGTTCCCTGCAAACTTTCACGTATCGAAAAGTGACGGCGCTCCGCTATAAATCGATGCTTACGCAGCAATGGAACCCAAATAGTTCAACAGTTGTTGCGTTGCTGTACCGGGACAATGCAGTAGATCAGAACCCTGCCTATGCTATTGCCAGTACTCCTGATCCGCAAAAATTCAAAGGCCAGATCAATGAAAATGCCTTTCGCACTTACGCGCTTTTTGCCACGCATACCCAGCGTTTCCGCTGGTTGCAAAGCAGGATAATTACGGGCGGCAGCATTGATTTTAGCCCGCAGGATTACTACGCGAAATTTATTACGGTAAACAAAGATCTCAATACGGGACAGTACGCTAGCTATACCGCCCCGGCTACCGACTCCTTCTTGAGTAAATATAATACCGGCATTTTCAATATGGCCGGCTATTTTAATTATGAGCTGAACCCTTTTAAGCGCCTGAAGCTGATTATGGCGCTACGCTATGATCTGTTTAAATATTACTTCATCAATAACCTCCCGGCATCGTCCAGCGTAAGCACGGCTTCAACCGTTTCCACGTTTTCAAGAATGACGCCCAAACTGGGACTGACCTATAATTTTAAGGGCGTTGGGTTCTATGCAAATTATGCGCAGGGCTATGTGCCACCGCAATTAACCGATCTGTATAGCAGCGTGAAAGTGGCGCCCTACCTGCTGCCACAGACTTTTTTTAATTACGAAGCAGGTGGTTGGCTGGCATTGCTACAAAATAAAGTATACGCAGATTGGAGCATTTACCAGATGGACGGCAGGAACGAGATCATTTCAGTAAGGCAGTCAGATAATTCCTATATCAATGAAAATGCCGGTTCCACGCGGCACACGGGTATTGAGTATGGAGTTACCTGCCGTCCGGTTGCCGCACTTTCCATCCGCTTTAGCGGCACTAATGCCAAACATACTTTTATAAAGAACAATATTAAGGGGGTGGATTATAACGGAAAGGAAATGAGTGGTGCACCTCGTTTTACGGGCAATGCTGAAGTTATTTATAAACCTTCATTTTTAAAAGGGCTGTACCTGAGCGCTGAATGGCAGCACCAGGGCCGTTATTTTATGGACGATCTGGATGCCCTTAGATACCAGGGGTTTGATGTGGTCAATTTCAGAGCGGGATACCAATTAAAAAGAGTGGGCGTATGGGTAAATATACTAAATGCTGCCAACCGGTATTATGCGGTATATGCTTCCAAAAATGCAACTGCAGGCGGCACTGCGGCTTACAGCTATAACCTGGGGGATCCGCGGGAGATCACACTGGGTATTTCTTACCGGTTGTAATATCTTTTTTATCAACTAAAATGAAATCATGCGAAAAAAAATATATGGATGGCATCGGCGCTGTTCGATGATCATTGCGCTGCCAGTTGTGTTGTGGGCGCTCAGCGGCTTTATGCACCCTGTTATGACCAATATACGCCCGCGAGTGGCAACGCAATTATATGAACCATCACCCATTGACCCTTCACAGCTGATCGTTCCCCTCTCTCGGGCATTGCAAGGAAACGGGATCGCAACGTTTGCTAATGTTCATATTATCCGCATGGGCGGACAGCAATTTTACCAGGTGCTTGTTGATCCTGCACATAATGATATCCGGTATATAAGCTCTGTTTCCGGGCGACACCTTACAAACGGAGATCAATTGTATGCACAGTTCCTGGCCCGGAAATTTCTTACGGGTTCCGGAAATACAGCAACACCCGGGGCACAAGCTTTGTCGGATCATGATTGTTGTATGAGCGCGGCGCTGAATATCCTGAACAGCAAAGGAGCCGCTATACAGGGTGTTGAAAAAGTGAATGATTTTAAAGGAGAGTACAGCTATATCAACCGGCTGCTTCCGGTATATAAAGTACGTTTTAACCGGCCGGATGGCATCCGTATTTATGTGGAAACGGCTTCCGGAAGTTATGCCTATGCGGTTGATAATAAAAGAGCCGTCTTTGACAAAATCTTTGGATTGCTGCATACCTGGAACTGGATGAACGCAATGGGAAAGATGAAATATTTTATAATGGTAGTGGTTACTGTGCTGGCATTGCTGACCACCTTAATGGGACTGTATATTTTCTTTATCATCAAACCGAAGAAAGCGGGGAGCCCGGTATCAAAAACCAGGCGGAACCACCGGTATACTTCATTGGTAGCATCCCTGTTTACTTTGATGTTCTGTTTTAGCGGTGGCTTTCACGCGTTAAAAGCGTTTTGATCCCGGCAGGAACAGCCTCCGGTTACGATACGTAAGTTTGATGCAGCGGGTGTGGGTATTGACTTTAATAAAATGACAACGCTTACAGAAGGTGACAGCATCAGTGCTTTGTCTCTTTGCCGGATCAATAACAAAAGCTATTGGCAGGTACAGCTGTCGGCTAAAAATAAGGCAGCAATTGAGCACGCGGACCTTATGAAGAATATGAATGCACGCTACAGCGCGCCTTTGTATGTGGATGCTGAAAGTGGTGCTTTGCTGCCTGGCGGGGATAGTTTATATGCGCGATACCTGGCACAGCTATTGAATCAAAATAAAACCGCTGCGATCACCGCCGTTTCGCTTGTTATAAAGTTTACTGACGAATATGGGTTCATTAATAAGCGGCTGCCGGTATGGAAAATACAATACAATACAAAAGACCACGAGCGGCTTTATATTGACACCAAAGCCGGAGTGCTGGCAACTAAAGTAAACGATGGGGATATTGCAGAAGGATATAGTTTTGCGCTATTGCATAAACACCATTTTATGGATTGGGCAGGTAAGGGCGCGCGGGATAGCTCCACTATGATAGCGGCGGGCCTGCAAGTGCTGTTGGTGGCTGTTGGGATGCTCTTGTATATCCGGACCAGGAAACGACGCGGATCTGATAAAATATGACTGCGGAACAAATAGAGGGCAAGGAATCCAAGAGGGGGTTAACGCCGCGCTTTTATGGCAACGATGACGCCCAGGCTATACAGGCACAGGAACGAAATAAGGATGATAATTACAGCGATCATAGTAACCGCAAATCCAATACCAGGCCAAAAAAACGGGAAACTGCGATTTTTTTTGTCAGAACGGGGATATATTAAATCCTGATTTTATGTGATCGCCGTTGTGCAAAAATCAAATTCCTGAAAATCAGCCTTTCGCGCAAAAGCGGCCACCACAGGCGTTTTTCATAAAAAAATAAAAAAAATCCCCGCTTTTTTGAGGCGGGGATCGTGTTTGACCGTTTATTCGTTTCTGCCATGGCAGTTTTTGTACTTTTTGCCGCTTCCGCAAGGGCAGGGATCATTTCGCCCTACCTTGGGACCTACGCGGATGGGTTCCTGTTTTACGGCAGGTTGTTCCGGATCAAAATAGTCTTTTTCGTTGGCGGCGTAATCTTCGCCTGCCGCTTCTATCTGGTCCTTATTAGCGCGCATCTTGCTAAGGTCGGTTCGTTGCTCACGTCCTTCTTTGATCTGCGGCGCTTCCTCCTGTGCGGGCAGGTTGGCCTGTGTCAGGAAGGAAATGATATCTTTATTTAAAGCCGTGGTCATGTTATTAAACAACTGGAACGCCTCTACTTTATAGATCACCAGCGGATCTTTTTGTTCCAGGTAAGCCGTTTGTACGCTCTGTTTCAGATCGTCCATAGCGCGTAAATGCTCTTTCCAGGCATCATCGATCACTGCAAGAGTAATGGATTTTTCCATGCTGGATACCAGCTCCCGGCCTTCAGAGGTAATGGTTTTGTCCAGCGGTGCGAGCACATTAATAGTCTTGCGTCCGTCTGTAAAAGGAACGATCACATTTTCGATATGCGCGCCCTGTGAAGTACGGATATCGCGGAACACGGGCACGGCCTGACTTTGCACACCACCGTTATGATCGGCATAACGCGCCAGTGCTTCAGCATATAGCTGATCGGCCAGTTTGGATGGGTCTGTTGTATGGAAGGCTTCTTCATTAATGGAAGTATCCATTCCGAAATTTACGATACAGGCCAGTTTAAATCCTTCAAAATCTTCCTGCTCTTTAAAAGAGGTGGCCAGACTTTCTGCTACAATAGAGAATGCATTATCGATATCCAGTGATAAACGGTCGCCAAATAACGCGTGATTGCGTTTTTCATAAATGGCGTTTCGCTGTTTATTCATTACGTCATCATACTCCAGCAGGCGTTTGCGGATACCGAAGTTGTTTTCTTCCACCTTCTTCTGTGCCCGCTGAATACTGTTACTGATCATACTGTGCTGGATCACATCGCCTTCTTTGTAGCCCAGCTTATCCATCATTCCGGCAATACGTTCGCTACCAAACATCCGCATCAGGTCATCTTCCAGCGACACATAGAATAAGGAACTACCCGGGTCACCCTGGCGGCCGGCACGACCCCGCAGCTGGCGGTCTACCCGGCGGCTTTCATGGCGTTCGGTACCAATAATGGCCAATCCGCCCGCTTCTTTTACGCCCGGCCCCAGTTTAATGTCGGTACCTCTGCCCGCCATGTTGGTGGCGATGGTGATGGCACCGGCTAAGCCCGCTTCCGCAACGATCTCGGCTTCGCGTGCGTGCTGTTTGGCGTTTAAAACATTATGCGGAATTTTTTTCTGCTGCAGCATCCGGCTTAGTAATTCACTGATCTCAACGGATGTAGTACCCACCAGGACGGGTCGTCCTTCGCCGCGCAGTTTTTCGATCTCGTCGATAACGGCCTTATACTTTTCACGCTTGGTTTTATACACCAGGTCCTGCTCGTCCTTACGGATGATTGGAACGTTGGTAGGAATTGTAACTACGTCCAGTTTGTAAATACTCCACAGCTCGCCCGCCTCTGTTTCTGCGGTACCCGTCATACCGGCCAGCTTGTGGTACATCCTGAAATAGTTCTGTAACGTAATGGTAGCGTAGGTTTGGGTAGCCGCTTCGATCTTCACATTTTCTTTCGCTTCCAGTGCCTGGTGCAAGCCGTCTGAATAACGGCGGCCTTCCATGATACGACCGGTTTGCTCATCCACGATCTTGATCGCACCATCCACAATCACATATTCATCATCTTTCTGGAACAGGGCATATGCCTTTAATAATTGCTGCACAGAGTGAATGCGGTCGGCTTTTTGAGAATAATCATTTAGCAGGGCTTCTTTCTGCTTTAATTTATCTTCTGCGCTGTTATCGTTTTTCTCCACATCGGCCAGGGCCGCACCAATATCGGGCAATACAAAGAAGTCGGTGTCCTCCCCAACTTTGGTGATCATGGCCAGTCCTTTTTCGGTAAGATCTACCGAATTGGTCTTTTCATCGATCTTAAACAGCAGGTCTTCGTCCACTATTTTCATATTGCGCTCTTGCTCCTGCAGGTAATAGTTTTCCGCTTTTTGCATTTTTACTTTTACCCCCGGCTCACTTAAATATTTGATCAGCGGGCTGTATTTGGGTAATCCCCGAAAGGCACGGTATAAGTACAATCCGCCGGTTTTGGGATCATCTTCTCCCTTTTCAAAAAGGCGTTTGGCTTCGTTTAAGTTATTCCGTACAATGCGTTCCTGCTCGCGGTATAATTGTTCTACGCGGGGCTTGTGAATATGGTATTGCTGCTCGTCTGCATGATCCACAGGGCCGCTAATGATCAGCGGCGTACGGGCATCATCGATCAATACGCTATCCACCTCATCCACCATAGCGTAATGGTGTTTCCGCTGCACCATTTCGGAAGCATTGTGCACCATATTATCCCGCAGGTAATCAAAACCAAATTCGTTATTAGTACCGTAGGTAATATCCGCCAAATAAGCATTGCGGCGCTCGGCAGAGTTGGGTTGATGTTTGTCGATACAATCTACCCGCAGGCCCAGCCATTCAAATACCGGCCCGTTCCACTCCTGGTCACGACGGGCCAGGTAATCGTTCACCGTAACCACGTGCACTCCTTCGCCCGCAAGGGCATTGAGGTAAGCGGGTAGTGTAGAAACAAGGGTTTTACCTTCCCCGGTGGCCATTTCTGAAATTTTACCGGAATGCAACACCGATCCGCCGATCAGCTGCACATCATAGTGCACCATGTTCCAGGTAATTTGCCCTCCGGCAGCTTTCCAGGTATTTTTATAGATGGCGTCATCGCCGTTAATTGTAATATATTCCGCTTTTTTGGCCAGCTCCCGGTCCAGATCAGTAGCCTTCGACACCATTTCCGGGTTGCCTGAAAAACGACGCGCCGTTTCTTTAACAACAGCAAAAGCTTCAGGAAGGATTTCCTCCAGTACTTTTTCTATTTCCTTATCCCGGTCTTTTTTTAATTCATCTACCTGTCGGTAAATAGCGTCTTTTTGCAAGAGGTCTTCGTGGGGCAGCTCATCGGCCTGCCGGTTCAGGTCAGCGATTTTGCCATCAATTTCAGTAAGCCGCTCGTTGATGCGGCGGCGGAATTCATGGGTTTTATTACGCAACTCATCATTGCTAATCGACTGGTACTGAATGAAATTTTTGTTGATTTGTTCAACAACAGGCGAAATCTTCTTAACATCTTTTTCAGATTTGCTGCCGCCAAACATTTTTGATAAGAACTCGAACATATCTTTTGCGTATATTTTTATAAAGTTTGTATCCCTTCAAAAACAGTGCTATACCTGTTTTAAGCCATTTTGACAGCTCTTTACGAGCGGGGTGCAAAGATACGGAACTTTAGGGTTTGTCGTTCGATGTTCAGATCTTTGCATGTGAGCCCTTGACTATTAACTATTAACTAATTAGCGCTAAGTTTGCAGATGATTTATGGATGGAAATAACGGAAAAAAAGCCTGGTCTGTTTTAAAACCGCTGTTAAAAGTTGGCTTTACCATTCTTGCGCTGTGGCTGGTATACACGAAAGTGGATATTGCTGCATTGCAACGGCTATGGAAGGAGGCAAATCCCTGGTGGCTGGCGCCGGCCATTGCGGCTTTTATATTTTGCCAGGTGACAACTTCTGTTCGCCTGCTGCATTTCTTTCGTAATATCGGGTTGCCCATCAGCGCGCGTTCCAACTTCCGGCTGTATCTTTTAGGAATGTTCTATAATCTTTTTTTACCCGGGGGGATCGGCGGCGATGGGTATAAGATCATCATATTGAAACAGCGGTATCCGTTTACCACCCGTAAAGAAGTTTTTTCCGCCGTTTTTTTTGACCGCCTGAGCGGCCTGTGGGCGCTGTGTTTGCTGGTGGCTTTATTCAGTACAGTATTGCCGCGCATACAGGAATACAGTTGGTGGATCCTGCCGGCTGTTGGGGTAGGCACTATTTTATATTATTGGGTGCTGCGCCGGTTTTTTAAAAAAGTCAGCCAGCATTTTGTCAGGATTCATTTAATAGCGATCTGTACGCAGGCGCTCCAGCTGGTAACCGTGTCTTTTATTTTAAAGGCGCTGGGTTGCCCAACGAGCTACTGGCCTTATTTTGCCATTTTTATGGCCTCTTCCCTGGCATCCCTGTTTCCATTCAGTGTGGGGGGATTGGGCGCGCGGGAAGTGGTTATTGTTTGGGGGGCAACTACCCTGGAGCTTGATAAAGACCTTGCCGTTTCTATAAGTCTTAGTTTTTATCTTATTACCATGGCAATGGCGCTTACCGCCATCCCTGTTTTATTCAGAAAAGAACGCGCACAACCGGAGGATGCCCCGGCTGATGAACGAACGATAAATGCCTGATATGACCAAAAGAAAGCGTATAATTGAATGGGGTTATTATGCAGTATTGGCCTACCGCCTGGCCCTGGTGCTGCTGCTGTTTTTGATTTGCCGGTTCCTGTTTTATTTTTTAAACAAGGGGTTATTTCCCGATATCGTTTTGGGCGATTGGGGGAAGCTGCTGCAGGGCGGATTGGTTTTTGATGTAGCCGCACTCTTTTACTGGAACGGCCTGATGATCGTATTGATGACCGTGCCGATTCCTTACTCCATCAGGATCAGCAGGGGGTATCAAAAACTGGTGCAATGGGTTTTTTACCTGTTTAACGGCGTGGCATTACTTTTAAATGCAATCGATTTTATCTATTACCGATTTACGCTGAAGCGGACGACCACTACTGTATTCAACGAATTTTCACATGAGCAAAATACAGGTAGCCTCGCGGTTCATTTTTTGATCACGTACTGGTATGTTGTGCTGTTGTTTGCCGCATTGCTTGTGTTGATGGTGTGGTTATATAACAGGGTAACGATCCGGGAACGCCGCTGGCCGCTATCGAAACGAACCTATTATATAACGGCATCGCTGGTATTTGCGGCCAGTATTACACTAGCCATCGGAGGCATTCGCGGAGGCTATAAACACAGTACCCGTCCCATCACTATAAACGATGCCGGCGAATATGTAAAGCGTCCGCATGAAGTGTACCTGGTGTTGAACACTCCCTTTGTTTTTGTGCGTACGATCGGCGTGAAACCGTTAAAGGAACTGCATTATTTTTCGGATGCGGAAGTGGAGCAAATTTACACGCCGCTGCATTATCCCAAAGACAGTCTGCCTTTTGCCAAAAAGAATGTCGTGATTATTATTTTGGAAAGCTTTGGCAAAGAATCTGTAGGATTTTATAACAAAAACCTGGACAACGGCACGTACGCGGGCTTTACACCCTTTCTTGATTCGCTGGCATCGGTGAGTAAGGTTTATTGGAATTCATTTGCTAACGGGCGCAAATCGATCGAGGCAATTCCTTCCTTATTGGCCAGCATCCCCGGTGGCCAGGATCCGTTTGTATTGACCCCCTATGTATCGGACAGTACCAAGAGCTTGCCCCGGCTGCTTGCGGAAAAAGGCTATTATACCTCGTTCTTTCACGGTGCGCCGAACGGATCAATGGGCTTTTTATCTTACACGAAAATGATCGGCATTGAACATTATTTTGGCAAGACCGAATACAATAATAACGCTGATTACGACGGTATCTGGGGCATCTGGGATGAACCTTTTTTCCAGTTTTTTGAGCAAAAGCTCAATGGCTTTCCGCAGCCCTTCTTCTCCAGCATCTTTTCAGTTTCCTCGCATGACCCGTTTAAGGTGCCGGCGCAATATACCGGCGTTTTCAAAAAGGGGCCATTGCCTGTAATGGAATGTATTGGTTATACTGATATGGCCCTGCACAAATTCTTTGCGAAGGCGCAGCAGCAGCCCTGGTTTAAAAATACACTGTTTGTAATTTCTGCCGATCATGCCACGGTAACTCATCACCCCGAATACCAAAATGCCTGGGGTGATTATGCCATTCCTATTCTTTTGTACGCGCCCGGCGACAGCAGTTTCCATGGGGTGGATCCGGGAGTGATCCAGCAGCTGGATGTAATGCCAACCGTGTTGGATTACCTGCATTATGATAAGCCTTACCTGGCCTTTGGCGAAAGCGTATTGCACCGGCAGGGACCGGGGTTTGCTTACCAGTATTCCGGTGGCTACCGCTGGATCAATGGCACCAACCTGCTTTTCTTTGATGGTAACAAGGCCACCGGTCTGTTTAATTATAAAGCGGATCGGTTGATGAAAAAAGATATTCTCAAAGATTCGGTGCAGCTGGTGCCGGGCATGGAGCAGCAGCTAAAAGCCTTTATTCAGCAATATAATAATCGTATCATCAGGAATCAGTTGATTGCGCCTGGCAAATAATGATGGCAGGCCGGAACAAAGCTTTCAATTGTTTTTGGAGCGTCAATGTCATTACATTAAAAAGTTGCGTTGCTCCGTCAGGAGCAGCGTGTTTATAGCATGTTTGGGGCAGAAGATCAGGGCTCCATCGGAGCCTCGTGTTTTACGCGGCGCCTAACGGAGCCGCCCTCTTAAACGAAAATCATTCTACAAACACAGTGCTCCTACGGAGCCAAATTGAAAGGGAACAGAATAGGATAAACAAAAAGTTGCAGAATAATCACTACTTCACCTTAATAACATAAAAATTGCTGGCGAAATTACCGGGGATAAATCCGTTTACAATAGAGAACAGCAGTCTGTAGGCGCCCGGTTTCTCCGGCGTTGTTACCGGTATCCGGATCCGCATGCTTTCACCCGGCGCCAGGGATTTGTGTGGAATTATAAAACGCTGATCGGAGTTGATAAAATTATATTTCTCTATAAAAAATGCGTAATCGATAAAAAGTTTGGGATCGGGTGTGATGGCTGCCGTTCCTTTATTGGTAAGCGTTATTGTCAATAGTAAGGTTTGTCCCGGCCGCGCGGTTTCTGGTGCATGCTCCAATGCAATTCTCAATGGCTGTACACACACATAATGATCGATGGGCAATAAACGCCCGGAATTATATTCGTTTTCAATGACGGTGCCGGCGCCCGGCAGCAGCTTGTCGGTTTGTGTGTAATACAGAACGGATTGCCCGTCAAGAAAGCAGTCCGTGGCAATATTGAAATTGGTCTTGCGGTAGCCTTTGTCGTTATAGCCGAAGGTTTGCGCATCAGGGTGGTAATATTGATACAGGGATGGAAGCGCATAGGAGCTGGCGAAGACAACGGGTGTTTTGCCGGCTGTGGAATAAACCTGGTCTGCCCATGTTTTTGCATAAGAAAACGAACGAAAATGCTCAATAAGATTGGCAGGCCCATCCGGGATAAGAAAAATAATACGCGCCAGCAGGATCAGACCGATGTTGATATATGCGATCTTGAAGAAAATGGTTTTGAACCGCTCCGTGCCATTAACCAGCAGTAACAAGAACAGGGCAACATAAGAAACGCCCGCGATCAGCGTCCAGTGCGGCTCTACGGTGTTTTTAAAAGAGGATACTAAAAAGAACCCGATAGTGCCGGCAAACATGAAAACATGCGCCCGCATCAGCCGGTCTTTTATTTTTAGTTTTCCTATGGCGATAAAGAATACCACGGAAGTCAGGGGCCCCCAGATCAATAGCTGGCCCAGCAAGTAATCGGTGGTAAAGTTCAACTCGTATTGTTTGGCAATGCGTTCCACCAGGTGAAAACGGACCGTGGCCCAGTCGTGATGGTACTGCCAGTACAGGTAGGGTAAGAACAACAGGGTCACCAAGGCTACAATCAGCCAGAAAAATTTGTTAAGCAACAACCGCGGATTGGAAAGTACTACAAAGCCTACCAGTAAAATGCCATGGTATTTACTATAAAACATGCCGGTTATGGCGATGACCAGCCACAGGGTGTTGGCTAGATTTTCTTTTTCGAGGAAATATTTGTAGCGCCAGAAAAACAGGGCCGCAAAGAAAAACAGACAGGCATCAGGGGTGGTGATGAAGGCATATACATTCAGCACCAGGGTGGCGGCATATACAATGATAAACCATTTTAGTTTTTGCAGGTAGCCCGGCAGCCCTCTGTAAATAAGACCAATGGTCAGCGTTGATAGCAAAACCGTGCCCAGTCGCGTAAATAAAAAACCATGGCCGAAACTTTCACCGAGCCTGATGAAGAGGGCTACCATGGGCGGGTGATCAAAATAACTCCACTGCAGTTTGCGCGATAACATCCAGTAATAGGCCTCATCACCATCTAAACCCATAAAAGCCGCCTGAATACAGTTGATAACGAACCAGGCAAGCATAAAGCCGAAAAGAACACGGCGCTCATTTTTGACGCCCCCCGGGGCTGCTGCAGACCATTTATTTAGTACGGCAACGCTGCTGCTGCCCGCTGATTCGCCCATATACGCTGATCGGTTTATGCGAAAATACTAAATGAGGCTGATACCGTATTTTAAGGATCGGTTAAGTGTTGGTGGCCGCGGGGTGTTTTGCCACTGAAGCACAGAATCACTGAGCATACAGCGTGGTTTTCTTTCTGTGTTTCAGAGCCGCTGCAGCTGATCTTTTCACTGAAATGCAGATCCCGCTTAATGGCTGTGGCCCAAGACAATACTTGTGGCGATGATGGCCATAACAATTAAGGTAATGGTCACATACAAATAGTCTTTTTCAGCAAGGAATGAAAATAAGGACAATACCAGCCGCAGGGCGGGGGTCAAAAAAAGGATAATGATACCGGCAAAGATGATGGCAGTGCCGCTGCCGGCTTTCAGTCCTTCAATGATTTCTTTAGCCAATTGCCCCAGGTTTTTATCCTGCTCGGTAAATTGTTCGTAGTGCACCGTTTCATGGGCGTGCCTGCTTAAGTAAAAAGCACCGCCGACGGCAGCTACTGCCAATGCCAGTAATACACCATAACGCAACAGGTTACCGATAATCGTTTGCAGGGTCTTGTCTGTAAAATTATTTTTGGGCATAGCGTTTAAATTTTTCCGGCGAAGCCGTTATAGATCATATTTATTGCCAGCAGCAAAATAAGGATGGCAAAGAAAAGCCGCAGTTTTTGCGGATTGGATCGCAGGAGGATCCGGGAGCCGGTCATGGATCCAAACAGCACTCCGATCATAGTAGGCATGCAAATAGCGGGTTGAATATATCCCTTTTGCAAATAAATAACGGTGCTGGCGATAGCTGTAACCCCCATCATAAAATTGCTGGTGGTGGTAGACACTTTAAAGGGTATTTTCATGATATTGTCCATGGCAATAACTTTAAAGGCGCCGGAGCCAATGCCCAATAACCCGGACATCATGCCCGCCAACCCCATCATGCCAAAACCGCCCAATACGTTTTTGGTTCCATAAACGGTTTGTTTGCCGTTTTCATCAGGATAGCTGCCGTTTAGTTTCAGCTTTTGTGCCAGCGGGCTGGAGGAGGTCAGCAAATGCTCTTCTTTTTTTCTCAGGGAATTGATGGAAGAGAAGATCAGTGTTAAACCAAAAAGAACAGCTATCAATGAGCCGGGAGCGATGGAAGCGATCAGTGCCCCCGATACAGCCCCAAAGGTAGTGGCTATTTCCAGGAAAATGCCCAGCCGCATATTGGTAATGCCTTCTCTTACATAGGCTGCAGCAGACCCCGAGGAGGTTGCAATTACCGAGACCAATGCCGCACCAATCGCATAATGAATATCAACTCCCAGTCCGATCGATAAGAGCGGAATGATAATAATGCCTCCGCCCAATCCTGATAAAGAACCGATCGTTCCGGCTGCAAAGGCTCCGGCGAATACGATTATCGTAAATAGCAATACTGTCATCTTCTTTATTTATTCTACAAAAAAAATGGGGTTTTAATTAACCCCATTTACTTCCACTTCTTTATTTATTTTTTGTATCAACCCCTGCAGCACTTTTCCCGGTCCGGCTTCCGTGAATTGGGTGGCGCCGTTGGCGATCATTTCCTGTACGCTTTGCGTCCACCTTACCGCGCCTGTCAACTGTGCGATCAGGTTGATCTTGATCTCTTCTTTATCCATAACCGGCTTCGCAACTACATTCTGATAGATAGGGCAAGCCGGCTGGTGAAACGATGTTTTTTCAATGGCTTCCTGCAATTCTTTTCGCGCGGGCTCCATTAAGGGCGAATGAAACGCTCCGCCAACCGGCAATACCAATGCTCGTTTAGCGCCGGCTGTCTTCATCCGTTCTACGGCAATATTAATCCCGTTTAAGGTACCACTGATCACCAGCTGCCCGGGGCAGTTGTAATTGGCGGGCACTACTATTTCGCCGGTTTCTTCCTGTATGGCCTTACAGATCTCTTCTACTTTTTCATCTGCAAGGTTTAAAACCGCAGCCATAGTGGAAGGTTGCAGCTCGCAGGCTTTTTGCATGGCGTTAGCCCGCACGGCCACCAGCTGCAACGCATCTTCAAATGCTAATACGTTGTTGGCCACCAGGGCAGAAAATTCGCCCAGGGAATGCCCGGCTACCATATCCGGATTATTATTTTCCATCGCCTTATAGGCAACGATCGAATGCAGGAATACGGCAGGCTGTGTAACTTTTGTTTCCTTCAGCTCATCGGCTGTGCCGTTAAACATAATATCTGAAATGCGAAAGCCTAATACTTCATTACCCTGCTCAAAAAGTCTTTTTGCAAAAGTGCTGTTTTCATAGTGCTCCTTTCCCATCCCCGTAAACTGCGATCCCTGTCCGGGAAATACCACTGCATGCTTCATATTCACTAAATTTATTTTGGTTCTTTTAACTTAAACGTGCGCTGATCAGTTTCATAAATTCACTCCGGGTAGAATCCTTTTCAAATTCCCCGAAGAATGCGGAGGTCGTTGTTTCCGAATTCTGCTTCTGTACGCCGCGCATCATCATACACAAGTGTTTGGCTTCTATTACCACGGCTACGCCCAGCGGGTTCAGGGTTTCTTTAATGGCGTTCATGATCTGTACCGTCAGGCGTTCCTGTACCTGCAGCCGATGCGAGAATACATCTACCACCCGCGCTATTTTACTCAGCCCCGTGATCCACCCATTGGGAATATAGGCCACATGTGCTCTTCCAAAAAAGGGCAGCATATGGTGCTCGCAAAGACTGTACAGTTCAATGTCCTTCACAATGATCATCTCACTTACATCTTCATGAAATTTTGCTGAATTAATGATGTCATGGGCGTCCATTCCGTAGCCCTTGGTAAGCACCTGCATGGCCTTGGCAACCCGCTCAGGGGTCTTTAGCAGGCCTTCCCGCTCAGGATCTTCGCCCAGGTGCGCAATAACGCTCCGGTAATTCCCGATCAGGGCGTCGGTTACCGCTTCATCATATTTTTCTGTTTTTTTATAAGCCATCCTCCTGATAATTTAATTTCAAGCCGGGTATTCAACA
>JAGIAQ010000039.1 GCA_017744795.1 Niabella sp. | reverse complement strand
ACCTTAATCTGCCTGTCCTTTTCGAGCTTCTCCAATTCATTTTTTATGCGGTCGAATCCGGAAGCCGAGCCTGGGGCTTTGCCTCGCAGGATAGCGATTGGGATGTTCGGTTTATTTATGTTCATCAATATGATTGGTATCTGTCCATTCAGGATCATAAGGACAATATGGAATTAATGTTACCGGGAGATATTGATATGGCGGGCTGGGAATTAAGAAAAGCGTTATTGCTTTTTAGAAAATCGAACCCACCATTATTGGAATGGCTGAGAAGTCCAATGGTTTATTTGGAGAAATATACTACAGCGGAATGGTTACGCAAATCGACCTCAGAATATTTCAATCCAAAATCCTGCCTCTACCATTATTTTCATATGGCCAAAGGCAATTATGAAGCCTATTTTAAAGAAAATATTGTCAGATTAAAAAAGTATCTCTATGTACTTCGCCCCATATTAGCTTGCTCCTGGATACAGCGAACAATGCAAATGGCGCCAATGGAGTTTGATATTCTGGTAGAAAGAGAAATTAGCAATCCGATCCTCAAAAAAGAAATTGAAAAGTTGCTAATAAGAAAAAAGAATGGTGAGGAATTAGATAGAGGAAACAGAATTAATATCATTGATGATTTTATTGAAGAAAAATTGCTTCATTTTGAAAACTATTTAAGCAATTTTGACGCCGGAAAGGCTCCGGCATTTGAAGAATTGAACAATATATTCCGTTCCACTCTAAAAGAAGTCTGGAATTAATAAACAACTAATGGATCTACAATCAATAAAAAACAGGTTTAATATCATCGGGAACTCCCCGGAATTAAACTATGCATTACAAGTGGCTGTGCAGGTAGCCAATACAGACCTTACGGTATTGATCATTGGCGATAGCGGTGTGGGAAAGGAAGCTTTTTCATCCATCATCCATTCCCTCTCCTCCCGCAAGCACAACCCCTTCATTGCAGTGAACTGCGGGGCCATACCGGAGGGCACTATCGATTCGGAGTTATTTGGCCACGAAAAAGGCTCTTTTACCGGCGCGGTGGATGCCCGTAAAGGGTATTTTGAAACCGTGAACGGCGGTACCATCTTCCTGGATGAGATCGGTGAAATGCCCCTGGGCACACAGGCCCGCCTGCTGCGGGTTCTGGAAGCGGGGGAATACATTCGTGTAGGATCAAGCAAAGTGCAAAAAACGGATGTACGGGTAATAGCCGCCACCAATAAAGACCTGCTCAAACTGGTAGAACAGAACAAATTCAGGGAAGATCTTTATTACCGCCTCAGCACCGTGCCCATCCGGGTACCTGCATTATCCGGGCGGAGAGAAGATATCGTTCTTTTATTTAGAAAATTTGCTTCCGATTTCGCAGACAAATATAAAACGCAGTCGGTGCAGCTGGATGAAGACGCCCGTGCGCTCCTGCTGGAATATCCCTGGCCGGGCAATATCCGGGAGCTAAAGAATATTGCAGAGCAGATCTCTGTACTTTCCGAGAACAAACAGGTTTCAGCAAAAGAACTGAGCCGCTACCTGCAGCCTTATTCCAATAATCGTTTGCCGGCGCTGTCCGCCGCACCGCACCCAAATGAATTTCAAAACGAAAGAGAGATCCTGTACAAGCTCTTTTTTGATATGAAAAAAGATGTGAACGAGTTAAAACGAATGTTTTTAGAGGTATTGCAGAACCCTTCTGTAGCTACACAAAACCCGGCGCTTATTAATGAATTAAAAGACCTGGGTAACGGGCATGATGCCAGCTTCCTGCCGGCCACCACTACCTATCAGCCGCTGCCGCTGGCCATTGCAGCGCCTGCGGCTCCTGTTCTTATAGACAATGCTATTGACGCACATGAAGAGGTAGATGAAAGCCTGAACATCATGGAAAAGGAAAAGGAACTGATCATTAAGGCGCTTAAAAAACACCGGGGTAAAAGAAAGGACGCCTCCATGGACCTGGGCATTAGCGAACGTACGCTGTACAGAAAATTAAAAGAGTATGATATTGAAGAATTATAAAGGTTTCTTTTTCCTGGCGGCCCTGCTGCTGGTGGCCGTTGCCGCCTTTCTTCAAACGGGTTGCAGCGTGTATCGCTTCAAAGATGTAAGTATTCCGGATAGTGTTAAAGTGGTTAAGGTAAACATCATACAGAATAAAGCGTCCTACGTTAACCCCAGCCTGGCGCCCAAGCTCACAGAATCATTAAAACAAAAGATCGTGAGCCAGACAAAAATGTCGCAAACCAATGGCGATAATGCCGATTGGGAAATCAATTGTACCATTACAACGTACTCGTTCTCCACTTCGGGTATCTCTAACCAGCGGGCAAGCAGCAACCGGTTAAACGTAGGTGTTCATATTGACGTTGATGACAAAAGAGCTCAGAAAGTACATAAATATGATGTATCCCGAAGCTTCGATTATAGCGGGTCCATGGCCTTACAACAGGCAGAACAGAGCCTGGAGAGCGAAATGCTCCGAAGCCTGTCCGACGATATTTTCAACAGAATCTTTTCAAATTGGTAGTCCGTATGAACAACTTTATTAATACTATAGTAGAGGCCGTATTGCCGGAACGGTATTTTTCTTCTTCGGTGTTTGAAATGAAGACGCTGGCCGAAAAGTATCCCTACGCTGCAGCGTTGCAATTACTCCTGGCTGCCCGTTTGCAGGAAGCCGATGATCCGTCGTTGAAAAATCAATGGCAGAAAACATTACTTTATTTTAATGATCCTTTACTGCTGCAGCACCAGTTTTTTACCAGTAATAGTGGTATAACCACCCATAGTTCACCAACTGCTGATGCTTCTCCCGCGGCCGACCCGGATCATTATCATGAGGCTGAAATTGTGGAGCATCCACATGAAGATGGAATCATACACTCCGCAGTAATGACCGCTCCTGCTCAGGAGACGGGCGCCACCCCGGTCAATATTCCGGGTTTAAAATTTGAGCCCGTAAATCCGGCTAAAGCCGATATGCTTTTTACCCCCTACTATACGGTGGACTATTTTGCGTCTCAGGGGATCAAATTGAGTGATGAGGTACCAGCAACCGATCGCTTTGGCAGTCAGTTAAAAAGTTTCACGTCCTGGCTGAAGGATATGCGCCGGCTCCCCGATGCTACCAGCGGCATAAAATTAAATACCACCGTTGAAGCGGCCGTTGAAAAAATGGCAGAAAATTCGCTCGACGGACAAAATGAAGAAACGGCGGCTATGGCCGAAGTGTGGGCAAAGCAGGGAAACCGGCAAAAAGCCATTGAGATCTACCAAAAATTAAGTTTGCAAAATCCCTCCAAAAAGGCTTATTTTGCAGCCAAAATTGAACATTTAAAGAAATAAGAACATGTTAGTAACGCTTTTTGTAATATTACTGTTAATTGCCGCTGTTGTTTTGGGGTTTTTTGTTTTGATCCAAAACCCGAAAGGCGGCGGTTTGGCCGGAACTTTTGGCGGCGTGAGCAGCCAGTTTATGGGGGTGAAGCAAACAAACGATATCCTGGAAAAAGGAACCTGGGTCTTTGCCGCAATAATTGGTTTACTAAGCCTTTTTGCAACATTCTTTATCGGAGGATCAAAAGCGGCTTCTGACGGAAGGTTGCAGGACATCAGCACCCAGCCGGTTCAGCAGGCATTACCACAGCCGCAACAGGGCGCCCCCGCAGCACCTTTTAGCAGCGGCACAACAACACAGCCCGGCACCCAGACAGCTCCTGCGCAAACGGCCCCCTTACCCTCCTCAGCACAACCGGGAGCTCAGAAGAAATAAGTAATTTCAGAAGATATTTGATAGCCCTGCTCTTTCCGGAGCGGGCTTATTTATTTAAAAGTGAGGCAGATATTAAACTTGCAGAAGATCGCTCTTCCTTCATTTCCACATTTCCACATTTTCATATTTTCAAATTAGCACATGCACTACGTTTCAGCAGAAGGATTAGGAAAAAGCTACGGGATACAACCCTTGTTTTCGGGTATTTCATTTCATATTGAGGAGGGAGATAAAGTGGCAATTGTGGCACGTAACGGCACCGGCAAATCCACGCTGTTAAAGATCCTTGCGGGAAAAGAAACGTCCGATGCGGGAAAACTCTGGATCCATAAGGATGTGGAAGTAATTCTTTTTGAACAGGAGCCCGATCTTAATGAATCCCTTACTGTTTCTGAAAACATTTTCTTTCATAACAATCCAACGGTGCATGCCATACGGGAATATGAGCTGGCGAGTGAGAGTGAAAATGCAGACCGCATCAGCGCCGCCCTGGTAAAACTGGACGAACTGAATGCCTGGGATTTTGATTCCAAAGTAAAACAGATCTTTGGCAAATTGAACATCCACCACCTGGATCAAAAAGTAAACACCCTCAGCGGCGGCCAGAAAAAACGGGTGGCATTGGCCCGCACGTTGATCGATATCGGTTTTGAACACAAACATGTATTGCTGATCATGGATGAGCCGACCAACCATCTTGACGTGGCCATGGTGGAATGGCTGGAACATTTTTTAGGAAAAGAAAATGTAACGCTGGTGCTGGTTACGCACGATCGCTATTTTTTAGATGCGGTGTGCGACGAGATCTGGGAGATTGAAGGCGGTGAGCTGTATGTTCATAAAGGCGATTATGAAAACTACCTGGAACAGAAAGCGCAGCGCATGGAAAATATGAATGCCACCATCGACAAAGCACGGAATCTTTACCGGAGGGAACTGGAATGGATGCGCAAGCAACCCAAGGCCCGCACCACCAAATCCAAAAGCAGGGAAGACAATTTTTACAATATCGAAAAAGTAGCCAAAACGCAGGTGACGGATGACCAGGTGCAGCTGCAAATGAAGATGAACCGGTTGGGCGGCAAAGTAGTAGAATTAAAAAAGGTGTACAAGTCTTTCGGTACAAAAAAGATCCTGGACGGGTTTGATTATACTTTTAAAAAAGGGGAACGAGTAGGCGTTATTGGCAAGAATGGTGCTGGCAAATCCACTTTTATCAATATTTTACAGGGTGCTGAACAGCCGGATAGTGGCAAGATCAACGTTGGCGACACGATCGTATTTGGCAACTATTCTCAGCAGGGGCTGGTGGTAAAGGAAGATATGCGGGTGATTGAATTTGTAAAAAACATTGCCGAAAACTTTCCGCTGGCAAATGGAGGCACATTAAGCGCCGCACAATTTTTACAATTATTTCTGTTTGATCCGGATAAGCAATACACCTATATCAGCAAACTGAGCGGTGGCGAAAAAAGACGGCTTCATTTGCTTTCCATATTATTTCGTAACCCAAACTTCCTGATCCTGGATGAGCCCACCAACGATCTTGACTTACCGACCCTTTCTGTGCTCGAAAATTTCCTGAGCGAATACCCGGGCTGTTTGTTAATTGTATCGCACGACCGGTATTTTATGGACCGCCTGGTGGATCATTTATTTGTATTTGAAGGCGATGGCGTTATAAAAGATTTCCCTGGAAACTATAGCCAGTACCGTTTACAGGAAAAGACGACGCCCGCTCCTATAACATCAAAAGAAAATCCGGGTAGTAAAACAACTGCCCCGGCGCCCCTGCCTGCTTCTAAAAAAGTATCTTTTAAAGAAAAAAGGGAATATGAATTGCTGGAAAAGGAAATTGATTCACTTAACAAAGAAAAGGAAGCTATCACCGGGCAACTCGGCGATGGATCACTGGCATTTGAAGAATTGGAAAAATTATCGCGCCGCATCGGCGAAATAACTGCATTACTGGATGAAAAGGAATTGCGCTGGCTGGAGCTGAGTGAATTGATCGGGTAATTATTTTTACAAATAAAAACAAACCCGACCCGGAAACGTTTATTCGTTCAATCCGGATCGGGTTTTATTATAAAGGAGCTAGATGCTTACAGTGCCCAGGCTTTATCCCCTTTCTTGTAAGGATAGGCGCCGTCAAATTTGCCGGGCGTTTCCATATAACGCAGTGCCTGAGTGGCTCCGGGTTTGGAGGTAAAATACCCCCAAAGCGTTAATTGTTTCATCATAGCAAAATAATGCGGCGGGTAGCTTTCTTTCAAGTGAGAAGCACCGAAATTCTTCTTGGCTTCTTCTGCCTTTACCCATTCATCTTGCTGCTTATCAAATGCCTCTTTTTTCTTTTTGTAGTCGTCAGATTTTGCATAATCTTTTGCTTCCTTGTCCAGTGCAGTAAGGAATTCTGTCCGTTCCGCCGGGGTCAGACTAACAAAATCTTTTTTGTATTTGGTATTGCAGGCCTCTTTAAATTTATCGACACCTTCATTAAAGGCCTTTTGCTGATTTTCGGTATAACAATCATTTACGATCGTTTTCATAAAATTACCGATCTGAGCTGCCTTAGCGCCGGGCGAATCGGGAGTTGTCGGCAGGATCGTTTCCCCTATTTCATCAAGCATTGCGATGTCTTCAGCAGAAAACGCAGCGGTCTTTGACGGCGCTGTTTTACAGCCCGATAAAAAAGCTTCGGCGCCAATAATGGTTCCGCCCAGTAAAATACTTACACGTGATAAAGCTTCTCTTCTGTTCATTGTTTGTATTTTAGTAAAGACCTGACAGGTCTTATTTTTATTAAAGATTTTGTTTTTTCAATTCGCTTACGGCATGATCTACTGCGCGGGCGGTAAATGCCATATAGCTAAGTGACGGATTCACACAGTTGGCCGAGGTCATAAATGAGCCATCCGTTACAAACACATTGGGCGCGTCCCAAACCTGGTTAAATTTATTGAGCACAGAGGTTTTAGGATCAGCTCCCATACGCGCAGTGCCCATTTCATGAATACCACGGCCAATAGTGCCGTCCCCATCTCTGCCCTTAACATCTTTGGCGCCAAATTTTTCCAGCATCTCGACCGCATCATTTTGCATATCCACCCGCATTTTGCGTTCATTGTCCTTCCATTCTGAATCGATCGCCAATACATTTAATCCCCACTTGTCTTTCTTCGTTTTATCAAGCGATACCATATTTTCATGATAGGGGAGAATTTCGCCGAAACCACCAATGTTGAGGGTCCAGGAGCCCGGTTCGGTAAGGGCCTCTTTCAGACCAACACCAATGCTTAATTCTTCTGCAGACGCATTACCTCTGCCTCTGCCGCCACCGCCCTGGTAACCAAATCCGCGTATGTAATCGCGTTTTTCTCCGTTCAGGTTGCGGAAGCGGGGAATATAAATACCGTTGGCACGACGTCCATAAGTATATTTATCTTCATATCCTTCTACCCGGCCGGAAGCACCCACACCCAGGTGGTGGTCCATCAGGTTATGGCCCAGCTCGCCGCTGGAACTTCCCAGTCCGCCCGGCCATATATCCGTAGCAGAGTTCAGCAAAATCCAGGTACTGTTTAATGAAGACGCATTAAGGAAAATGATTTTTGCATTGTAGGTGTAGGTTTTATTATCTGTTGCGTCCAGCACCTCCACACCGGTAGCCCTCTTTTTATCTTTATCATATAAGATTTTGGTAACGATGCTCATAGGCCTCACGGTTAAATTACCTGTTTTCATTGCGGCCGGCAGTGTTGAGGACTGGGTGCTGAAATAAGCGCCAAATGGGCATCCCAGCCAGCATTTGTTCCGGTACTGGCAGTTGGTGCGGCCAGGGAGCGGCTGGGTAATATTGGCCGTACGTCCCATAATTACATGGCGTTCGCCCTTGTACAATTCTTTTATTTTGGCAGAAAAATCTTTTTCTACAACGGTCATTTCCATTGCCGGCATGAACTGTCCGTCCGGTAAATGTGCAATTCCATCGCGGTTACCACTTATACCTGCAAATTTTTCAACATGATCATACCAGGGTGCGATTTCGTTATAACGCACCGGCCAGTCGATGGCAATACCGTCTTTTGCATTGGCTTCAAAATCCAGGTCAGACCAGCGCCAGCTTTGTCTTCCCCACATTAGTGAACGTCCGCCCACGTGGTAGCCCCTGAACCAGTCAAAACGCTTTATTTCTGTGTAGGGCGATTCTTTTTCATCCACCCACCAATCCAGGTTCGTTTCATTCAGGGGGTAATCCCGGTTCAATACGGGGTGGTCTTTGATCATTTCCTGCGTCTTGGTTCCCCTGTGCGGGAACTCCCAGGGCGCTTTGCCCGCATTCACATAGTCCTTCACATGCTCAATGTTCTTTCCCCGTTCGAGCATAATCACTTTTAATCCTTTCTCGGTCAGTTCTTTTGCAGCCCAACCGCCGGAAATACCACTACCAATAACAATAGCGTCGTAAGTATTTTCTGCCATTAAATTGTTTTTAAAAAATTCACAAAATCGTTAGTGTCTGTCAACCATCATAAAAACCGTTATAAAAATATTGCTTTAAATTCAATTCTCCATTATTTTTTTTACAATCCCATGAACAATATTATGTATTAAATACATAGAGCCCTTTTTTGAATTTTTTCCAACAGATCCTGATTTAAAAAGTAATTATTCAGAATGATTTATCTTTGCGATATGCTTTTTTCTTTAGATCATCCATTCGCCAAACCGGCATCTGACACGGCTGTTTTAACAGCCGAGGCCCCTTCCTGGCAGCTTGTGGTATGGAATGATGAGGTGAATACATTTGACTGGGTTATTGAAACGCTGATAGAAGTATGCGGACATACCTATGAACAGGCTGAGCAATGTTCCTTATTCATTCATTACAAAGGGAAATATGCCGTGAAAGAGGGAATGTATGAAGAGCTGGAACCCATGTGCAATGCGATTCTTGACCGGGGAATTGCCGCAACCCTTGAGGAACTGGTAACCTGATGGCAGTTTTTGCACTTTCCGATCGTCTTTATTTTCCGCCCACGCATCTTGCAGAGCCCGATGGGTTACTGGCAATTGGAGGTGATTTAAGCCCTGAACGGATCCTGTTGGCTTATTCAAAAGGCATTTTCCCCTGGTATGATTCCCCACCGGTACTCTGGTGGAGCCCTGATCCAAGATTTGTATTATTTCCTGAAGGGTATAAAATCAGCAAAACCGTTAGATCATTGCTGAACAAAAACAGTTTTCAATTCACCATAAATACCGCTTTTGAAAAAGTGATTCGCCATTGCCAGCAGGCACGGCGGCCCGACCAGGACGGCACCTGGATCACGGAAGGAATTGTACGATCTTACACCGAACTGCACCAGATGGGTTATGCCCACAGCGCAGAAGTGTGGCAGGGCAACGAACTGGTGGGCGGCCTGTATGGCATACGTATGGGTGCTGTATTTTGCGGAGAGAGTATGTTCAGCCTTGTGAGTAATGCATCCCGTTATGCTTTTACAAAATATATCGCGCAGCTGAAAAGCGAGAACGTGCAGCTGATCGACTGCCAGGTGCACTCTGCTTACCTCGAAAGCATGGGGGCGCGGATGATCTCGCGGAGCGAGTTTGAGGCGTACCTGCCGGGAGGATGAAGCGAATAATCAACAGTCAATGGGCCATAACATTTAGCGTTAAGCGTTGCGCATTCTGCATTCAAAAACGCGTTCCTATATAATGCGGCAACATCGCCCGCCAGGTGGGCCAGTCGTGTTTGTAGTCTCCCCCCCAGTTATCAAATTCATAGTAAATACCTTTGTCATACAGGATCTTGGCGAACTCGCCTCCTGCCCGGGGATCTTCATAAGCACCCGCGCCGGTAAGAATATGAATATGCGGACTTTTGCGTATTTGTTCTAAAATATCATGATCCGTTAAATTGGGCATATAATGCCGCGGACTATTATAATAAACCGTGTCGTTCATAAACCCATCAGTGTAATAGGTAAGATCGTAAACGCCGCTCATAGCCACAACTCCACTCAAAAGATCAGGTCGTTTTAAAAACAGGTTCATGCTGTGCAGCGCGCCAAAAGAGGCACCGCTTATAAAAACCGGCGTATCTGCTCCGGATTCATTTTTAATATAGGGCAGCACTTCATTATAGATATAGGTATTCCATTGTTCATGCCGCTGCGCCTTGTCCCAGTTATTCATTTCCTTGTTCAGCCAGCTTTCATTATTGACGCTGTCCACGGAATAGAGCTTCAATTTGCCTGCATTAATAAAGGGCGCCAGTGAATCGATCAGCTGGAACCGCTCGTATTCCAGAAAATCGGCGCCTGCGGTGGGCACCAAAAGGAACACCGTACCATATTCGCCGTAGGAAACAATCGGCATTTCTTTTTGCAGGGACTGACTGTACCAGGAAAAAATAGCTTTTTTCATGAATGTAATTTTTAATCCATTACCAAAATAACCAATTAAACTTATTTCGGAAAATTACTTTTTCCCTTTTGTAATCCCATCCCAATTATCGGTTCTGAAGGGCGATGCCGGAAGCCCGTCGCTGTTTACCAGGTTGGCCTCCGGGTTATCAGCCCAGGCATAACGTACGGCCACCGGCGCTTTCACCTCTGGCGACCTGACCACGATCGTATTGCCTTTAACGCTCGCCTCTGCCCAATAAAATTTTTTATCGGAGCCCGCAATTGCAAAACCTTTTAACACTCCGTCTTTCGCTTTCATTCCCTTTGCATGCGTAAAAGACAACACAATAGTACTGCCGTTTATTTGCTGCGACCGGTACAACGGACCGGAATATTCATTCCGTTTACCATAAACTTTATTTAAGGCGATCAGGGCCAGACGCCGGCCCACCTCCTGCTTGTTTTTGGGATGAATGTTATCGCCCGCACCAATATCAATAATAGTTGCCATCCCCGTATTGGAAAGCCGGGTGGTCATTAATTGCGCTTCACGGAGTTCCGCCCATTGGGATTCGGCAGGCAGATCGGCACGTTTCATGAAATTTGCTAATTGCACAAAATAGAAAGGAAACGCACCCGAAGAAAATTTTTTCCTCCAGTCCTGAATGAGCGCGGGAAACAGCTCCCGGTACTGCCAGGCCCTGCCGGCATTGGCTTCTCCCTGATACCAGATAACGCCTTTAATAGCAAACCGGGTAACCGGGTGGATCATCGCGTTATACAACACCCCGGGGCGGTTAGGATTTTGAGGGCTTTGCGGCGCTGGTGGCAGATCTTTAAACGTAAAAGAAATTTTAGAGATCCAGTTCCCTGAAAGAGCTATTTGCTGCCCTTCTTTTGTGCCGAGGAACATTTGTTTAGCCTCCCCATACAGGCCTCCACCGCCTCCATTATCCGTAACACGGACCGTGATAGAATTAGCTCCCTTTTTTACCAGGCCGGCAGGCACTTTGTAAACCCGGTCATGATCATAACCGGTTGTTGCGCCCACCTGTACTCCATTAAAATAAGTAATATCGTCGTCATCAATCGTGCTCAAACTGAGAATAAGATCCTTGCCGCTCCAGGATTCAGGTATTGTTACTTCTTTCCGGAACCATACCACCCCGTCCAGGTCAGGGTATCCTTTCGTTTCCCATAAACCGGGTAATTGCATCGTCTGCCAGTCGCCGGTATTCAGATCCACAGCCGCCCAAACAGGTTTGCCGTCTACCAATCCTCTATCCGCCTGATTTTTCTTCAGGCTCCACGCCTTCATTTGCTCCTCATATAATACGTTATTCAACTCCGGCGTAGCTTTTATTTTTTGGGCTGCTGCGGCAAAATCCGGAAGCGTTTGCAGCGTTTCAAAACTGGTCCAGGCTTCTGCTACTGTGCCACCCCAGGAACTATGGATCAACCCGATGGGGATCTTTGTTTCTTTATAAATTGTCCGGGCAAAGAAATAAGCAGTTGCTGAAAATTCAGCGATGGTTTGTGGCGTGCAAACATCCCAGCCGTTGTTTCTTACCGCCAGGTCGTTTGCAGGTGTATTAGCGGTTACATGTAATGCCTGCAGCAATCGGATACCAGGGTAGTTGGCAGCGGCGATCTCCTGCTGGTAATTCATTATTTTACCCCAGCCGGACAACGGCATTTCCATGTTCGACTGACCGGAACAGAGCCATACATCCCCGATCAATACGTTCTCCAGGGTAATAGTATTTTCTTCCGTAATATTGATGGAATACGGACCGCCATAAACCGGTGTGGCTACTTTCACATTCCAGTTTCCCCCCGCATCGGCTTTAGCCCAATAGGTGCGTTTATTCCAGGAGGTTTGTACCCTAACCGTTTTGCCGGCTGCGGCGGTGCCCCATATGGCTGCATTCGTTTGCCGCTGCAGAACCATATTGTTGCTAAATAGCGCCGGCAGCTTTACCGTGGCGCCGGAGCGAGCAACTGTAAAAAGAAGTAAAAAACAAAGCGTAGTCTTTAATGATCTGTTTGGCATGGGCAATCTGTTTTCGGGTTTTAAAATTACGTTTATTTTGATTGCAGACATAAAAAAAACCAGGGATAACCCTGGCATTAATAAATATCAGATCGTAAAATGACTTCAGCCCAATGTGTACCGGGTTGCCAGATGATAAGCGCTATTGTAGATAAACAATACCGACCCTTCCTTGATGACATCGATAATGGAGCGGCACAAAGCCCGGGGCACTGCGGGACAACCAAAGCTGCGCCCCAGGTATCCCAGTTCATCAATGCTCGACTGACTTACATAATCCGCGCCGTGCAGCACGATGGCACGGGCCATAGCCCTGTCATTCACACCGGATTCTAATCCTTTTAATTTAAGCGAATAGCCGTTCCCCCCGTAATAAGGCGCATCTGTAAGATAAAAGCCAAGACTGCTTTTATTTGAAGATAGGGCATTGCTAAAAGAAGTTGCCATCAGGCTTCCTGAATTTCTTCCATGAGCAGCCCATGTATTAAACAACACCTGGTAATGTTTTAGATCCACCACATACAATCTTTTATTGATGCTGGGCTGATCAAAATCGATCACGGTTATGATCGAGTCATTTTTCAGAAGACCTTCTTTTTTCAATTCGTCGAAACCCTCCATGGCATCCACAAAAGCTTGTTCCGAAAGCCCCTTCAGATCCAGCCCCAGGCTGTCGTACATCAATTCGTAAGCGGATGATGCACCTCCTAAAGCGTAACCCCTGCCCCAATGCCATCCGGTAATATCTTTAAAATCGTTTTCGGATGTTGCAAGATTTGCCGGTTCATTAAACCGCCAGGAACTTGTTACCATCGCCATAATCACCAGCACTACCGGCACTATTTTTTTTACAATAGCAGACCCCATAGTTAAAAAATCTCTTTTTTAATTACTTTAATTATTAAAATCGATAATAAGGTTTGGTACGATTTAGGGGATTTAAGCAGAACAAAATAGTCGCAATTGATATTTCAGCCGCTCACAAAGTACAGACAATTTTCCCTGAAACCGTCGCAAAGGTACTGCAACCAGCCCGGTTTTTCGTTAGAAAAAGCTTAAATAAAATATTTAATATAAATTAATTCGTATATATTTAATGTTCAATGCCCAAAACCTCCCTGGCCAGTTCAATCATTTCCGGTTCACCGGTATGTTTTCCGTTTTCATCAGAAAGCTTTACGGTAGGGATCCAGCGCCGGCCATCTAATTGAACGCCCGTTAGCTTCATTACAATATTCATTGGTTCCAGCCCTACGTCATTAGTGAGGTTGGTTCCAATGCCAAAGGAGATCCCTATTTTATCTTTTGTTGCATGAGTGATCTCTGTTACTTTTTCTGAATTTAATCCATCCGAAAAAATGATAAACTTGTAAGCCGGATTAATGCCTAGTTTCTTATAATGGGCGATCACTTTTTCGGCATAGACGATAGGATCGCCGCTGTCGTGCCGCACCCCGTCAAAAAGCTTTGCAAACTTTTTATCGAACTGTTCAAAAAAAACATCATTGGTATAGGTATCAGAAAGTGCCACACCCAGGTCGCCACGGTACACATCCGACCAATGCTCCAGGCTTAAGCTATTGGCCATTGTAAAACCATATTTGGCACCGTGAAACATAAACCATTCATGGGCATGTGTGCCGATCGGTTTTTTGTTGGAGCTCATCGCCAGGTGCACATTGCTGGTGCCTACAAAGCTTTTCCCTCCATGTTTTGCCAGGGTATCCACCACCAGTTGCTGCACCTGGTACGAGTGTCTTCTGCGGGTGCCGAATTCTGCAACCGGCACATCGAGGTCTTTATAGATCTTTGTTTTTTCTATAGTGTTTTTTATTACCTGCTCATCGTGATCCCGTTGCTGACCGGTCATTTTATAATACAGTTCGCTTATAAGAAACAGGATCGGCACTTCCCACAGGATGGTCCGGAACCAATGCCCTTCCACCACTACCTCCAGGTCTTTTCCCTGCTGGCGGATACTTACTTCCGACGGATCATACTGATAGCCGGCAAGCAGATCGAGGTAGGCTGCATTTAAATAAGGGCAGTTCTTTACAAGATAGTCCCGCTCCTTTCTAGTAAGCTTCAAGGCGGCCATCTGCTCCACCTGTTGTTGCAATGCATCCCCAAAGCCTTCCGGAAATTCATGCTTACCGCGATTAATAAAAGCGTAGCGGGCCTGCACATCTGGGAACAGCTGCATCACCGCGCACTGCATGGTGAATTTATAAAAATCGTTATCCAGCAATGAAACAGACGGAAGAATGAGTTCGTTTTTGTTCATGTTTCAAACCTAGCGATTTTTTGGGGTTTATAGAAGGAAGATCTCGCTCAAAGATTATCTCACGCAAGGACGCTAAGATTTCATGCGAAGACGCAAGAGCTTCACGCGGAGACGCAGCGAAGCAGCGGCGCAGTGGTGCGGAAGCTATTTCACGCAAGGACGCAAAGGAGCAACGGCGCAGGGGGCAAGCAAAGATTCGAAGGTTTGTCGCGGAGGTGCAGCGATGCAACGGCGCAGAAGCACGCCAATACGCATCTGACACCTTTCTTTGCGTCATAGCGGCTTCGTGGTAAAAACGATTCCCCGCTGTTAATTATGATTTTTTACTTTTCTTTGCAGCATGGCAATACAGGTAGGCATTATCATGGGCAGCGACAGCGACCTGCCGGTTATGGAACCGGCGGCAGCCGTCCTCAAAACGTTTGGGATCGCATATGAAGTAACGGTGGTTTCTGCACACCGCACCCCCCTGCGTATGATCGAGTACGCCACCAAAGCAAAAGAACGCGGATTGAAGGTGATCATTGCCGGTGCCGGCGGCGCGGCACATCTTCCGGGCATGGTGGCCTCCATAACCACTTTACCCGTAATTGGCGTTCCCGTAAAATCGAGCAACTCTATTGATGGATGGGATTCGGTGCTGAGTATTTTGCAAATGCCCAATGGTGTTCCGGTAGCCACTGTTGCGTTAAATGCCGCAAAAAATGCGGGTATCCTTGCTGCCCAGATCATTGGTGCATCCGACGACGCGGTCAACGAAAAAATAGCTGCCTATAAAAAAACTATGGAAACAGAAGTCCTGGGAAAAGTTGAACAGCTCCGGTCCAAAGGACAACCCAACGCGTTTGATCCTTCCTGATTATTCCTGTTCCAAAACGACAAATTCCTGTTCCAGCGCTAAGGAATGCTGGTAAAGGGTTTCAATAAAATCATTGCCATAGCGTGCATAAAAAGGAATAAAATTCTCAATACGTTCCTGCAATCCGTTGCCGGGAAACAGCTGGTCTTTTAGTTTATCAATCTGCTGCATAGCATCCTGATGATTCCGTTTTTCGGCACGCAGCATCTTTTTCCCCAACGCCTCAACCCTTTTTATAGTGCCGGTTTCCAACGCTCCAATATGCTGCAATAAGGTGCCATCGACCGGTGCCGCCTGCATTCTAAGCTCGTCATAGATTGCCGAAAAGGCCTCCATGGCTTTTTTGATGTCAAGATCTTTTTCAGAATTATTATGGATCCACTTCCCTTTCAATTTGAAAGAGGATTGAAAAAGTTGTAGGATCGAAATGTCTAAATTTTCTTTGAGCCGGGCCTGTTGCCGGTCCATAAAAAGAAATGAATTACGCAACACCAACACGGGATACGGCACATTGTATTGCCCGAATACTTTTTTGAGTTGCGTCCAGTAAGCCAGCTCCCCACCGCCGCCAATGAATAAAAGATTCGGAAGAATGCGTTCCTGGAATACCGGGCGCAGGATCACATTCGGACTAAACCGCCCGGGGTTCGTGTCAACCTCATTCATTATCTGCTCCCGGGTAAATACCTGTTTGGTATCGACCACGCTCCAGTGTTCACCGGTGCGTTCGATCCTGTTCCGTCCTTCATCGGTCAGATAAAATAAGTTGATCGGACGGCCATGGGCCTGCACTTTATAACCCGCTTCACCCAGCTCTTTTGCTGTCGCTTCCACTAATTCTATCGAACGGCTATGCAACAGTTCGTCTCTGAAAATATCCGCAGCAGTTGCTTTCAGATCTTTATTATCAGCAATCAACACAACAAGCCCATAAGCCGCAAACAGGAAATTAACGAAATGCAAGGTGGCTTCCTGTATGGATGTTCCCTCTTTGTAAAAGTCCTTTATCGCCTGGGTAATTTCCAATCCAAAAGGCAACACATTTACCTGGGCTTCAATTGCGGCAATCAGCGCCAGCAAAGGCTTATCCACTTTCATGCGTCCTACGGCGCCTGCCTGCTTCGTGTTCCAAACCAGCTTTTCGCAGTTCACCGATAGTTGCCCCAGTTCTTCAAGATCGGCATCCTCGCTGCCCATATAATACACCGGAACAAAATCAAACTCAGGGAACTGCTGTTTGCAATAAGCCGCCAGTTTTACAGCATGCAGTATTTTATAAATAAAATATAAGGGCCCGGTAAAAATATTGGGCTGATGAGCAGTGGTAACCGTAAAAGTTGTTTCCTTCCGAAGCAATTCAATATTTTCCTTTACGCTTTGCGATGGCTGCACGTTCGAATATTGTTGTTGCAAAACCTCCGTCAGCAGGCTACGGTTTGTGGCAACGCCCTGACGACGACTGATCGCATCCAAAATGGCCTGCTTACCAGGGAAATCATTATAAAAGGGTTTTAATTTTTCGCTCCCGGCCAGATAGTCCAGCACCAACTTGCCAAAATAACCGGTTTCCCGGTAGGGAATATTCAAAACCTTACAGTCCATATAGATCAGATTGCAAAAACAAACGAAAAATACAATAACATTTTTAAAATGAAATAGTTTTATTTTTAGTGCATGATTATTTTAATTCAATGCGCGGACCAGGTAGGATTGGTGGCATCTGTTTCGAAAGTAACGGCAAATGCCGGGCTCAACATCATCTCCATGCGGGAACACGTGAACATTGCAGACAACCGGTTTTACCTGCGCCTTGAAGTTGCGGATGAAAATTTTCAGCCGGATCTTGTAAAAGCGGAGCTGAGTAATGCGCTGCCGCAGAACAGCTCGATCTTTATGAATACGGCGTCAAAGAAAAAAATAGCCATACTGGTTACCAAAGAATACCACTGCCTGGGAGACATCCTGCTCCGGAATTATTTTAATACGCTTGGCGCCAGTGTTGAATGCGTGATCGGGAATCACGAAACATTGCGCCCGTTGACAGAGAAATTTGAGATCCCCTTTCATTTTGTAGGTCACAATGACATCAGCAAGGAACGCTTTGAAACGGAATTAGTGCAGACATTGAGCCATTATTCATTCGACTATATCGTTCTCGCCAAATTTATGCGGATCCTTTCCCCGGACTTTATAGCCGCTTTTCCACACCGGATCATTAATATTCACCATTCCTTCCTGCCGGCCTTTATTGGAGCAAACCCTTACCGGCAGGCACATGAAAGAGGCGTAAAACTGATTGGCGCCACCGCGCATTTTGTAACGGACACCCTGGATGAGGGGCCCATCATCGCGCAGCAGATCATCCCGGTAAATCATGCGCATTCTGTTAAGGATATGGTTACGCTGGGCAAAGAGGTGGAGGAAGCTGTACTGGCAAAAGCGCTGCAACTGGTATTGCAGGACCGGGTTATTGTAGACCAAAACAAGACGGTGGTGTTTGAAAACTGATCTTAAAAAAATCATCCTGACGTTTGCCAGGATGATTTGAATAATTTAAGCTTCTTTTTTTCGGGTTGCTAATCCATACAACCATAATAAAATTACCGCACCCAGAATAGCAAGGGCAAAACTTTTAATGCTGAAACTGTGCGGTTCTCCCCACCCCATCATATTCCCAATCCAACCGCCCACAAAAGCGCCGGCAATACCAATAATAATGGTAACGATCCAACCTCCGGGGTCTTTACCCGGGTGTAGTGCTTTAGCAATTGCACCTGCAATCAATCCGAAAATGATCCAAGATAAAATGCCCATATTTTTTTGTTTTAAGTGAAAGAACGTTCCGATATACTTAAAACAACATAAAAAACATGCCAAATTTTATGTTTTATGAGCGTGCAGGGATTAAAGTACCCGGGAAATAAGACCCGCCTGCAGCATCAGATCGGCCAACACAATAGCCGTTACGGCCTCCACGATCACCGGCGCGCGCAGGGCCACACAAAGGTCATGACGCCCTTTCACGGAAAAATCTTCCATCTGGCCGGTTTCCCAGTTCAGGCTGTGTTGCGGTTTAGGCGTGGAAGCTGTTGGTTTTATGGCAATGCGAAAAACCAATTCATTACCATTGGTGATGCCTCCAACGATACCGCCCGCATGATTGGTGGATGTTTTTCCATCCATATTTTCAATAGGATCGTTGTGCTGCAGGCCAAACATCTTTGCAGCCGCAAAGCCGCTGCCAAACTCCACCCCTTTAACGGCGGGGATCGTAAACAACATATGCGCCAGCAGCGACTCCACCGAATCAAAATAAGGCTCTCCCAAGCCCACCGGCAAGCCTTTCACGCGACATTCGATCAGCCCGCCTACAGAATCTTTTGCGTCGATGGCCTTCTGAAGGCCACGTTCCGTATCCGGGTCACCGCCAATTTCTATGATGGTAGCGTCGATAGCAATGTTCTTCAGTAATTTTTTTGCGATAACGCCGGCAGCAACCAGACCCGTTGTCAAACGGGCGCTAAAATGCCCCCCTCCTCTATAATCTTCAAAACCTCCGAATTTTTTATGGGCAACAAAATCTGCGTGGCCGGGGCGTGGGAAACTTCTTAATTTTTCATAATCGCCGCTACGGGTATTCTTATTTTCAAAATAGATCATCACCGGGAAGCCAGTGGTTTTTTCATTAAAAACACCGCTTTTAAAAATGGGGATATCATCCTCTTTTCTTGGCGTGGCTCCTTTTTGAGTACCCCCTTTCCGGCGTTCCATATCAGGCAAAAAATCTTCTACCGGAACCGGAAGACCTGCGGGAATACCGTCCAGTACCACTCCCACGCATTCCCCGTGTGATTCACCAAATATTTGTACTCTGAATAATTGCCCGAACGAATTCATAACTTATGATTTGAGATTTGAGTCGTGAAACGTGAGACGACAAACGCACCCCCCTCACGTTTCACTCCCGATAACTATCGGGATGACATTTCACGATTAACAGAACACTGGTCACAAACGTTGCGATGCACCTGTTGGCCGCACCCGCTTCTATTCGTTACCTGAAAAAGTTTGTTTTAATGAATCGATATAATTGATCCCGTCTTCAACGGTAGCCCCCAGCTGTTTTAAATGATCATAAAAATCGGGGTACGATTTATTGATCGCCTGGGCTTCTTCAATCGTAGTGGTTCCTTCTGCTTTCAACGCCGCAGTAGCGCAGGCCATCGCAATACGATGATCATGCCGGGAATGTACAACAGCCCCTTTTACCGGGCCTCCGTGAATGCGCATCCAGTCACCATCCAGGTCTATTTTAATCCCCATCTTTCCAAATTCTTCCTGCAAGGTCAGCCCCCGGTCGCTTTCCTTATGCGCCAGCCGGCTTACCCCTTTTACCGAAGTAACGCCTTTGCAATTTGCAGCCAGCGCCACCAGGGGAGGAAACAGATCCGGACAGTCGGTTGCGTCAAATTCAAAAGCCGTTAAGGGCGCCGCATGTAACGTAATGCCCTTTGCATCCATTGCTATACCTGCATTTGCGGCCATCAGTGCTTCCAGGATCTTTTTGTCGGCTTGGGTGCTGCCTTGCTGCAATCCGCGCACATGTATATTACCAGCTATCGCTCCTGCCACCAACAGGAAAGCACCGCCGCTCCAGTCGCCTTCAACAGTATAGTTAATCGTTTCTGGTTTCTGGTTTCTGGTTTCTGGTTTTGTGAACACAAATTCCTCATAATTCTTATTCTCAGGAACGTTCATCCCAAACTGTTTCATTACATTCAAGGTAAGATCGATGTAAGGTTTGCTTTTCAAATCCGTTACCTTGATGATAACCGGTTCTGCGATGGGCGCCACACTGAAGGCCATCAATAAACCGGTAAGGAATTGTGAGCTCAACGATCCGTCGATCGTAATATTTTTCGCCTGCAGCGGCCCCGTTACCTTCAGGGGTAATTTACCGTTATGGGAAGTGATGGCCACATCCAGCCCCGGCAATACCTGGTCAAAGAAGTCCATCGGGCGTGTTACCAGGCTGCCTTCGCCATTAATGGTAACCCTATTTGTACATAACGAAACGATGGGCGTGAACATACGGATGCTCAAACCACTTTCTCCACAATTAACAGCATCCTCTTTGGACCGAATGCCCTCGGGGTTTTTTAGGAATGCGCTTTCGATTTCAATAGTATCGGCATCAATTTTTGTAATCGATGCACCCAGCGCCTTTATGATCCCCTGCGCCGCTTTATCATCATTGCTGTGACCGGGATTGGTGATCACAACTTTTGAAGTAGCCAATAATGCCGCCGCGCAGGCCCGCTGCATGGAGCTTTTGGAAGCCGGGGCATAAATTGAACCCGACAACTGAGAAGGATGTATGGTGACCCTCATTTTTTATTTCTGATTTCTGATTTTTTTATTTCTGATTTCTGATTCAAACCCGTAATAAGCTGCTCCAGTTGCTTCATGGGAATCGCCTGTACTACCGCTTTACCGATCTTATCCAGCAGCACAAAATTCATTGTTTTCAGCTCCCGCTTTTTATCCATTTTTAATACCTCAAAAACCTTTCGGAGATCAAAATCCAGGTGCGTTGGCAGGTTGTACTTTTCTAAAAGTTTTATCACACGGTCTGTTTGTTTAAAGCCAGTCAGCTGTTCTGAAATGCGGCAGGCTGCTACCATACCAATGCTAATGGCATGGCCATGGATCAGGTTGTATTGCGTTTCTATCGCATGGCCAAGGGTATGCCCAAAGTTCAGCAAACGGCGATCGGCTTTTTCAAACTCATCCTTTTGCACCACCCGGATCTTTATCAATGCATTCCGCTGCACTAATTCAGAGATCGTTTTTTTACGGCTTTGATAATCTTCTAACGAATTCTTTTCGAGTGCTGCAAACATGGAGGCATCCTTAATACAGGCATGTTTGATCACTTCTGCAAAACCATTTTCCCACTCCAGTTGCGGCAGCGAATTGAGCAGGCTCATATCATGCAAGATAAAGGACGGCTGCCGGATAACGCCTACCATATTTTTATACGGGCCAACATCGATGCCGTTCTTACCGCCGATAGAAGCATCCACTAAACCCAGGATAGACGTGGGAACAAATCCAAACCGAAGCCCCCGCATATAAACGGAAGCAATGTACCCGGTAATATCGGTAATTACACCGCCGCCAACTCCGATCAAGGTCGTTTTACGGTCCGCCTGCAGCCCGATCAATTGCTGAATCACATTATCAACAGTAGCCTGCACCTTATATTGCTCGCCTGGTTTTAATACCATGGTTTTCCACCCGCTGAATTTACGGCTGTGCGCATTAAAAATATGCTCGTCTGTAATGACCACCGCTGCCTTTTTATCAGCGATCTCTTTCAGCTTACTAAAGCCGGCGGCGAAATAAAAGTTTGTCGCCGCGTTGGAGAACTTTATTATTTTTTCCATTTATAAAAGGTTCATGGTTCATAGATCATAGTTCATGGCGCTATGATCCATGAACTATGATCTATGAACTATCAAACTATGAACTAAGAGGCGTCCATCACATTTTTCTGATGATTGATGCTCTCCAAATGCACAGCATCCAGGTATTTCATAATGAAATCTTTGCTCAATCCCAGCTTCTCACCCTTGGCCATCATTTTATCTAAAATTTCCTGCCATCGGTTGGTTTGTAAAATGGTGAGGTTGTTTTCTTTTTTATACTGACCGATCTTATCGGCGATCTTCATCCGCTGAGACAGGATCTGCAGCATTTCATCATCCAGGTGATTGATCTGCTGACGTAATTTTTCCAGTCCGCCCTGCAGCTGGGAATTATCTTTACTTTCTTTTCTCCATACGATCGCTTCCAGCATTTCCTTTAAACGTTCCGGAGTTATCTGCTGTTTGGCATCGCTCCAGGCATTATCCGGATCAATATGCGATTCGATCATAACCCCATCATAATCCAGGTCGATGGCTTTTTGCGCCACATCAAACAGGCCATCGCGGTTTCCGCAGATATGCGAAGGATCATTGATGATCGGCAGCTCAGGGTAACGCAGCTTCATTTCAATAGCCAGGTGCCACATGGGCGCGTTCCGGAACTGCGTGTTTCCGTAAGACGAGAATCCGCGGTGGATCAGCCCAATGTCTTTAACACCTGCACGTGCAATACGCTCTACGCCGCCGCCCCACAATTCCAGGTCGGGGTTGATGGGGTTTTTCACCAGTACAGGCACATCAACACCCCGGAGCGCATCTGCTACTTCCTGAACGCTGAACGGGTTTACCGTGGTACGCGCGCCGATCCAGAGAATGTCCACATCAAACGTTAAAGCGTCCTCTACCTGTTTAGCGGTTGCCACTTCAATAGCGGTAGGCAAGCCTGTTGCTTTTTTTGCAGCCTGCAACCAGGGCAATCCTTTGGCGCCAATGCCTTCAAACATACCTGGCTTGGTACGTGGTTTCCAGATACCAGCACGTAAAGCATCTACTTTTCCGGTAGCAGCAAGGCGTTTAGCCGTTTCAACTACCTGTTCTTCCGTTTCAGCGCTGCAGGGTCCGCTGATCACGATCGGGCGTTTTGCCCATACCTGTTGTGTTCTTTCTTTATCCGTCATTTCAGCCGTTTTCATTTTTTTAAATTATTAATTATTTGATGATTCGTTTTATTTTATTAGCATCATCGATCAATGCCTGCAAACCCTTGCTGTCATTGGACTGTATCGATTCTTTAAATTTCGTGAGCTGCTCAATATGCTCGGTGAGCACATCGATCACATTTTCCTTATTTTGAAGGAAGATGGGCACCCACATCTCCGGGTTGCTCTTTGCCAGGCGCACGGTACTTTCGAAACCCGCCGATGCAATTTCAAAGATAGCGCTCTCCACTTTTTCTTTTTCCAAAACCGTATTGGCCAGTGCAAAGGAAGTAATATGTGAGATATGACTCACATAGGCCACGTGCAGGTCATGAGCTTTAGCTTCCATTTCCACCAGGCGCATCCCAATTTTAGAATACATTTTTTTTATCCAGTCGAGGGCATCCGGATCTGACTCATTAGCATTGCACAGAATTACTGCCTTCCCTTCAAAGGCTCCGCGCTGAGCGGCTTTGGGGCCGCTGTACTCTGTACCCCACATCGGATGCGTAGCCACATAGCGCCCGCGTTTAGGATGTTCTTTCACCGCCTCGATCAATGCGGATTTTGTGGATCCCATGTCGAAGACGATCTGATCCGTTACCCGATCCAGCACCTGGGGCAACAGGCTTACCATTTTATTTACCGGTATGGCCAGCACAATAACTTCCGCTGCAGCAATTGCTTCATCAAGCGGCAGCAATTCATCTACCAGCTCATATTCCAGCGCCTGCGCAGCATGTTCCGGGTTGGCATCCACCCCTATCAGCTTCGTCGACAGTTTCTTTTCGTGTAACTGTAATGCCATTGATCCGCCGATCAATCCGACCCCAATAATTGCTATGCGCTTTCGATCGCTCATTAAACTATTGCTTTATTTCCTTTACTCTTTTGATCGCTTCTTCAAACCGTTCTGTTGACCCGCACAAACTAATGCGGATATACTGATCACCGGCATTGCCAAAAATGCCACCAGGAGTAATAAACACATTGGCATTATATAAAATATCGTCCGCCAGTGCGTATCCGTCTTTGTAGGTTGCAGGAATGGCAGCCCACATAAACAAACCCACCTGCTCTTTTGCATACCGGCAATCCAGGAGATCCAACAGTTCATATACTTTTTCGCGTCGCTCGCGATATACTGCGTTTACTTCATCATGCCATTCTTTGCCCAGCGTTAAAGCCTTTGCTGCTGCCAGTTGCAGCGGAAGGAACATACCGCTGTCCATATTGCTTTTAAAGCGCAACACTTCGTTGATACGGTCTGCCGCACCCACCAGCACGCCCAGGCGCCAGCCAGCCATATTATGCGATTTGCTTAGAGAGTTAAGCTCGATCACCACCTCTTTCGCACCTTCAATACTCAAAAAGCTGATGGGATGATCATTTAAAATAAAGCTATACGGATTGTCATGTATGATGAGTATACCGTGTTTTTTTGCAAAGGCGACCAGCTTCTCAAATACTGCAAGATCCGGCTGCTGCCCGGTGGGCATTTGCGGATAGTTAACGAATAAAAGCTTAACACCTGTCAGGTCACTTGCTTCCAGCGCTTCCAGGTTGGGCTGATAGTTATGCTCCACATTCAGTTCATAAGTAACAGTAACACCGCCCGCTATTTTTACATTGCTGGCATAAGTAGGATAGCCGGGGTTGGGCACCAATGCCTTATCCCCTTCGTTCAGATAGGTCATGCAAATATGCATGATGCCTTCTTTGCTTCCGATCAGCGGCAGGATCTCGGTTTCAGGATCCAATATTACACCGTACCAGCGTTGATACCAGCTGGCATAGGCTTTTCGCAAAACCGGGCTCCCCTTATAATTCTGGTAGCCGTGCACATTGGGCTTTTGCGCTTCTTCCTGCAATACTTTGATCACGTCCGGATGCGGCGGCAGATCAGGACTACCGATACCAAGGTTGATGATATTTTTTCCCTGCTGATTCAACGCATCTATTTCCCTCAGCTTTTTTGAGAAATAGTATTCGCCCACGCCCTGTAATCTTTTTGCTACTTCCATAAACCTTTATTGTAAACTCCGTAAATTTTTATCTGCTCCGTTAAGGGTTTCATTTTTTCGATGACCCGTTCAAAGGAGAGCAGATTGTCAAACTCCATATCTGCATGAAACTGGTATTTAAACTCCGACCCGGGAATCGGAAAGCTTTGTAATTTGGTAAGGTTTACTTTATGTATGGCGATAACGCCCAATACCCTTGCCAGGCTGCCTTCTTTGTGCACCGTTTGAAAATTAATAGATGCCTTATTGCCCGTTTGTGTGCCCGGTACGTCTTCCGGCCGTTTCAAAACAATAAACCTCGTATAGTTATTTTTTTGCGTCTGGATCTTCGGAGCGATCATTTTCAGGTCAAACAATTCAGCAGCCAATGAGCTAGCGATCGCTGCTGTATGTATCGATTTGTACTGGGCGATATGCTTTGCACTTAAAGCCGTATCCTCCGACTCTACCAGCTTCCACTTGTATTGATCCAGGTAATCATAACATTGCTGTAATGCCATCGTGTGCGAATGCACTTCTTTAATATCTTCCAGTTCCACGTTATGATTCACCAGCAGGTTCTGATTGATCTGCAGGTAGATCTCCCCAACAATATGCAGGTTACTTTTCTGGATCAGGTTGTAATTGGGTAAAATACTTCCTGCAATTGAATTCTCGATGGCCATGATACAGCCATCAGTTCTTTTTTTATCCTTCGCCGCGTCTATAACATCCCGGAAGGTACTACAGCAGAGCACTTCGGTTTCCTTACCATAAAAGAATCTTGCTGCCATCTGGTGAAAACTTCCTTCGAAGCCCTGAATAGCAACAGGCCCTTCTGCCACCAGGCCACTGACAATATCCTTTGTTATTTCCGATTCTTTTGGGGTCATACCGCCACTATTTTACAATTGGGTTAAAAAAAATCCCGGCCTTCTTCGCCGGGATCTTCTTTTATTCTGAGTTATTTTATTTTATTTAAATTACTTCAACAAAAGCGAGCCCGGCTTTGCTCCAAAAAAGAAAAAGCTAAAATAAAACCAGGTATAGAATCTTGTTGACTTCATAAATGAGTGCCAAAGATAAAATGAAAATTTAAAACCAGAAAAAAAATTTTCAAAAAAATTCAACAACTAACAGTTGTTATTGAATAACTTATAAAGGAACCCCTATTTGTTGTTCAATGTCGTTTCCTTAAGCAAGGAATCTCAGAGAATGTAAAATAAGAAATATTGAATAAGAAATGTAAAAGGACATTTTTTCAATAGTATTCCGTCTTCGTTCTTTTTGAAGTTTTTGCCGTAACAACGAATAGCTTTCTGTGTTTCTGAGCTTCTGTGGCTAATATTGGCCACTGAAACACTGAAAAGCACTGAAAAAACTGAACAATTGAAGCAACTCAATCTATAAATTGTCCTTTTTCCCGAAATGATTTAGATGCGTTTGCCCTGGCTATAAAAGGAACCGTCTTGAAAGCTTAAGGAGACAACAACGACTTGCTATTCACCAATGAAATTTCAAACACGGCCTCAAAATGATTCCTCAGTTTTTCCTTAACGGCTTCCATATCCAGCTGCTGCCCCAATTCTTTCTGCAAGGAGGTCACCTGTTTGTTTTGAATACCACAGGGGATGATAAAATTAAAATAGTCCAGGTCTGTATTTACATTTAACGCAAACCCGTGCATAGTGATCCACCGGCTGGTGCGCACGCCGATAGCGCAAATCTTCCGTTCGCGGCCTTTTGTAAAAGGATCGAGCCATACACCCGTTTCGCCCGGCGACCGTTCTCCTTTTAAACCGTATTCAGCAAGGGTTCGAATGATCACTTCCTCGATATTGCGCAGGTAGCGCCCGATATCCGTATAAAACCGTTCCAGGTCGAAGATGGGGTAACCCACCAGCTGGCCCGGGCCATGATAGGTGATATCCCCGCCCCGGTTGATCCGGAAGAAATCGATCCCGCGTTTTGCCAGATTCTCTTCGCTCAGCAAAACATTTTCAATATGTCCGCTTTTACCAAGGGTGTATACATGCGGGTGCTCTACGAACAGCAAATGATTTATAGTTTGTGGTTTATCATTTGTCGTTTGACCGCGCTCCTCTGCCGCCCGCAATGCCGTTTTGATTGCTACGTTTTCCTGCAGCAATTGCTCCTGGTAATCCCAGGCGTCTTTATAGCGCATGGTGCCAATATCTTTGAAAAATACTTCCTGGTTCATAATTGATCTGCAAAGGTATTGAAGTTGTTTAAACTTTTTAACCCCGTCTGAACGTCTGCCCCGGGCAAACGCATAAATTGACTAAGCCGCGAATGCACGAATAAAATGATTCATCTATCTGTAAAACAATGAACACGATAGCGCCGGCGGCGCATAGAATTCGTGTTTATTGTCTTTGCAGATAGGATAATAGATGACGCATTCCTGTATTCTGTACAACTAAATCGTTTAGGCTAATTTTAAACCACATAGATACAATAGAAATCATAGCATTTAAGGCAACATAGGTTCCCCACCGTGGTGGGGAACCTTGCTAATGTATTTTTATGTTTCCTCGCATCTGTAAAGTTCTATGTGCCTATGTGGTTAAAATAATCTCGTTGTATCCTTAAATCATGCTGCCATGCAGAACGATGGAATTTGTGGCAGCTTTTAGCCCCATGCGCTCGTCTTTTAATACAAGATACGACAGATGCAGTACCTTTGCCGGAATCAATGGATCAATCAATGTTAATAAACAGAGCGGAAGAACCCGAAGACTTTGCCGAAGGCACGGATAGCAATGACGCCCTGTACCAGAAATTTGTGTACAAAACGGATAAAGGCCAGGAGCCTTTCCGCATCGATAAATACCTGATGAACCGGATCGAGGGGGCCACCCGCAACAAGATCCAGCAGGCCATTCATAATAAAATGGTATTGGTTGACGGCAAAGGAATAAAGCCGAACTACAAGCTAAAGGGCGCACAGGAAATTGTGGTGTATACTGATACAGCCCCCGATGAAAGCGATATCGTTCCCCAAAACATTCCCCTCAATATCGAATACGAGGATGATGCCGTTATGATCATCAACAAAACGCCCGGCATGGTGGTGCACCCCGGTTCGGGCAATTACGACGGCACGCTTTTAAACGGTGTGGCCTATCACCTGCAGCAGGAAAACGCAGCTATTACCGAAACAACCCTGCCTCGTTTTGGCCTGGTGCATCGCATCGACAAAAATACCAGTGGCTTATTGGTGCTTGCCAAAACAGAGCACGCCATGCGCTTCCTGGCCAAACAGTTTTTCGATCATACCGTAAGCCGGAAATATATTGCACTGGTTTGGGGCGATATGGAGGCCGATGAAGGAACCATCGTTGCGCATGTGGGCCGGCACCAGCGTTTCCGTAAATTATTTGAGGCCTATCCCGAAGGAGAACATGGCAAGGAGGCGATCACCCACTATAAAGTACTGGAACGTTTTGGTTATGTAACCTTAGTGCAATGTATTTTAGAAACAGGCCGTACCCACCAGATCCGGGTGCATATGAAACACATTGGTCATCCGCTTTTTAATGATGATTTCTACGGGGGCGACAAAATTGTAAAAGGAACGGTTTATACCAAGTACAAACAATTTGTAGAAAACTGCTTTGCGCTTTGCCCCCGGCAGGCTTTACATGCCAAAACACTGGGTTTTGTGCATCCGGATACAGAGCAGGATATCCTGTTTGACAGTCCGTTGCCACAGGATATGGAACAGGTCATTGAAAAATGGCGGCGATATACCGGCAGGGAACAATAAACCGTTGTTTTTTTGCCACTGAGCACTAAGGAATTTCGAAGACCGCAGGCACTTCACCGGTCCAGAAATATTTTTTAGCCCTTTGTATTCATGAATATGATAACATATCGGAAGAAAATCATTTAACTTTAAAGGTATGCAAACTAATAAACTGCTGCTGATACCAGGTTTCGTCACCTTTCTTTTATTTTCCTGCCACATAGGTAATGGAAAAGAACGCCAGGGAGCAGCCGGAAGTGATTCGGTGCATCGGGGAACAAGGGTTACTACGATGGATCACTTTATCGGGGCAAACGGGTTTATTGACGACCCTGTAGATAAACTGGCTGCGGTTGGATTTATAAGAGAGTACCACAATTGGGCCTGGGACGAAGGCAATTACAGCAGTGCTTATCCCGGGTTTCCCAATAATCAGATGCAGTTTGCCCCCAGCTACCCCGGCTGGAGCTGTGATGATTTTTACAGAAGCTTAAAACAAAATGCTATTCAGGTGTCCCCCTGTTTGCAGGTATCGGTAAACTGGCTGCCGCACAGCGGCGATTTTAACGGGGACAATAAACCATTGGATTCAATCGGCGCCAATCCTGCATCCCCTTATTCCTATTATGCAAAAGCAAATTACTCATACCAGTTTGCAGCACGATATGGGAACGTTAAAGTGCCGGAGGCAAATCTACTGCTGGCTGGCAATCAACCGAAGCTTTCGGGTCTTAATTATCTGAACTATGTGGAGGACTGGAATGAACAGGATAAAAAATGGCGGGGACGTGATGCAGAATTTCTCCCGGAAGAATACGCCGCAATGGCCAGTGCCGATTATGACGGACACTGCAACACAATGAATAAATATGGTAAACAATATGGCATCAAGAACGCAGACCCGTCACTAAAATTAGTAATGGGAGGACTGGTAGATGTAAACATAGATTATATTAAACGAATGAAGTCCTGGTTTGAAAATAATCGAAAAGACAAAAAATTTGCTGCCGATGTTTTAAATTTTCATATTTACGCGTTTAAAGGCGGCAGCTGGCAGGGAGGCGGTCCGGCGCTAAGCCCCGAAGATGCTCATTTCAGAGAAAAACTATCGGCCATTGTTGCATACCGCGATCACAACCTTCCCGGCAAAGAAGTATGGGTTTCGGAATTTGGCTGGGACACTAACCCGCAATCGGTGCTGGCCCCCCCTCCGATTGGTTCTATGGATCTGCAGGAGGTACAGGCGATCTGGCTGGTGCGTGCCTATCTTGCCTTTGCAGCAGCCGGGGTTGACCGGGCGCAAATGTTTGTTTCCAGGGATGTTAACCCCAACGACAAAACCTGGTTTTCCTCCAGTGGCCTGATAGGGCCTAAAGGAAATTTTACCCCAAAAAAATCATGGTACTATGTCTATACTTTGAAACAGGTATTGACTAATATGTATTTTATCGGAACGCTGCGCTCTCCCGATCCCAATGTACTGATCTATAAATTCAAAGACGCCTCTTCAACGAAGGGAGTATATGTAGTTTGGGCAAAAACCAGTAAAGATTATAAAATAGCCGGCTACGCCTTACCCGTTCCGGCGGCGGCAAAAAACATTCAACTGACAACGATGACCCCGGGCAAAAACCAGGGCTCAACGCAAAATCTTTCTGTTAACAAGGGAAACGTTTATTTCGATGTATCAGAAAAGCCGGTGTTTGTAAAGACAGATGTAATGAATTAAGCGCTTTTCTGAACTTTTTTAGAGAAGTATTTATCCTTATAAACCGTATAAATTTCCTTAACAATACTGGAGGTCGCTTTTCTGAATAATGTAAAATCATAGAAAGGAATATACCGCCAGTACCCATTTATATTAAAGACCCACCGGGCAGCAGTTTTGAGATCTTTATCCCAGTACGTCCTTCTTAAATCCTTATAAAATAAAGCTACATTCTTCTTTGACGCTTTTATACCTTCCTGCGCCAACGGTTCAGAATAATTCTTCCCGGTAATGTGCCGGATGGCATTCAGAAGATCCGGCGACAGAAACCGACCCGCGGCAGTCCAGGAATTGGGTCGGGTATCCACCTCAATTAAATTATAACTGCCATCTCTGGAATCAAAAATATAAGCGATACTAACGAAGCCGTTCAAACCGAGCTTTTCGCCCAACTGTACTAATCGCTCCTTAATATCCGGACAATCAAAAAAGTTTCGCTGCGTGGTTATAGAGAATTTGTTGCCGCTATATTTTGTGATCTCAGAGGTTTGATACATAAGCAGCTTCCCTTTGAAAAACAAAGCCTCCACAGGATGTTCTTTCCCGATTATATATTCTTGTATCAGTATATTTTTGTTAACGGGAATCGTAGGTATTGCTTTGTCAAAAGCATCGGGTGTATCCCAAACAACCATTCCTTCTCCCCCCCAGCTAAAATCAATTTTAGGTACTACCGGAAATTTTAAATTGGACTTTATCTTCTCCCCATCAGATTCCTGGTTATATATCTGGTAGCCAGGTGCAGCAATGCTATTACTCTCGCAAAACCTGGCCAATCCTATTTTTGAAGACAAAACTGATCTCCATTCCAGCTTTGTAAGGGGCATTATCTTTAAAAAATCGTCATCAGATTTAATAGTGCGATTCAGTAATTCAACAGCCGGCTCATCGCCAACGATCACCCAATCATAATGATTACGGTTCACCAATTCTATTAATTGTTGGACAAAATCCTGATCTTCAAGCGCACTTTTATACCAGGTATCATAATAACTATTGCAGATAAGCCAGGATTGATCCGAACAATATACATCTACTTTATCACCGCCGCCTTTCTTCAAGACATAAGGCATTTCAGCAAGAGTGTCCCAATTTCCTCTGCAAACGATCAGTATCGAAAACATAAAGCGCTCATTTGTGGTAATCCGTTCAACCCGTTTTTTAATACGCCTGTAGAAACTTTTTTTTATTTTCTACGAGGCAAACAAAGGTACCTCTTTTTAAGCTTATCCTCTATGTTTTATAAAAAAAATCAATATATTAAATGCTGCAAAGCCACTATCTATACCGATACAAACGACAACAGAACTTTTATAAACAAAAGCAGGATAATAACAGTATACAACATAATTAATACAGCGTTTTACAAAATACAAGGCTCCTTTCCAATATTATTGCTCAGAATTTTGAATGAAATTTTATGCCTGGCGAGGAAAAACAACGATATATCGTTATTTGAGATAACTTGCGCCATATAAGTATACAAAAACTATTGAAAGTCCAATGCCTAACTACTGGATAAAAAATGGGATCATTAACATTGCCCAACAACTATTAACTGTTTTTTTTGGTTTTCTTAGCCTTTATATCCTGGTTCGGGTGTTATCTCCCGAAGAATATGGCACATGGGTTCTTTTTTTAGCAACCGTCAGTGTTTTAGAGACTGCACGCAATGGGCTTACACAGGAAGCACTGGTTAAGTTTCTGGCATCAGGTAAACCCCAGGACAAAAAAGAAATTAATACCGCAACCTTTGTCATTAATATGGGAATGACCGTTCTGATCGCAATCCTGCTGCTGACGATCGGCCCCTGGCTTGGCCATAGCTGGAAATCTGCGGAAATAAACACTATGTTTCACCTGTACCTGATTGCACTGGTCTTTTCTGCGATTCTGAACCAGGTGAATTGTATCGAACAAGCACATTTAAGTTTTACAGGAAATTTCCTCTCCAATACTGCCCGCCAATTTATTTTTTTAGGCTTTGTAATTTATTGCTGGATTAACAAGACCCCCGCCAAGTTACAAACGTTTGTTTTGGTACAAGTTCTCAGCGTTGGTATAGCTATGCTGATAGCCTTATTGTACTCTTATAAAAGGATCCACTATTCTTTAAAATTTGATAAGATTTGGGGGAAAAAGATTTTTAATTTCGGGAAATTCACTTTTGGAGTTACTTTAAGCACAATGCTTTGGAGTACTACTGACCAAATGATGCTGGGATCAATGCTTTCAAAAACAGCAAGTGGTATTTTTAACATCGCCGTCCGCATTTCTAGTGTAGTAGACATTCCGGCCCTGGCAATGGCAACAATTTTGTACCCGCAGAGCTCCAAAATAGCGGCAACCAAAGGAGAGGCGGATATCAAGCATCTTTATGAAAAGTCTGTAGGGATTATTCTCGCCATTCAAATACCACTTATTTTTTGCTTACTCCTTTTTTCAGGTGTAGTCATCCACTTTTTGGGGGGAGAAAAATATGACGAATCAATTTCTCTTCTCAGAATTACATTATTAGGCGGGGTAATTAGTCCTTTTATACGGCAGGGTGGCACCATTCTGAACTCAACGGGTAAATCCAAGCTAAATTTTTATATCTTATTGATTTTGATAGTAGTAATCATCATATCTAACTTAATATTAATAAAATCATTTGGAATCTTCGGAGCTGCGTATTCCAGTCTCGTAAGTGGGCTCGCAGGCTTTCTATTGTCCAGATATTTTTTAAAGAAAAACTTTAATATCAATACCAGGAGATCTGTTTATTACGCTGTACAATTTTACCCTGAATTAGTTAAGAAATATTTAACAAATAAAAAGCAACCCCCAATAAATATATAAATAATTATTATATTCAATTAGTTAAGGAAAAAAATCTCTCTCAAAAAAACTTCTTTACGTCCCTCCCATTTAGCGGACATTTTTTTATTGGGACATTTGGCAATATTTTTGTCTAGCTTAAACATTAAAATAATTAAATATACTTTTTCCTTATAAATCGTTATTAATAATTTAAATCGTTTATTTTCATGCGTTTCGCCTACTCCCCAGTTCGTTTTATCATAGCTATATTACTTACTATTTCTTTTTTGTCATGTTCCAAAGTTCAAAATTTCAAGACCGATCCGATTCCCAAAGATTCTTCTGCTGCGGGTTCTTCTAAAAATGATAACGTATCCACACCGCCTCCCCCATCTTCAGGCACTCCCTTCCTTTATGGCTCAAATATGGGTTACTATGGTGCTAATTGGCCCGATGAGAAATTAGCAGAAATTCTTATTGGCTCTCCTAATACGCCGGGGGTTGGGGTAAATAGTTTGCGCCCGGCGCTCTATGAAAGCTTTCTGGCGCAATGGGGGCTCACAAACCGTTTAAGTACCTTTGCCTATTACCAGCAGCTGGGAGCAAAAGATAACGTAGTTTTTCTAAATGGGCCAACTGATGCGCACCGGGACACAACTCACTATTGTGCAGCAAATCAATCAGGAACCTTTGCCAACCTTTACACATCTATCTGGAACCAGGACGGAAGCGTTAATGCCAATAATTATTATGCGAAATATGTATATGATGTAGTAAAGACCTATGGAGCTTATGTTAAATTTTGGGAAGTATGGAACGAGCCGGACTTTACAAGTAATTGGTACCCAACGCAAAGCTGGACAAAAGCGGATCCGGACCCCTGCGACCTGGTTGGGTTTTATGCGCCGATACAAAGTTATGTGAGAATGCTGCGGATCACTCATGAAATCGTAAAAAAGCTTGACCCGACAGCGCTGGTATGTTTGGGAGGTATCGGATATGAGGGATTTTTAGATGCGGTATTAAGAAATACAGATAACCCCGCAGGCGGAGCAGCAACCGCTGCCTACCCGGATAAAGGCGGTGCCTTATTTGACTGTGTTAGCTTTCACATATACCCCATGTACTATTTGGGAAATAATAAAAACTCCGATGAGGCAGCTAAAACGATCGTGGACCGGAAAAATAGTTTTGAATCAGTACTTGCGAAATATCAATATGGTAACACAAAGGATTATATTATAACAGAATGCAATATTCCTCGAAAAGCCCTGGACGGCTACATTGGTTCAGATGAAGCGCAACGCAATTTTATGATAAAAGCAGCTGTATCATCACAAAAAGCATACATCCGCGGTTTATATGTATATCAGATAGCAGAGACGGAAACGTATGACGCTGCCACCGATTCTTATCAGACGATGGGCTTCTACCAAAAAATCACTTCCGGCCCTTATAATGTAACGGTAAATTCTTCAGGAATTTCCTGGCGAACAACGAGCCGGCTGTTAAAGGA
>JAGIAQ010000038.1:33601-36207 GCA_017744795.1 Niabella sp. | reverse complement strand
CCCTGCAACCCCGATGCATTGGTGATGGGTTATGCGTTGAAGTTAAATAACCAGGTGTTTGCGTTGACAAGGTATATTGATCCTGCCCAGCTGCTGGATAATTCAAGGAATACAATTGTATACGAACAGGATGATGCCCTGAAAGAAAAAATGATCCATATTTTCAGCACCGGCATTTCAGTGGAACGGGTTGAGGAAAATATGAACCAGTTGTTATGCTGCCTGCCGCAGATACAGGCTCCTGGCCTCACCTACAATAATTTATTCCGGATCATCATCATGCGTTTTATTGATGCGTATGATTTTGATGTACGTGCTATAAAAAAGAGCTGTGTGCATATTGTGCATAAGGATGGACGGTTGATTCCCTTTGAAACAATGAATTTGTTGTACCGGGATGAGAAGCTGGAATATCTGGAAACGATTCGTTGAAAAAGGTATTTTTATTATAAACGAGAGTTATGAAAGATTCGTTAGTGGGCATTGCATTATTTCTTATAATCGTGGGGCCCATTGTAGGCGGGATCCTGGTGCTGGTGGGCATTGTACAGCTTTTTTCGAAGGATGCAGAAATAAAGCAGAAAGGTGCAAAGACCCTGGGTATTGGTTTTATTATTGCGCTTGTTGCGGTCCTGATCGGTTTTTCTATCTGCAGCGGCATGCTGTAATTTAAAAGTGTTTTTGGCCGGCAAGGCGGTGAGACGGTAAGTCTTAAGTGATTAAAAAATAAAAACTTCCCGTTTTTCCGGATTCCCGGCTAATCGCTGGCTCCCGGCTGTTTAGTCGCTCCCTGCAATGGATGGGCTTTTAACTACCTCCCTGCTGCCCTATATTCCACAGCACAAGAGTGCGACGCAAGAATGATAATAGTAGTACTACTGCCCGGTCCATAATTTTAGGGCAGCAGATAACAAACGCCTTCCAGTGCCAGTTCCGTATTGGGAAATACTTCCCGCGCCTCTTTTTCAAATTCGCCCAGTTCATCATAGCGGCTGCTGAAATGCCCGATGAGCAATTTTTTTACGCCCGCCTTTTTTGCAATAGCGGCGGCCTGTTTGCTGGTGGAATGGAAACGCTGTACCGCCTGGTCTCTAAAATTTTCAAGGTAAGTGGTTTCATGATAGATCATATCCGCACCTTCAATATCGGGGATGAACGATTCATCGTACTTGGTATCCGCACAAAAAGCGTAGGTCTTCCCCTTTGGCGCTTCAAAAGTGAGGGTTTCGTTTTTGATCAGCGTTCCGTCCGGCGCCGTATAATCTTTACCCATTTGTAAATTCTCGAACCAACTATAATGAATGGCATGTTCCTTCACTGCGTCCGGATTAATGCGGCGCGGTCTTTTCTTTTCCCGGAAAACAAACCCGTAACATTTTATGCGATGCTCCGTTTTAAAGCAGCTGATCTCCACGTCTCCAACGGTCAGTAAATATCCCGGCTGCTCAATGGCATGAAAATGCAAGGCATAAGGTAATTGAGTATCTGCTGCGGTAAACTGCAGGTCCAGTATCTGTTGCAATGCCGGCGGCCCTACCACATGCAGTTCCTGCTGCCGGCCCAGGAGGGCAAAGGAATTGAGCAGGCCCACCAGTCCGAAATAATGATCGCCATGCAGATGCGAAATAAAGATGTGCGATATTTTGCTGCGGCGGATCTTATAGTTGATCAACTGTATCTGGGTGCCCTCGCCGCAATCGATCAAAAATTTACGGTTGGGCATCGTTAATACCTGGCTGGTGGGGTGCCGGTCGAACGCGGGTACCGCAGAATTGTTGCCCAGTATTGTAACGCCAAACATTTTTAAACTTTTTTCGTTTTTATTTGTTCATTCATCGGTGTCGCTGAACTCAATATCTTCAGTATCCAGCAACTCCCTTTCGATCTCCTCCATTTGTACAATATCCCAGGCTTCGCTTTCAGTGGGGGCGATATTCAACAGGTCGTCCAGTTCATTATCTGACAAAAATGCGGTTACATTTTTTTGCAGGTTGCAGGAAACAAACGAAGCGTTGTTTTCATAAAATTGTTGCTGTATTTGCAGCAGTTTAGCCGCAGCAGGCGCATCTATGGCTGCTACCTGCTGCAGATCCAGCACCACATTTTTCACATCATTTTGCAAAAAGGGAAGCAGCGTTGCGCCCATGTCGTCTGTCATAGTAGCAGAGAATGCGGGCTCAATTGGCGTGATGACGTGAAATTTCTCTTTGGTATCTATTTTGACCTGCATATGAAGTGGATTTGGAATAAATATGCTTAAATTACAAGTAAATTTAGTACCAAATATATTTGTTAATATTGTAAATAAACACTTTAACTAAATATGGATAATAATTTTTCAACCCAGGTAAAAGAAATTATTTCTTACAGTCGCGAGGAAGCGTTGCGGCTGGGAAATGATTTTATTGGCACGGAGCATCTGCTGCTCGGATTGATCCGGGAGGGGGATAATACGGCCATACGGATTCTGAAAAGCTTTAGTGTTGATATTTTTGAATTGCGTAAAGAAATTGAGCTGGCAATAAAGGATAAGACCGGTAAAAATATTGCAAACATTAATAGCCTGCCGCTGACCAAACAGGCGGAGAAAGTAATAAGGGTAACCG
>JAGIAQ010000038.1:0-33591 GCA_017744795.1 Niabella sp. | reverse complement strand
GGAAGCAAAGGCCTTAAAGAGCAACCAGGTAGAAACGGAGCACCTCATGCTTTCAATTTTGAAGAACAAAGAAAATATCGCAACACAAATCTTAAATCAGTTCGACGTGGATTATGATCTGTTCCGGCAGGAGTTGGGCATCGTAAAATCGGGCGGTGAGCCCCGCGCAGAATTTGGCGAAGAAGGCGAAGAAGAGTTTGAGGAAGAAAAGAAATATGCACAGTCCAAAGGCAGTGCTGCCAAAGGTTCTGCTAAAAGCAAAACGCCGGTGCTGGATAATTTCGGTCGTGATGTGACCAAGCTGGCAGAAAGTGGTAACCTCGATCCTATTGTGGGACGCGAAAAAGAAATTGAGCGGGTATCGCAGATCCTAAGCCGTCGTAAAAAGAATAATCCCATCCTGATCGGCGAGCCCGGTGTTGGTAAAACAGCCATCGTGGAAGGATTGGCGCTGCGTATTGTACAACGGAAAGTGAGCCGCGTGCTGTTCGACAAGCGCGTGATTTCATTGGACCTGGCTTCATTAGTGGCGGGAACGAAATACCGCGGTCAGTTTGAAGAGCGCATGAAGGCCATCATGAATGAGCTGGAGAAGAATCGCGATGTGATCCTGTTTATTGATGAGATGCACACCATTGTGGGGGCCGGCGGTGCCAGTGGTTCATTGGATGCCAGCAATATTTTTAAACCCGCTTTGGCACGTGGCGAACTGCAATGCATCGGCGCGTCAACGCTGGATGAGTACCGTATGTATATTGAAAAGGACGGGGCATTGGATCGTCGTTTTCAAAAAGTAATGGTAGATCCGCCAAGCGTGGAAGAAACCATACAGATACTGAACAACATCAAGTCCAAGTACGAAGATTTTCACAGTGTTATGTATAGCCCTGAAGCTATTGATGCCTGTGTAAAACTGAGCGACCGGTATATTACCGACCGTCTGTTGCCGGATAAGGCCATCGATGTAATGGATGAAGTGGGGGCAAGGGTGCACCTGAAAAATATAAATGTTCCGCAGAATATTGTGGAACTGGAAAAGAAGATCGAAGATATTAAGGAAGAGAAAAATAAGGTGGTAAAAAGCCAGAAGTTTGAGGAGGCCGCCTCGCTGCGGGATACCGAAAAGAAACTGGCGGAAGACCTGGAGCGCGCAAAAGCGGCCTGGGAAGAGGAAAGCAAACACAAACGTTACCCGATCGATGAGGAGGCCATTGCTGAAGTGATCAATATTATGACAGGCATTCCGGTGCGGAAGATGGTGGAAGCGGAGACCGAGAAATTGCGCAAGATGTCTGATGATATGAGGGGAATGGTGATTGGTCAGGATGAAGCCATTTCCAAAGTTGTAAAGGCGATCCAACGGAATAGAGTGGGTTTAAAAGACCCAAGAAAACCGATCGGTACCTTTATTTTCCTGGGACCTACGGGTGTGGGTAAAACAGAACTGGCCCGTTCCCTGGCGCGTTACCTTTTTGATTCAGAAGATGCGCTCATCCGCATTGACATGAGCGAATACATGGAGAAATTCACGGTAAGCCGTTTGATCGGTGCGCCTCCGGGATATGTGGGGTATGAAGAAGGTGGACAGCTGACTGAAAAAGTACGCCGCAAGCCCTATAGTGTGATCCTGCTGGACGAGATTGAAAAAGCGCATCCGGATATTTACAATATTTTGTTGCAGGTTTTGGATGATGGCGTGCTTACTGATGGTTTGGGTCGTAAAGTTGATTTCAAAAATACGATTATCATCATGACCTCTAACATCGGGGTAAGGCAATTAAAAGATTTTGGCGCCGGTGTGGGCTTTGCAACCTCCGCGCGCATGGAAAATGAGGATGAGGAAAACAAAGCGGTGATTGAAAAAGCGCTGAAACGTACGTTCTCGCCCGAATTTTTGAATCGTATTGATGATGTGATCATCTTCAACAGTCTCACCAAAGAGAATATCTTCAGCATCATCGATATATCTATGAAGGGCGTATTGAAACGTGTGGAGAACCTGGGTTATGGACTGGAGCTGAGCGAAGAGGCCAAAAGCTTCCTGGCGGACAAAGGCTATGATCAGCAATTTGGTGCCCGTCCGCTGCACCGCGCGATCCAGAAATATCTGGAAGACCCGCTGGCTGAGGAGATCCTCAATATGCACGTGAAGCCCGGTGATATATTGCTGGTAGATTTTGATAAGGAAAAAGACAAGTTATATTTCACAATCAAAGATGCCAAAGAAAGTCATCAGGAGGCGTAAGGAATGATGAATTGAGAATAGCGAATTTTGAATATAAAAAAACACCCTGCAATCGCAGGGTGTTTTTTGTGGCCGTTGGCCAGAAAAACCTATGAGGTCTCAAAGACCTCATAGGTTTATTTTTTCCGGTTCTGTACAGATGGGTAGTGGTCGATGGTCTCGAACACATACCGCGGATCCTGTTTCAGTATGGAAATAAATTTACGCAATGAATCGGTGTACGGAGCTTTTGCAAACATACGGTCATGCGCCAACAGCACAATAGCGTTGGGCTGGTAGGTATATTCCTGTTCAAATCTTTTGTTGATCTGATCGGCCATTTCCTGGGCGCCTTGTTTGGGGATGCTGCCTTTGATAAACTGCCACTCCACATCCCAGCCGATCAGCGTATAGCCTAATGAATCTAGTGCTTTGGCAACGGTCAAGGATGATTTGGGCCCCTGAATTTCGCCGGCGGAGGCCCAGGTATTCATACCCGGCAGGCGGGCAATTTTTAATTTTATCTTCAGATCCGTTTGTGCCTTCAGCATGTCGGCAACTGCACTATCCGGGCTGTTGTAAAAGCGCTTGTAATTATCCCGGAAACCATGGGTGGTACTATGGTTGGCGGTAATAAATTCGGGGTAGCTGTTATCCAGTGAATCGGCAATTCTCCTGCGATAGGCATCGATACCTAAATTAAATCCCACCATAAAGAAGGAGGCTTTTACGCCTTCTTCGTGAAATATATTTTTACAATTAATGGTTCCCGGAGGTTGCGGGCCATCATCAAAAGTCAGGAATATGTAACGCTTGTCTTTTTGATAAGTAATCGGCTTTCCAATATTGGATAAGGCCGCCGCGCTGGAATCTGTTTTTGTAGAATCTTTTCCATCCCCGGTTTTCTTACCGGAGCCATTACAACCTGTATTTCCGATGATCAGGGCAACACCTGCCACCGCCGTCAAAGACACATTTCTCAACAAATAAAAAAATCGTAACATAGGGCATTTTATTTCTGACTAAACTATGGCTTTTTTTGTTAATAAAAAATAATCTTCCGGAAAATTGCACGTACAGCGGCGTTGCGCTTCCTGTTTAGCGGATGAATTATTTGGTAAATTTACCTATTTATAACGGTAAAAATTCCGTATATTTGAATTGCTATGCAAGACGTTCTAAGTAAAAAAGGGTATCAGGAAATCATCGAAACCATTCCGTTAGTATCAGATGATCTGCAGGTCTATTATTACACAACGAACCATCGTATTGATAATAAGTATGTTCGTTTGTTAAATGACCTGATTCAGGCAAATGATGAAATTATAGCTCAATGGTTGAATATTACTCCAAAAACGTTCAGAAACTATAAGAGTAAGGATCTTTCACTGAAGGACAATACAAAGGAGCATATTGTTTTGCTGCTTTCGTTGTATAAACATGGGCACGAAGTATTTGGGTCAATTGAAAAATTTGAGAATTGGTTAATGGCTAAAAATTATCTGTTGGATGGAAAAGCTCCAATGGAATTTTTAGACACTATTTCAGGGATTAAATTTATTGATAACAGACTTACGTCTATTGAGTATGGTGAAAATGCCTGAAAATGCTGGTGTACAATATCAGAAAAGCTAAGTATGCAAAAAGTCTGAAGGCCTCGGGTGTTGCTAACCGTTGGAATAAACAAGATGAATTCATTATTTATTCGGGTAGCAGCAGGGCATTGTCTGCTTTAGAGCTGGTGGTGCACAGAAGTGGCATTCAGCTGTATGAATCATACAAAGTACTTATAATAGAAATCAACGCAAGGGCCGCTGATATTAAAGAAATAAAGCCCGGCGACCTACCTGTAAACTGGCAGTCTATAGCGGCGTACACGCACTTGCAAAAGATTGGCTCCGACTGGTATAACGAAAAAAAGAAGTTATTGCTTAAAGTTCCTTCTGCAATTATTCCAATGGAACATAACTTTCTTATTAATACAAGGCATCCAAAATTTGAAACGCACGTTAAGATAAAAGATGCAGAGGTGTTTCATTGGGACGACCGGCTGCTTTAGGTTTAGCGCAACCACTTTTCATACACCAGTCGCACCGGTTGATAACCCTGGTTGGCCAGCCACTGTTGCATCACCTCATTGGTACAAAGTGTGTAACGAAAAATGCGGCGGATCGGAAAGTCTTTATAATGCTCCTCAAAAGCTTTGTTTAGCATTGAATAGATACCCTGTTTACGGTATTCTGGTTTTACAAAACCTTCCGAAACATAGAGGTCATCGCCTTCACCGGTTTCAAAATTGCTGTTATCCTGTTCTTCCACATAACCGAAAATAAATCCAACGGCCTCCTCATTCGACGTTAGGGCCGCAAAGAAACTTCCAGAGCAATCCTTTTCACATTCGATCATGTGTTCGATATAATCGGCTTTAATAGTACTCCATTCGGCTGTTCGGGGGTTCAGTGATTTTTCAGACCGATGCAGGGCGCCCACCAATTCGTCAACAACAGGAATATTCCTTTCGATAGAAATACGTTTGATTGAAATAGAAGACATGAGTGTTATGTTAATTGTAAAGTAACGGATAGTATCGATAGACGTAAAACGGCAAACAGCAAACGTGAGTTGCTCAAGTTTGTCTTCTGACGTTTCACGAATAAGTTAAAGTATAGGGTTAACGCTGACCAGATACGTTTATTTCGGCTTCACCGGACTTCCGCCCCAGCTGGTATTATCGGGCAATAGTTCGCCCTTCATTATTAAAGATAACGCATCCACTTCAACATTATTTCCTACTTCGCTGTCGTAAAGAATAATCGTATGCGCGCCAATACTGGTCTGTTTCCCAATACTAACAGGTCCTACCTTCATTACCCGGTCCTCAAACAAATGCGTTTGTGGGCCGCAGTCTTCGTTTAACATGGCTTCATCTTTAATGGTAACCATATCGTATTCTGTTATGTCTGTGGTGTTGAGCCATACCCGCTTCCCTGTTTTTACACCCAGCAGCCGAAGCGCCAGTGGCAGCCACATAGTGCCCCGCAGCATATCCAGCAGAAAGGGAACAGCCAATGCTTCATAAAAACTGGTAATGGCCTCGCTGAGCCACACCCGTAAGCTATACATGGGCATTGCTGTTTTTTTGTATTTGCCCACGAGCAGCCATTTTAAAAGAACGGTGATCAGGAAGGCCGGAATACCCATAAAGCCCAGGTAAAACAGGGGTAGTAACAAGGCCAGTTTCAACGGGGCCGTTTCAATATAATCACTGGCATAAGCAATGAACAATACACTTGTTGAAATGATAACGGTTTGTGGCAGTATGATCCGCAATCCTTCCACAACTGCGCGCGCGATCTTAATACCGAAGCCCGGTGCATAGGTTCGGTCGGCGGCAAATCCGGCTGCTTTTTGCCGGAGCGGAAGACCGATAGCCGGAGAACCCATCCAATCTTTTTCAGTAGCATGTTCCAATTGCTCTGCAGTTGGGGCTTTTGACAAAACGCCGATCAGCATATCGTCTCCGAGTTGATAACCCTGCGGTACCAGGCCGCTGTTACCCACGAAACTATTGTTGCCTATAATTGTTTTTTCCAGTATCAGCTCTTCATTGCGCACTTCATGTTCGCCCAGTATCACAGCATCCGCAATAAACGAGTTGTTGCCGATCTCCAATAAGTGATGCGATACATCGCTGGCTGTGGATATTTCGGAGTTCTTACCCACCTTCGCGCCCAGGAGCCTGTAGTAGCCGGAAATATAAATGCTTGCATACAGCGGATGCAATACGATCAGCGATAGACTCATCAGCTGGTCCTTGATCCATTTTTTATAATAAGTGAAACTAAAAATAGAATAGACCCCGGGCTTCATACTACGTTGCAGCAACCGCGAAATGCCACTCACCACCAAAATAAAAATGATGATGTAAGAAAATGCCAGGAAGGGAGATTGCCACAGGTAGGTAAAATTGTAATCGCCCGGTGTTTTTTCATCCTGGTAATAGAGAATGTATAAGGTTGGGGATAAAGGCACCACAATAATAAGCGGGAAAATAAACAACGTGAACAGGTACAGCAGCAGGTAGCGGTTTCTTTTAGCATTGCTGGCCAAAACGGGTTGCTGCAATTGTTCGGGTGGCAGGGTTTTCGTTTTAACGGCCGGACTGCCATTCCAGATCTCGCCCCTGCCGATTGTTTTGCCCTTGGGGAGGCTGCTAAGGTCCTGCAGCTCCCCGAATTCCTCAATGAGGGTATCGCCTTCAACAATAGCAGAAGAGCCCAGGTATGCATTGGCTTTGAGGTGCACTTTACGGATCTTCAGCATGCCGTTTTCTACCACCGCATTATCGATGGAGCAATTGGAGCTGGTACTTACGTTCTCCCCAATCGTTACCAGATCTTCCGCAGCAATAGACAACAAGCTTAACTGGGCGGAGGGATGCACCTTAACACCCAGCGCCCGCAGATAGCGCGGATACAACGGTGTGTCTACAATGAATTCCGCAGGCATCAATCTTTTAATGGCTTTCCACAGCCACCAGCGGAAATAATACCATCCCCAAAGTGGATAATCGCCTTCTTTTATTTTGCCAATGACCAGCCATTTTGCTAAAAGGATGATCATTGAGAAAAGCGGCGGGATCATGAGATAAATGCCGATAACACTGAGCAATGCCACTACCCAATGCTCATTTACCTGGAAGTAATAATAACTCAGATAGGGGATCGTGATCTCTACGGCCAATAATCCGTAAATAACCAGCAGGCTGATGGTTTGGGCAATATTGCATAAATAATACTGAAGTCCTGAAACCCGCCGGAAGGGCTCCGTAGCATGCACAGCTTCCCTGCTTTTTTCTTTTAGTGTAGCTGCAAAGGCGCTCAGCGGGCGGTGTTCGTAAACATCTTTTAAGGATGCCTGTGGCAGCGCTGCTTTTTTGCGCAATTGCGACACCAGCGTGGCTGCCAATAAAGAGTGGCCGCCCAAATCAGTGAAAAAATCCTGCGACAGGTTTATATCTTTTCCAGGGAAAACAAGCTGTACTACTTTTTCCACTTTTGATTCCACAGGTTCCGATGCATCTATTATCGCAGTGGCCTCGCTGTTGTTTTTAATTAAAAATGCAGGCGGTGCGGGCAGCTGTTTCCTGTTGATCTTGCCACTGGGCATCCGGGGCATTTCTTTTAATTCCAGGATCGTTACAGGTACCATGTAAGGTGCCAGGAACGCAGCTAATTGTTTCCGCAGCGCTTCTTCATTAAATGGCATCCCTTCATTCAAGATCACGTATCCAACCAGTTGCTCCTGCTCGTTGCTATCTTTTCTTACAGCTACCGCTGCCGCGGAAACGCCATCGATCTGGTTCAGCCGGCTCTCGATCTCTCCCAGCTCAATGCGATAGCCGCGCAGTTTTATCTGGTCATCAAAACGGCCCAGGAATTCAATAAATCCGTCTTCATGAATGATTACTGCATCCCCGGTTTTATAGATCGTGTTCCCCGGCAGTTGTGGAAAAGCGTTGGGTATAAATTTTTGACGGGTAAGATCCGGCAGGTTAAAATAGCCGTTGCTCACCCCGGGTCCGGTTAAGATCAGCTCCCCACGCTCGCCCCGGGGAACAATGTGCAGCTGTTCATCAACGACAGCCAGGTTATAATTAGGCAGCGGGGGGCCAATGGAGATAGGGGCCTGTTCCTGCATTGGCGCCATATTTGACGTAACCGTTGTTTCTGTTGGACCGTAACTGTTGATAAATGTACGGTGCGGTTTTGCCCATTTGCTCACTACCTGCGGTGTACAGGCTTCGCCGCCGGAATTCACCAGCCGCAAGGCCGGCACTTCATCAATGATGGCCAGGATGCTGGGCACGGCATGCAAAATGGTTATTTTATTCCGGATCAGTACTTCGCTTAATTCGTCAATAGCCTTTACGGTGGTTGCGTCTGCTATCCAGATCGTGGCTCCGGCAAACAGGCTGATCCAGACTTCCTCGCACCACATGTCAAAGGATACGGAAAACCCCTGGTAAACAATATCGGTCGCTTTTATATGGATCACATCCTGTTCCGACCGTATCAGGTGGCAAATATTACGATGGGTGATCGGGATCCCCTTGGGCGTGCCGGTACTTCCTGATGTAAACAACACATAGGCCCAGTTGTCCGGGGTGGAGCCACCGGCCACTGCGGGTACAGGTATTGCAGGCTGTTGCGGCACGGCAAGCGGCCGGCAATGGATGAAGGCGTCGGTATCCGAAAAATAGGCGGCCACATTAATATCCGTAAAAACGGTTTTAACCCGGTCTTCGGGCATCTCCCGGTCTAATGGAATATAGGCTGCGCCCGCCTTCAAAATGCCTAAAATAACAACCGGCAACTCCAGGCTGCGCGGGTACCATACGCCAACCGTACTGCCCGGCTGCACGCCATTATCCCGGAGCAATTGAGCTACCGCGTTGCTCCAGTTGTCCAGCTCCGCATAAGTAAGTTGCTGTTCGTTAAATATAAATGCCGTTTTGTTCTTATAAAGGGCAAAGCCAGGGGCAAGCAATTGCGGCAGGGTTTCTTCCTTTATTAATTCCGGCGCGCGCTTTCCTAAAATGACACTATCGGACATATTGTTACTTTCTTAAGCATGTTAGACGCCTTATTTCAATCAGAGATTCTAAAAAGGTTCTTAAAGAATCTGTAGCAACAAACGGGGCGCTCATAAATTTAAAGAGCAATAATATTGAAAATATAGTAATTTTTCAGAATGACTGCCTATAATTTACGAACAGGAACCATAAAGGATATCCGCCAGATAAGGGAGCTTGTGATCAGCTCCTGGGGCCGGTTTCAACAGGAGCTTACGGAAGAAAATGGCGCGCAGTTATTGCGAAGTATTCATGATGAAAATACCTATCTCCGTCTTTTCGAAACAGCAACCTGTATGGTTTGTGAAACGGAGGAGCACAAAATTATTGGCATGGTGTTCCTGGTTTCCAGCGGGCATCCAACGGATATTTACCCGGCGGACTGGTGCTATATTCGTTTTTTAACGGTTAGCCCGGAGTATGAAGGAAAAGGTATTGGCAGGCGACTGACACAAGAATGTTTAGATAACGCTAGAAACAGCGGGGAGCACACCATCGCTTTGCACACATCAGAGTTGATGAACAACGCCCGGGCACTTTATGAGGATATGGGTTTTAAAATTATAAAAGAACTGGAACCCCGGTTAGGGAAACGGTACTGGCTGTACAAAAAGGATGTTTGATTTAACAATAGTCGAAAAGTTATGAACCTAACAGATTTCCCACAGGAACGGCTTGAAATCCCTCCCCGAAGCCTACAACCTGGTCTCCGGTATAAAGCACAATGCCTCTTTGGAATTTTTTTCCTGCAAATTCAGCCAGCCTTTTCAATCCTTTAAAATCATCGGCCGTTACCGTGGCTTTCGATTTTATTTCAATTCCGTAAAGTTGCTTTTTTTTGTCTTCCAGCACCAGGTCCACTTCAGCGCCACTGTGTATGCTGAAGTGATAGGCTTTCAGTGCTATTTTGTTCCAGCTTAGCTGTTTTAAAAGCTCCAGTGTGACGAAGTTTTCAAAAAGCAGCCCGGCAGTGGTTCTGTTACGGAGGAGGCTCTCAGCGCTTTCTCCCACCAGGTGGCAAAGCATCCCTGTATCGTTCAGCAATACTTTTGGCGATTTTACAAACTGCCCTTCGCTATTAGGTGTCCAGGCAGGAATCTTTACCAACAGGAAGATGTGCTCCAATAAAGCCATATAGCGTTGAAAGGTCGTGTTTTTAATGCCCGCTAACCGCGCAATATCCGAGAAATTGACCGTGCTGCCGGCCCTTGTGGCAATCAGGTGCAAAATGTTGGGCAATTGGGAGAGGCCTTCAATATTGGAAAGATCGCGGATGTCCTTTTGCAGGATGGCCGTGAGGTAGGATTCAAACCAGCGTTCTCTGCGGGCCTCGCTGCTGCGCTGAACGGCTTCGGGGTAGCCCCCGGTTTTAATGGCTGTGATGATAGCTTCCCATTTTATTTTTCGGCTTTGATAATGACTGTTGGGAGTAATAAGGGTTTGCAGAAAAGCAGACGGGCTTTCGAACAATTCGATTTGTGATAGGGGCCATAATTTATGAATTTCGATCCGCCCGGCTAATGAATCGGCTACTTTCGGCAACATCATTACATCTGCTGAGCCGGTTAGGATATACCTGCGTTCTTTCCTGTTTTCATCTACCAGTTTTTTAATGGACAAAAGAAGTCCAGGCACGCGTTGTATTTCGTCAATAATAACCCGCGGCCCCAGGTCAATGAGAAAGCCTGTGGGGTCTGTTTTTGCGGCACCCAGGATTGTTGCGTCATCCAGGGTGATCATTTGTCCGCTGAAAATACCTTCTTCCATCAACTGGCGGCAAAAAGTACTTTTGCCCGTCTGGCGTGCACCATTGATGAGGATTACCGGGGTGTCTGTTAAGGCTTCCGTTACCGGACCGGCCATATACCTTTGAAACATATGCGGCGAAATTTACCTGAAAGATATTCAATAATCGGCCGATCAACAAATAATATTTAACTATTAAGTAATTAAATTTTTATTATTTAATGGGTAAATTTTGGCTATTTAATGGGTAAATTTTGACTATTTAAAAAGACAAAAACAGGCAAATAAGCAATGTGCCCCCAGAAGCATGGCCTAAGTCCTCCCGGCGCCCGGTATTACTGTATAGATTAGGCCCTTTTCAGTTATTTTTGCACTCTATGGCAGTAAAGAAAACAGCAGGTAAGAAAAAGCAACCGGTTATCCTGGTCACCAATGACGATGGCGTGTCCTCTCTGGGCATCAGGAGCCTGGTAGAGGCAATGGATGGATTGGGAAGGATCGTGGTAGTGGCCCCGGATAAACCACAGTCGGGCATGGGGCACGCCATAACCATCGGCCATCCCCTGCGTTTGTACGAAGTAGATCTTTTTGAGGGCGTTGAAGCATACTCCTGTTCGGGAACACCGGTTGACTGTGTAAAGCTGGCGGTTGATAAGATCCTGCACCGGAAACCGGATATCTGCATCAGCGGTATCAATCACGGGTCCAATCATAGCATTAACGTTATTTATTCCGGCACCATGTCTGCAGCGATGGAAGCCGCCATCGAAAGCATCCCCGCAGTCGGTTTTTCGCTGATGGATTATGGTGCTGAGCCCGACTTTACAGCGTCTAAGTATTATGCACGGATGATCGTGGAGAAAATGCTGAAGAAGAAATTGCCCCGGCATTTTTTATTAAATGTAAATATCCCGAAAGCGCCCCTCGATGAATTGAAAGGATATAAGATCTGCAAACAGGCCTATGCCAAATACCAGGAAAAATTTATTGAACGCAAAGATCCGCATGGCCGCAGCTATTACTGGCTGACCGGTGAGTTTGTAAATTTTGATAGATCAAAGGATACCGATGTGTGGGCGCTTGCCAATGGGTATGTTAGCGTAGTACCGGTAGAATTTGACCTTACCGATTACAATCTGAAAGAAAAACTGGAAAAAGACTGGAGGTAATTAATTTGAAAATTTGAAACCCGATAGCTATCGGGAGTGGGAATTTGAAAATCGTTCATGGCTGATGGCGAATGGCTATTGTCTAACATTGCATCGGTATTTAGCGTTCAGCATCAAAAAGTAAACATTGAGTAACAAGAAACACAAATACTATATTATCGCAGGCGAGGCTTCCGGCGATCTGCATGGCGGCAATCTTGTAGCCGCACTAAAAACGCTGGAACCTGATTGCGAAATTCGGGGTTGGGGGGGCGATAAAATGCAGGCTGCTGGAATGGAAGTGGTAAAGCATTACAAGGATCTTGCTTTTATGGGCTTTGTAGAGATCGTGATGAACCTGCGCACCATCCTGCGGAATCTTAGCTTTTGCAAAAAAGATGTTCTCGCATTTCAGCCGGATGCTTTGATATTGATAGATTATCCCGGCTTTAATTTGCGTATTGCCAAATGGGCCAAAAGTCAAGGCTTAAAGGTGATCTACTATATTTCGCCGCAGGTATGGGCCTGGAAGGAAGGCCGGGTCAAAATGATGAAACGCTGCATTGATAAAATGCTGGTCATCCTTCCTTTTGAGAAGGAATATTATCAAAATAAATGGAACTGGACCGTGGATTATGTTGGCCATCCGCTCATTGAAGAGATCGGTCAGAAAAAGAAAAATAGAACGGACCTTATCATAAAAGACAGCGCCGGGCAACCTGTTACCCGGCCGGTGATCGCACTGCTTCCCGGCAGCCGTAAACAGGAAATAGAAAAAAAACTGCCGGTAATGCTGGCGGTCAGCACCCATTTCCCCGACTATCAGTTTGTGGTAGCTCAGGCGCCGGCCGTTGATGATGCGTTTTATGCACAATTCACCACGCAATATCCCAATGTAAGTACTGTAAACAACCGCACTTATGACGTGTTGCTACAGGCAACTGCGGCATTGGTTACCTCCGGAACGGCAACGCTGGAGACCGCTTTGTTTGGTGTACCCGAGGTGGTTTGTTATAAAGGGTCGGCCATCAGCTACCAGATCGCCAAACGGGTGATCAGTATTAAGTACATTTCGCTGGTCAATTTAATTATGGACAAAGAGGTAGTGAAAGAACTGATCCAGGATGAAATGAATGAAAAAAATATTATCGCAGAATTGCAGGCACTCCTGTTCGACGGGCAACGGAAAGAGCAGATGAAAACCGACTATGAAAAGCTGCACCAGGTTTTATCGGCAGGTGGAGATGCTTCCCGTCAGGCGGCTGAAATTATTGTACAATTAGTGGCGCAATAGCATCTTCACAATAATAATGATAAGGGCGGCTATAAATAATAAAAGGCTTAACCGGTTAATGCCGTGCATATAGCCGATCCACTTACTTTTCGGCGCATTCGGATCCTTCTTTTTCAAAAATAAATATTGCGCTATTTGATCCCAGATGCCCATTGCTAACGTGCGTTTGAAATACAAAGATACGTTATTTGGACAGAGGGTTCCAGGTTTCCTGTTTCAGGTTTGTAAGTGCTTTCGTGTAACTTTTTTGGACTGCAACAGGCACTATTATTTAATTGCAGAGATTTTCTGTCCCATCGGGACAGCCGGTGGGTAAATAGTATATTAGACGAGAAGATGCGTCCTGTAGGGACGCCCGGTGGCGTTTTCAGGCTGATTGTTGCAAGAGCTTGTTTAATAACACAATCTGCCCCAGGTGATAATAAATATGCTGGATCATCGCATTAATATTCCTGTAGTTGCTGCCATAGTTTTTATTGGCAAAGGGCAGGTCCATATTGTCGGCAGGCATTTGTTCTACCAATGCAACGAACTTTTCGGCATCCGACCACAGTTTGGATTGCAACGCCTCCCAATCGGCATCCGACCGGATAGCAGGGGCGTCAAAACTATATTGATCATGTATGTCCAATTCGCCTCCTTCCAGCACTTTTATGATGCCGGCAATATAATAGTTGAGATGAAAAGCGAGCACTGCAATGGTATTGTGCGGGCCCAGGCGGGCCGTGGCTTGCTGCCAGCTGGTATTTTCCAGTTGTGTTTTGAGGCTGGTGGTAGATACCCAGTCTTTGGTAAGATGCACTTCTCTGAATTGTTGGGCCAGCGCTGAAGCTAAATTGATCATATCCGGCTATTTACTTCTAAAATTACACACAAAAACGGTTCAAAGTTCCAGACCCTGGCCAGCAGACTCAACCCCTGTCATCCCAACCTTCTAACCTTTAAACCTGTCAACCTTTAAACCTGTCAACTTTTAAACCCGTCAACATTTCAACCGGTTAACATTTCAACCTGTCAATATTTCAACCTAAATTTGCGCCCTATGGCAACTACAGATACAAATAAATTTCAGTCGATTATTTCGCATTGTAAAGAATATGGATTCGTTTTTCCCAGCAGCGAGATCTATGATGGCCTGCAGGCTGTTTACGATTATGGGCAGTGGGGAAGTGAGTTGAAGAAAAATATCAAAGACTATTGGTGGCGGTCCATGACCCAGTTGCAGGATAATATCGTGGGTATTGATGCGGCCATCTTTATGCATCCGACCACCTGGAAGGCCAGCGGGCACGTGGATGGTTTTAACGACCCCATGATCGATAATAAGGATAGCAAAAAACGCTACCGGGTAGATCACCTGATTGAATCGCATACGGATCAGTTGAAAGCCGACGGGAAAGAAGCGGAGGCCGATGCGATCATCAGCCAGATGGAAAAAGCAGATGCCGCGGGCGACCTGGCAGCATTGAAACAGATCATTGATGACAACAAAATAAAATGCGGTATAAGCGGCACTGCTAACTGGACCGATATCCGCCAGTTTAACCTGATGTTCTCTACCGAGTTTGGTTCTACTGTTTCTTCGGAAGATGAGAACAATAAAGTATACCTGCGCCCGGAAACAGCACAGGGCATTTTTGTGAATTTCCTGAACGTGCAAAAAACCGGGCGTATGAAAATACCTTTTGGTATTGCGCAGATCGGTAAGGCCTTCCGGAATGAAATTGTGGCGCGCCAATTTATTTTCCGCATGCGCGAATTTGAGCAGATGGAAATGCAATTTTTCATTAAACCCGGCACGCAAAAAGAATGGTACGAATACTGGAAACAGGCACGCCTGAAATGGCACCTGGAGCTGGGCGTACCCCAAACGGAATACCGCTTTCATGATCATGTAAAACTGGCGCACTATGCGGATGCAGCCTGCGATATTGAATATAATTTCCCCATGGGCTTTAAAGAACTGGAAGGTATTCACAGCCGCACGGATTTTGATTTGCGCAACCACCAGGAATACAGCAAAAAGAAATTGCAGTATTTTGATAACGATATTGATCCCGAAACCGGCAAGCCTGTAGGCAACTATATCCCTTATGTGATCGAAACCTCAATAGGCCTGGATCGTATGTTTTTGTCGATGATCTGTGCAGCCTATACGGAAGAGGATTTGGGCACACCCGAAAAACCGGATAGCCGCGTGGTGCTGAAGTTCCCCGCGAAACTGGCGCCAATCAAACTGGCCGTATTCCCCTTAACCAAGAAAGACGGGTTGCCTGAAATTGCCCAGGAAATTATGACTGCACATCGGGGCGATTTTAAATGTTTTTATGAGGAAAAGGATACCATCGGTAAACGGTACCGTCGTATGGATGCTTTAGGCGTGCCTTTCTGTATTACGGTGGATCATCAAACCAAAGAAGATAATACCGTAACCGTGCGCTACCGCGACACCATGCAGCAGGAGCGGATTCATATTGACCAAATCGGCGACCTGGTAAAGAAAGCCATTCAATAAGAGCAAATAGATTTTAAGTTGCCGGGCCGATCCAAAAGTTAATTTTAGGTTGGCCCGGTTTTTTTATCGGTTGTCCGACATTTTAACTATCTCGCTTTGCTCAGCTGCTTTTATCTCCGCCAGAAATTCAGGAACCCGGATAACAGGGTCGTAAGCAATTTTTTGATTATTGCGGACCTGGGGTAATGTTTCAATGGGTAAATAGCCACGGTAGCCGCTTTTTCGCACGATTTCTAATATCCGTTTCACATCTGTTTTTACTGAGTTTTTGGCGCTGAAAAGGCTTTCTTTAAATTGAAAATTGACAGCATAGGGCATTATTTTCTCTACATCTCTATAAGGATCTGCCGTTACAAAACTGCCAATATCTACCACTACACCAAACCATTCGGAATTGACCAATTTCAGCAACTGAATGGTTTCATCCGCTGTTTTAAGGAAGTCAGCGTGGTTTTGCACACCTATTAAAATGCCTTTGCTTTTTGCATAGCCCACACATTCTTTTATACTTTCTGCCATATAGGTGAGAATACTGTCCCGTTTGTTTTCAAGACCGGCAGGCATATTGCCGGAGAAAATACGTACTATAGGCGCGCCCAGGCTTTGCGCCACATCGATCCAGTCTTTTACCAACTGAACGTCGGCCGCTCTTTTTTTTTGGTCAGGATGAGCAAAATCATTTCTTACGCCCGTGCCGCTAATGTCCAGCCCCAGCAAAAAAGCTTTGCGTTTTATGTTATTGATGAATTCGGAGGCGGGCTTGTTCGGATATCCAGGGAAGTAATAGCCTGTAAGGTCTACTGCGTCAAAATTATGGGCGGCTGCAAATTCAAGAAGCCCCTCCATACTCATGCCTGAGCCCGGATTGTTCAGATCGTCGTTCAGCAATTTGGAGAATGAATAAGCATTCAGACTGGTTTTTATGTAGGCCTTCCCCGGCCGGTGCTGTACCGGTTGCGCAGACAGGCTATAAACCAGCAGGGACAGTATACAGCAGAGCAGGTTTCGTTTCATATGGATCATGTTTTAATAATGATGTTCCGTAAATTTCGTTCATGCTCTTTTTAAAATCCCGCAAAACTGCGAAAACGTTATCAGTAAGAGCAGGGGGTAAGCCTATTGAATTCCTTTTAACAGGTTATATTCCCGTATAAAACCTTCGGGATCATCCGGGCTGATCATGATCTTTTTCCCATTTTCCAGTTGCAGGTAAACAACTTTATTTCTTCTCGTTAAAAACCAGGTCATCATACCAAAATGCTTGTTGGAAAAACGCCCGTAATAGCCAAATAGGCCGCCGCTTCCAAAAACCCGCCAGGACCAGCGTAATAATTTAGGGTCGATGATGGTGGCACTGGTTAGAGTTGTTATGGGGAATTGTTTTTTGCCAAAGGGTCGGCAGACGGACAGCGCCTCGTTGTTGATCTGGTAATAGGTTACCGAAAGACCATAAGGCATAACAAGCGCAAGGAAAGTGACAAAAACCATAAGTGAAATCCGCATAATGCCGGCATCTTTGAGGTTCATCCACAGGAATGTGAATATGACCAGCACCAGCACGGTAGCAATGAGGGAGATGATCTTGGTGGTTGTGTCGAAGGATGCTTTAAATTTCATAATTTCATTTGTTGCGGGAAGAATTGTTTTTTAAGATCCAGCCGGCCATTAACTCCAGCACCTGGGGCTGTATGGTTTGTTCAATAGCTGCGTATTCGGAAGGACTGCCGGTCTTCGCCTCCTGGAAGAGATGATTTAATCCCGGCAGCTCTTTTATTTCAAAATTTTTGTTACCCGCTTTTTGAAGGGAGGCTTTCCAGCCCGCCAGGTTTTCTTTTGGAGTTACCTGAACATCTTTCCCGCCATTGATCGCCAATACGGGTATTTTTAGTTGGGTGATAAAAGTTGTTGGGTCAAATTTCAAAAAGTACCGGAACCAGGGGGAACTCAGCAATTTTACCTGCAGATCGATTTCCTGTTTCGCCGAAGCCGTTGCTCTGTTGGCGTGTTCTGTGAGGTAATTACGCAGGTCTGCGTCAAAATTATTTCCGCTATACTGATTCACAAATTGATACAGAGCTGCTGCATCCTTACCGTTTTCCTGCACTTTTTCTGCTGTCATGCCGCCCGAACGCAGGAGCGCTTCACTTTGCAGTACCATCAATTGATCAATGGCAATGCCCGGACCCGCCATCGAGATAATAAATTGGACATTTTTATTTTGTGCGGCAACTATCGGTGCAATCATGCCGCCCTCGCTATGCCCGGCAAGACCTATATTCCTGTAACCACGTTGCGCCAGGTAGTTTACTGCAGCACTGATGTCCGTTGCGAAATCTGCCGATGTGGCGTTGTCCTTTCCTTTTGAAGAACCACCCATTCCCCGGTCATCCAATCTTAAAACACCAATACCGTTTTTTGCAAAATAGTCTGCAATGACCCAGAACGGCTTATGTTCAAAAAGCGTTTCATCTCGGTCCTGCGCGCCGCTGCCCGTGATTAATACCACTACAGGGAATTGTTTTTTATCATGGGGGGTGGTAAGCGTTCCAGCCAGTTCATTATTTTCCGTCGGATTTTTAAATCGCACTTCTTCGATAGCATAACCGAAAGGAGGCTTGGGTGTTTGCGGTCTGATGGCAGCTTTAATGGTGCCCTTTTTGAAAACGAGCGGCAAACTATTGCCCATTTGTGTAAACGTGCCGCTGATGCTGTCGCCAGCGAGCGTTCCTTTATAAACCGCATGGATATTTTTTAATTCTATTTGCAATTCATTATTGACGAAAGAAGTCTTATTCGCAGGCAGGCCATTCGCGCCCTGTGCCGGGCTGTCCATTGTTGTTGTAAGACTATCGCCTGAAGCCAGTATGTGTAATACCAGCGGCAGCTTCATGCCATTGCCAACATTCAGATCGCCCCGCCAGTCGCCGGCAACCGACTGACCATGCAATATCGCCGGCAAACTAAAAATAATTAAAGTGAGCAAACGTTTCATACAACAGATTTTAAAATTTGGACAACCGGGGGTATAACAAGAACCTGTAAATAACTTCGGCAAGAATTAATGTAACGGCAAAAACAACATACTGCCCTCTCTTTTTCACATTCACAGCTGTTTTAAAGCCATTTACCAATAGTACAATAGCATAAACAAAGAGCAACAGCAGCAGCATACTTGATAGCGTTGAAATCCAAAGGGTGGAACCTGGCAGCGATTGAACTGCATTGTTTTTTATAGCAGCCATAATTTCATTTGTGGAGATTTTTATAAATGGCAATTGTATGATCCATATGCCTGTTGTCAGCGGGATGCGATGGATCATCGTTGCATTTAACAGGTCGATCGACCTGGTTTTGGAATTGATAAGTTTCCCAACAAAGGTTAACAAAACACACGGCAATAAAATACAAATGGTTGTTTCCGCCAATGTTTTTGTGAAGGAGATACCTGGTTCGGGCCCTATATGATAAATACCATCGTTACTTTGTTTGAAGAACCAGAATAAAAAAGAGCCGATGACTGAAGTCGCGAGGCCGCAGATGAACAATTGACGCTCAGTAAACTTTTCAAAAGGGTTAAAAATCGTTTTCCAGTTTAGTTTTTTCATTTTTCCATCGTTTTTATTTTCTCAATCATATCATCCATCCGGTTGCGCATCGTGGGATAGCTGGTATTGGCCTGGCGTGCCATTTCCTTGATACTCCCGCTGGCAAGGAAAAAAGCCATAATAAACTCCTGTTCCTCGCGGCTCAGTTTCAGGTACAGGGGCAGGTCATAATCGCCATTTACTTCGGTAGTACAATTAGTACATTTCAATTGGCTCACCCTAAGCGGATTTTCACAGCTCGGACAAAAAACAGGAAGTTTCATTTAGTAAATGTAATATAAGTTTTAATAAAAGTGAAATATATTTTACTTTTATTAAAGTTTGAAGCGGCGAATACGGGGCTTAGAAATTTTTCGGCCGGGAAGACGGTGAGACGGCAAGCTGAAGTAAGCAAAAGGCAAAAGCGCCATGGTCAGCAGATTTTCGCAGAACCGTTATCATCTGCAGCAGGTCGGTTCGTGCCCCTCAGTGGTTCTGTGTTTCAGTGGCTTTTAGGTGTACAAAAAACATCCCGACAAGGCCGGGATGTCCATTCATTTTTAGTAAATTTTTTAAATCTGGCTGAGAGGAATCGTTTGTTCAAATATAAAACAGTTTTCGATTTTTATAAAGAAATTTTCAGTCCGTCATAAGCCAGGTTGCGACCAGGGGGCAAGGTTGCCTCAATTGCTGAATGAAACCCCATCTGGTGAGAAAGATGCGTGAAATAGGTCTGCGGAATTTCCAGTTCATCCGCCAGGGCCAGCGCTTCTTTTAGCGAAAAATGCGACACATGCGGTTCATGACGTAACGCATTTAATACCAGCACTTCTGACCCGCGGATCTTTGCTTTAGAAGCTTCATCTATGCGATTGGCATCGGTTATATATGTAAAACTGCCAAACCGGAAACCCAGCACCGGCATGCGCATATGCCAAACCGGGATCGGGTCGGTCAGCAGGTCGCCCACCATAAAGGGCGTTGTTTCGTCAATGCGGTTCAGATTGATCAGCGGAACGCCAGCAATTTTAATAGCACTAAACGCGTAATCAAATTCCTGTTCTACCCGGCGCTGTGTGGCTTCAGTGGCATACACATCCATAGCCCGTTGTTGAAAATAATTATAAGCCCGCACGTCGTCCAGTCCGGCAATATGGTCTTTATGAGAGTGAGTGAGCACCACCGCATCCAGCTTTTTTACATCGTGCGTCAGCATTTGCTGTCGGAAATCAGGGCCGGTATCCACCACCAGGGTAGTAGCCGCGGATGCAACAAGGATGCTCGACCGCAGGCGTTTGTCCCGCGGATCCGCCGACAGGCAAACGGGGCAGTCGCAGGCTATCATCGGTACTCCCGAACTGGTTCCGGTACCCAGGAATGTTATAGTGATGGGAGGATAATTCATTTTTTATGCTTAAGGCTGAACGCGAAATGCGCAATGCTTAATATGTATGCATTCTGCGTTGAGCATTGCGCGTTTAACGTTCCTTTCGAACAGCTTTTATCAAGTTAATTAATTTTGCTTTCACTTTTTCTATAAATGTACTTAGTCTATCATATAATTCTCTTTCAATGTATTTCAGATCAAATGCCAGCAGGCTGGCGTACTCTAATTCCTGCAATGAGCCAAAGGAAGTATCTAAAAAATGCGCAAAGTCCTTATCCGTATTCCTGCCACAACCCTCAACAAAATTCAGGGGAATAGAATAGGCCGCTCTTTTTACCTGGGATTTCAGATCGTATTGCTCGGACTGCGGAAAACATGTCAGGACCTCTTTGTAAACAAATAAAGTAAGTTTTGGGCTTTTTCCCAAACATCGTAGTTCTTGTAGTGTCTCATTTATATAGGTTTTAAAATTACATTGTGCTGAGAAATCACGATATTAATCCGGCATATAATGCAAAACGCCTAATGCGTTTGGCATTCCACGTTATGCGTTTGGCGTTCCGTCTTCCTCGCTTTCCTTCGCATCCATATTGGCAATAACCTCTGCATACAATTTCTTCTGGTTTTCGTCCAGCAGCTCCTGGTTAATATCCAGCTGTGGAATAATTTCCACCAGGGCATTGATGCGGCCCTCCGTTTGCAAAAATTTATTCAGCACCACCACTTTCTTATTGTCGAGGATACAATAGCCGCTTTGGAAAGTGCCCCGTTCGTACCGCAAAATATAACCGCATTGTTCGGGAATCGCTTCCAGCTTGTCTAAACTGTTTTGTGTGTATTTAATCATTTTCAGCCTCAGAAGATAAGGTGCAAAGATAATGGTGAATAGTCAATGGTGAAGGGTCAATAGTCAATAGTCAATGGTGAGGGGATCCGTTTCGGTTGTAAACTATTTGCTGTTGAAGATTCAGTATCGTCCACTTAATCTTTCAGGATCAGTCCCCCTTGACATTTTCAGATTTTTCGGAACAACGGAATTTATTCACTACAGCCTATTGACTATTCACTGCTTACTACCAGCGCCACACCGATAATGGCGGATAGTTCATCGTTTATGGATCATAGTTAATAGCAACACCATGAACCATGAACTATAACCTATGAACTAGGTAATTTCACTATTTTTGCAATCATCCTTTCAAATGACCACTGTCCGAAAAATAATTAACGATCCTGTTTACGGTTTTATAACGATCGATCATCCGCTGCTTTTAGCCATTATTTCCCATCGTTATTACCAGCGTTTACGCAATATACACCAAATGGCCTTCGCGCACCTGGTGTACCCGGGAGCGGTCCATACCCGGTTATTGCATTCGCTGGGGGCCTACCACCTGATGTGCACTGCCCTGCAGGAACTGAAAGGAAAAGGTATCAGTATTACCGACGAAGAGGAGCTGGGAGCGAAGATCGCCATCCTCCTGCACGATGTGGGCCACGGCCCGTTTTCCCACGCGCTGGAGCATGAACTGATCCCCGGCGTGCACCACGAAAAGTTATCGCTGGCGATCATGGAGGAATTAAACCGGCAGTTTAACAATAAGTTAGAAACGGCGTTAGCTATATTTACAGATCAGCATCCCAAAAGATTCCTGCACCAGCTGGTTTCCGGACAGCTGGATGTGGACCGGATGGACTACCTGAACCGGGATAGTTTTTTCACGGGTGTGGCGGAAGGTGTCATCGGTTATGACCGGATCATCAAAATGCTGTCGGTTTTGGACGGGAACCTGGTGGTAGAAGAAAAAGCGATTTATTCAATTGAAAAATTCCTGCTCAGCCGGCGGCTGATGTACTGGCAGGTGTACCTGCATAAAACAGTGGTGGCAGCCGAAAAAATGCTGGTAATGATTATTCGCCGGGCAAAGGAATTGATAGGAAAAGGCGTCAAAGTTACGGCCGCTACCCAGGCACTGGAGCATTTTTTGCACAAGGGAGCTATTCCCGGTGCCGAAGATAAACAACAGCTGCTGCAGGATTTTTGTGCTATGGATGATCATGATGTGATGGCAACCATTAAAAACTGGTGTTTGCACCCGGACAAAGTATTGTCGAGGTTGAGTACAGATCTGGTTGAAAGAAAGATCATGCATATCACCCTGCAATCGCAACCCTTTGAGGAGGCATTTCTTTCGCAAAAAAGAAAAGAGATTGCGGCAGCGTTAGGGGTGAATGAAGAAGAGGCTGCTTATTTTGTTTTCTGGGGAGAAGCCAACAACAGGCTCTATAATCCTAAAAACGAAAATATTACCATCCAGTACAAAAATGGCAGTCTGAGGGATATTTCGGCGGTGGATAACGCACTGATTAACAGTGACACAAGTATGGCGGTTAAAAAATATTACATTTGTTCCTTAAGAATAAGCTAAACAGGTATTAAGATATGACGTTTACAGCAGCGCAGATCGCGGCCATGATCGGTGGTAGGGTGGAAGGAGACGAAAATGCTTCCGTCGGTAATTTTGGTAAAATTGAAGAGGCGCAGGAGGGACAATTGAGTTTCCTGGCCAACCCCAAATATGAAGAATACCTGTATGCAACCCGGGCCAGCATTATTATTATTAATGAAAACCTGGAGCTGAAAAAACCCGTTGCGGCAGCGCTGATCCGGGTAAAGGATGCGTATTCTGCATTTGCCATATTGCTGAGCAAGTACCAGGAATTGATGCAGCAGCAGCTGCAGGGCATTCAGGAACCTTCCTATATCGCTAAAACTGCAAAATACGGAACCGATATTTTCGTGGGCGCCTTTGCCTTTATTGGCGAAAACGTAACCATCGGAAAAGGAACCAAAATACACCCCGGCGCTTATATTGGCAATAACGTAACCATCGGGGACAATACCACTATCAACCCCGGTGTCAAGATCCTGCATAGCTGCCGTGTGGGCAATAATGTAACCATCCATGCCGGCACCGTTATCGGCAGCGACGGGTTTGGGTTTGCGCCGCAGGCAGATGGCACTTTTTCCAAAGTGCCCCAGATCGGCAATGTGGTGATCGAGGACAATGTGGAAATAGGTGCGAATGCCACTATTGACCGCGCCACCATCGGATCCACCATTATTCATGCGGGAGCCAAACTGGATAATTTGATACAAATAGCGCATAATGTGGAAATTGGCAACAGCACCGTAGTAGCGGCCCAGGCCGGGATCAGCGGCAGTACCAAGGTAGGCAAGGGGGTTATGATCGGAGGCCAGGTAGGTATTGTGGGGCACCTGCATATTGGCGACGGCGCCAAAATTAACGCACAAAGCGGCGTAAGTAAAGATATTGATCCCGGCAAAGCGGTGACCGGCTCTCCCGCATATGATTATACATCGGCGCTGCGCAGCCAGGCGCTTAACCGCAAGCTGCCCGACCTGGAAAAACGATTAAAAGAGCTGGAACAGGAACTGAACCAGCTAAAGAAAAGCCACGAGATATAGCTGCGGTTTACAAGCGTTCATTATTGCCGCCCCAAAAATTTATAAATATATTTGCGCCCACAATTTTTACAGATGGATAATAATTTCAACCCTGACAAACAACATACCTTAAAGCAAACAGTAAGCATCAGCGGTACCGGCTTACACACCGGCGTGCTGGCGGATCTTACCCTGAAGCCTGCTAATGCCGGCTTTGGGTTCCAGTTTCAGCGGGTTGATCTTCCGAATAAACCGGTTATCAAGGCGGATTGCGACCTGGTAACGGATACCAGCCGGGGCACTACCCTGGAAGCCAACGGCGCCAAAGTAAGCACCGTAGAGCACTTGCTGGCAGCCCTGGTAGGAATGGGGCTGGATAATGTGCTGATCGAAATTAACGGGCCGGAAATCCCGATCATCGACGGCAGTGCCATGCCGTTTATTGAGCTGATCGAAGAAGCCGGTGTGGAAGAACAGGACGCCACTAAATTGTGGTATTCAATTGATGAGAATCTTTATCTTACCGATGAAGAAAAACGCGTGGAAATGGTGATCATGCCCGCAAGGGAATACCAGATCACTACGCTGATCGATTTTAACTCTCCGGTACTGGGCACCCAGCACGCTGAGCTGAAAACCATGAAGAATTTCAAGGAGAAAATATCCACGTCCCGTACCTTTTGTTTTTTGCATGAACTGGAAATGTTATTGCAGCACAACCTGATCAAAGGGGGCGACGTAAATAACGCCATCGTAATCGTAGATAAGCCCATCGGCGATGAAGAGTTGGGCCGACTGAAAAAGATCTTTAACAAAGATGATATCGAGGTAAAAAGCGGAGGCTATTTAAACAACCTGGAACTGCGTTTCCCCAATGAACCAGCGCGGCATAAATTGCTGGATATCGTGGGCGATCTGGCATTGATCGGCTATCCTGTAAAAGGAAGGGTAATAGCGAACCGCCCGGGGCATAGCACCAACGTGGAATTTGCCCGTATCATTAAAAGACATATTAAGGCGAACAAACACCTGAAAGGCGTACCGAATTATGATCCTAATGTACCGCCGGTATATGACCTGAAGTATATTGAAAAGACCCTCCCCCACCGCTTTCCGTTTTTGCTGGTGGATAAGATCACGGAGCTCACCGATGAGCGGATCGTAGGCGTAAAAAATGTTACGTTCAACGAATGGTTTTTCCAGGGGCATTTTCCTCAAAACCCTGTGATGCCGGGTGTGCTGCAAATTGAAGCACTGGCACAATGCGGGGGTATCCTGGCCATCAACCTGGCAGGGGAAGGGAAATACGATACCTACTTTCTAAAGATCGATAACTGCAAATTCAAACAAATGGTGCGGCCCGGCGATACCATGATCCTTAAAATGGAATTATCTGCGCCTATTCGCCGAGGCATTTGCGAGATGCGCGGCACCGTTTACGTGGGCAATAAAGTGGCCACGGAAGCGGATCTGGTCGCACAGATCGTTAAGCGTTAGTCATTTTCTTTGGGAAGTTTTTGATTTGCGCCAATAATAAAATAAATTATGGTGCCCAATATTGGAATCAACAGCACAATAAGTGCCCAGATAATTTTATTGGTGCTGTCTTTAAAGCTGGTGCGCAATATATCAACTAGTGCTGCTATTGGCAATATAAGTATCAGAAGAATAATGACGAGCTCATTGGTTCCAAACGCTCCCAGTAAAAAGATTGTATTCATACAGGCAGTTTTAAAACAATTTACGGAAATTCATTTGATAAACGTACTAACCCCTCTTTTGTCGTAAACCGCCTTTTTAATTGTCGTTTTCTCACAGTGCCTTTAAAGCCCTATTGCTGTAGGTTTGTATTGTTAAACACATTCAAGACAAAAAACAACAAACAATGAAAACGACAAAAATTCTTTACTGGACTTTTACCGGTATCATCGTATTACTGGATGGCGTGATGCCTGCGCTCACTTCAAACACCGAATTGGCCCGGCAAGGGATCAGTCACCTCGGCTATCCCGATTATTTCAGGGTACTGCTCACCGTTTTTAAAGTAACCGGCGCTACGGTGCTGCTGTTGCCCTTTTTTAAAGGACGTATAAAGGAGTGGGCCTATGCGGGATTTACATTTAATTTTATAAGTGCAGTCATTTCCCACACCGTAGTGGACGGGTTTGGCGGGCAGGCAATATTTCCGCTGGTGGCGTTGGCTATTTTGGCTGCCTCTTATTATTACTATCACAAATTACGAAATGCTCAAACAGGGCGCACTGAACAAACAGCCGCACAGTATAGCTTTGGCAGTTGATCTGCTGTTTTAAACGAGGAACGTTAAAAAAATAATTCACTCATAAAAAAAATAACGATGGAACCTGCAAAAATTACAGTAGCTGCAACAATTAACGCTCCGGTAGCAAAAGTTTGGGAATACTGGACGGAGCCGGAACATATCAAGAAATGGAACAGCGCTTCGGACGACTGGCATACACCCCGTGCCGAAAATGATCTTCGGACAGGAGGCGCTTTTTCTTCAAGAATGGAAGCGCGGGATGGCAGCATGGGTTTCGATTTTGGCGGCATATATGATGTCGTGCTTATAAACAAAGAGATCGCCTATACGATGGGGGATGGCCGCAAAGTGCAGATCTTTTTCGCCGGTGAGGACAACAGCACTACCGTCACCGAAACATTTGACGCGGAAACAACCAATCCCATTGAAATGCAGCAGGCCGGCTGGCAGGCCATTATGGATAATTTTAAACGTTACACAGAAGAACACCGGTAACGGGCAGCAGGCAATTTATTTCAACGCCCCGAGGGTAGTCCATATTTTCTGAATATAGTCTCTTATTTCGACGGGGTTGTTGTTGAGATAATTATCAAAATACCAGGAAACGGGCACCCCGTTAATAGTTATTGTCAGATTTGTTCCTCCCTGGTCGGCACAATCGGGACAGCCGAATGACTTATTTTTATTTTGATACAGATAATCAGGTAACGATGTGTTTTGAAGCTCCCTCGCAATTGCCAGCGCTGAGACGCTTAACTCAGTAATGTTTTGCGTGGCATTAATGCCCGGGCCGGAGGTTACTTTATAATAAGCCGCTATCAAAAATGCTAAAATAATAATTTATTATCTTTGCGTTCAAACGTATGTATATGCGAACGCTAAAGGTGATAAATCATTTGAACGATGCAGCGCTAAAAGAGAAGCTTTCCATTACGGCTGGGAAGCCAGAATTTAGCCGTTGGCAGATTTTATATTTGATCCAGGTAGCAGGCATTGAATCGGCAGAGACAATAGCGCCCTTAGTAAACTTATCCAAGCAGAGTATTTATAAAATTGTGGAAGGGTATAATAAGTCAGGTGTTCAGGGGATTAAATATACACAAAGAGGGGGAAGAAGACGCTGTTTTTTAAGTGTTGAACAAGAAGCTTCATTATTGGTATCTATTGAGCAAAAGGCAGCCAAAGGATTAGTAAAGACGGCTAACGATATAAGAGCGATGGTGGAACAGCGGGTGGGTCAAAATGTCTCGGATGATTATTTATGGGATCTGTTGAATCGGAATAACTGGAAGAAGAAAATGCCACGGCCTCATCATCCTAAAAGGGATATAGAAGAACAACAAGCGTTTAAAAAAAACTCCCCGACCGTTTGGCTTCCCTCAAATGGAGAGCAGATCTAACAGAAAGTAGCAAGCCGATTGTAGTCTTTTTTGAAGATGAAGGCCGGTTTGGCAGAATAAGCAGAGAAATGTATTGCTGGGTAAGAAAAGACATGGTTCCTTCTGTTGCCAGGCAAATGGTCAGGGAATACATTTATGCGTATAGCGCCATTTCTCCCGAAACAGGGGATTGTTTTTCAATGATAGCGCCCTATTGCAACACAGAAGCAATGAATTGCTTCTTGTCCCAACTGGCCGGTCAATACGCCAATTACAGAATAGTGCTACTATTGGATAAAGCTGGCTGGCACATCAGTAAAAACATCCATTTAGCAGACAATCTTTTGCTAATGCACTTACCACCTTATTCCCCCGAACTCAACCCGGTTGAACTTTTATGGAGAGAGGTCAGGCGAAAATATTTTCACAACAAAATATTCAACAGCCTTGACGATGTAGAAACCATATTAGCTCTCGCGTTGAAATCATATTACAAAAACACTGGTGCTGTAAAACAATTATCAAAGGGTTACGACTATTTTAGTAATAATGATAGCGGTTAATTATTAGCTCGCCGAAACCCATTTACCTTTCGTCGAAATCTCGTTCTTTAATTATGAGATTTCTCTTCATCCGCCTTCGGCGGACTCATCGAAATGACGATGCCTTAATGTGTCATCGCGTCAATGACTTGGCAGCGCAAATAGATGACTTAGGGTGACAGTTCTATTTTAATGTCTAATTGGTATTAGTGGCAGCTCTTATATTTATCGAATACACCGAAGCACATTGCGACACCGGATTTTTGCTAAAACCGCAACGTTGCCACAGCCTTACCCGGAATGGTAAGCAGGGCCTTCTTCTTTCTATCCTGAAGATTAAATGAGATCGCGGTATCGTTTTCATTCAGTAAGATCAACACTTTTTTACCGGCGGGAGTTATAAACGCTACATTGGTCAGTCCGTTCACCGGTGTGCTTTCAATTCTTCTGGAACCTGCGGGAACAAATTTAGATACATGTGCGATGATGTAGTAGGAAACATTCCGGGTAATTGCTGCGCCATTAATGGTTAGGGCGCCTTTACATTGGGTACAGCCCCCGGGCGTATGTGGTTTAAATAAAGGATCGTTGGCCAGGTTCCATTCCAGGGCCGCTTTGCTCCAGTTCCTCATTGTGCCGATGATCACATTTTTTGTATGCCACAGCAGATCACCGGAAAAGGAGCCGTTCGAGCCGGTCCATTCCTCTGTAAAGTAAAGGTTCTTATCGGGAAACCGGTCGTGCAGTTGTCCCATGGCACTTACATTTCCCGCGTACAGGTGAAAGGCTGCGCCATCTACATATTTTGAAGCGGCTGCATCCTGGTAAATGGTGTCCGCATAGAATGGCTTATCCAGGTTATGATCGTACACCACAATCTTTGTTGTAAGCTTATTCTTTTTAAAAGCAGGCCCCAGGTTGTTTTTAATAAAATCCCGCTGCATAACAGCCGTCATATACAGGCTTGGATTGTTACCCGGATGATAGGGTTCGTTCTGAGGAGTGATGGCGGTGATATTGATTCCTTCTGCCTGCATGCTCTGAATATATTTTACAAAATACGTGGCGTAGGAATCGTAATACTCCGGTTTGAGCGAACCGCCTTTTGTATTGTTATTGTCTTTCATCCACACAGGAGCGCTCCAGGGAGCTGCAATGATTTTTAGGTGTGGATTGATTGCCAGGATCTCTTTTAATAAAGGGATCAAATTGGCTTTGTCAGGACGCAGACTGAATTTTGATTGCGTGTTATCCGTTTGCCCGGCCGGGAGATCATTATAGGAAAACGTAACAGAATCGAGGTCTGAAGATCCCATGCTCAGCCGAAGGTAGCTTATACCGATCGACTGCGCTCCGCTGCCGAACAGCTCGTTCAGCAGTGCTTTCTTTTTATCTGCAGGCAGCTGATTGATCAGGACTGCGCTTCCGCCGGTAAGGGTATAGCCGAACCCATCAATGGTTTGATATTGTTTTGCCGCATCAACTGCAATGGTAGCAGCATCGGGGGAGGCAGTGGCGGGCTTGTTTCCGACTCTTTGCAAGAGCATCGATTGATCTGCTTTGGTGATCCACAGTTCCGGATTCAAAGGTGGATTTGTCAGGTTTTTATTTGAGTGGGCGGCCAACGAAAAGAGGACCACCATAATTGCAAAAAGAAAGAAGTTGTTTTGTTTCATAATTTTTTAAGTAGTTTCTGCGGACACAAACTATTACAACGAAATGAGGTATAAATATAAAGGCCGCCACGAATGCACGAATAACCTTTATTGTACCATCTTTAAAAAACAGATATGAGTTACAAGTGCCGGGCATTTCACCATTGACCATTCACTGCTCACTATTTTCATTTCGCCCAGCTTACGGTAGCCGTCTTCACATCCCTGGAATTGCTGCCGATCATGATGTCAAAAGCACCCGGCTCCCAATCGTAGTTTAATGCGCTGTTATAAAATTTCAGATCATCCGAGGTAATAGTAAAAGTTGCCGTTTTGGTCTCGCCAGCTTTAATAAGCAGTTTCTGAAAGCCTTTTAACTCTTTAACAGGTCTGGAAATGCTGGCCACTTTATCGCGGATATATAGTTGCACCGTTTCCTGTCCGTCCATCTTGCTGGTATTGGTAATGGCGATACTGGCTTTTAAGGATTGCGCTCCTTTTAAAGAAGTAGCGCTGAGCTTTAAATCGCCATAGCTAAAGTTTGAATAGCTTAGGCCATAACCGAAAGGATACACCGGATCGTTAGACACATCTAAATAATTGGATCGGAATTTCTGGAACCATTTTCCTTCCTCCAATGGCCGGCCGGTGCTCAGGTGGGCATAGTAAAGCGGGATCTGGCCTACATTCTGAGGGAAAGTCATCGTTAATTTTCCGGATGGGTTTACGGCACCAAACAATACGTCGGCAATGGCGGCTCCGGCTTCCGATCCGCCGAACCACACATTTAAGATCGCCGGAACATTTTTATTTTCCCAGGATAGTGTTAGCGGACGGCCTGTAAATAAAACCAATACTACTGGCTTTCCTGTTTTCAATAAGGTCTTCAGCAGCTCTTGTTGTATTTGTGGAATATTCAGATCTGTGCGGCTGGCACTTTCGCCGCTCATCTCGGCGGATTCGCCCATAGCTGCAACGATCACGTCCGATTCATTTGCGATCCTAAGCGCTTCATTCTTCATTTCTTCAGCAGATCGTTTATCGCGGTTTAATGTTTTTCCAAACATTGTAGCGCGGTCTTCAAATGCAGCGTCCGCATCAAGATTACATCCTTTTGCGTAAGATACGGTGCCCTTATTTCCCAATGCCTCCTTCAATCCTGCCAGTACCGATACAGAACTATCCTGCACCGTAGCCACGCTCCAGGTGCCGGCCATATTGTTTGCCGCATCTGCCAGCGGGCCAATTAGCGCAATTTTTCCGGATTTTTTTAAGGGAAGGATTTGTTGTTCATTCTTTAGAAGAACAAAACTTTCTGCTGCGACCTGCCGGGCAACGCTGCGATGTTCCGGAGTAAAAATTTCCGTTTTGGCACGTTGTGTATTGCAATATTTATAGGGGTTGGTAAACAGGCCTAATTTGTATTTTGCTTCCAGCACATTCTTACAGGCAGCGTTGATTTCCGCAAGGGTGATCTTTTTTTCATCCAATGATTTTTTCAGCGTTTTCAGAAAACCTTCGCCCACCATGTCCATATCCACACCCGCTTTCAGCGCCAGTGCCGAAACCGTTTGCAGGTCGCCCATGCCATGTGCCGTCATTTCATTGATACCGGTATAGTCCGTAACAACAAAGCCTTTAAAGCCCCATTGTTTGCGCAGCACATCAGTAAGTAACCATCTGTTTCCGGTGGCGGGGATGCCATCTACCACGTTGAATGAAGCCATTACACTACCCGCACCCGCGTCCACAGCGGCTTTATATGGAGGGAAATAATCGTTGTACATCCGCAAATGGCTCATATCAACTGTATTGTAATCTCTGCCTGCTTCTGCAGCACCATATAATGCAAAATGTTTCACACAGGCCATGATGTTGGTATTGGATGAATAATTGCCCTGGTAGCCTTTTACCATCGCTTTGGCAATTTGGGAGCCCAGGTAAGGATCTTCGCCATTGCCCTCGGAAACCCTTCCCCAGCGCGGGTCCCGGGCTATGTCCACCATGGGGCTAAAGGTCCAGCAAATACCATCGGCGCTGGCTTCAACGGCGGCAATGCGGGCCGATTGTTCTATGGCCTTCATGTTCCAGGTGCAGGAAAGCCCCAGTGGGATGGGAAAGGTGGTCTCATATCCATGGATCACATCCATGCCGAATAACATCGGTATCTTCAGCCGGCTGTTCTCCATGGCCACTTTTTGTATGGCCCGGATCTTTTCAACGCCTTTTATATTAAAGAGGCCGCCTACATTTCCTTCTTTTACATTTTTACCGATGTCTGAATTAGTAGCTGTTCCAGTGGTAAACTCCCCGGCACTGGGCAGATTCAGTTGTCCGATCTTTTCTTCCAGCGTCATTTTTTGCATTAAGCCACTAATGAAGGCGTTCATTTTGGCATCGCTTGTTTGTGCTTCTGTTCTTGCAACGAACAAAATGATCAGCAAGCATAATAAACCTGTTACTTTGTTTTTTATTGTTGCCATTTTTATCAGTTAAGTATTTTTTTCATTAAAATATCTTTCTGCGAATCAGCCCCCAACATAAAAACGTGCGTATCAAAGGGCACAAATCCGTTTTTCTGATAAAACCGGATGGCCGTTTCGTTCTGCTCCCAAACTCCCAGCCAGAGATAGTCTTTCTGTAATTCCAGTGCCACTTCAGCAGCAGTTTGCAAAAGCCGTTTTCCCAACCCTCTTCCCTTAGCCATTGCAGCAATATAAATCCGTTCCAGTTCAAGGCTGTCCGGATCGTTAAGGTCGGTTTGTTCAGGGCTGAGGTTTAGTTTTATATACCCTGCAATATTTTCTTTTTCTTCTATAAGATAATATAATACAAAGGCGCTTTGCAAATCTTTTTTAAAATTGACCGCAGAAAATACTTCATCGTGATAATGCTGCATATTGGCTGCGGTATTGTATTGGCCGTAGGTATCAGCGAACGTACTTCGGGCAAAAGCCTGTAATTTTTCCAGATCTGCTATTTCCGCTTTTCTGATCATCATTTTTTTAAATATGGCTGTATAATTTTTTGCCAGATATGGTACCCTCCGGCATTCATGTGCAGACTGTCGCTGAGAAAGATGGAAGGGACGGGCTTCCCGTTCCCGCCCAGCATTGCCGGATACACATTAATATAACGAACGTTCTTATTTTTTTCAATAAATGCTTTTATGTCCATATTGGCTTTCTGTATGTTTAAAAAATACTGCGCGCGGGAGGGACTTGGCTTTATTGAAATGAAAGCAACCGGCACTTTTTTGCTGTATCCCCTGATGAGACTGTAGAGCTGTTTAAAACGGCTTACCGCACTATCGGCCGGAGTTTCGTTATGCGCCAGATCATTCTCCCCACAATAGATCACAATCTGCCGGGGCTTATAAACAGGCACCAGGTCATTAAAATAATAAATAAGATCCTTTAGTGTAGACCCGCCGAACCCGCGGTTAATAATAGTATAACCCGGAAAATAATCCGCCACATCCTTCCATTTTGTGAAGGAAGAGCTGCCGATAAAAAGTATGGCGTTTTTAGGTGGCGGTGTTTGCTCGTCGAGCTTTTTAAAATGCTGGATGTCCTGATAAAAAGGAGGTTCCTGGGCGTTAATAAATCCTGTAATCACAAATAATAATCCCAGTAAGAAAGTGCCTTTTTTCATTTTTTGTTTTTTTGATGCTTGATTATAATCGTTTAATAAAGAACAATTTTAGGTGCTCACAGATTCCTCAGATTTACAC
>JAGIAQ010000037.1 GCA_017744795.1 Niabella sp. | reverse complement strand
GAACAGGGATTGTTGAAAATGCGTAAAGAACTGGGCCTCTACGCCAACCTGCGCCCTATAAAATTATTCGACGAGCTGCTGAGCGCTTCCAGCATTAAACCCGAGATATTGAAAGGCGCGGATATCTTATTTTTCCGTGAACTGACCGGCGATATTTATTTTGGAGAAAAAGGCCGTAAAGACAATGGTGATACGGCTTATGATATCGCTCAGTACAGTCGCTATGAGGTGGAACGCATCGCCCGTAAAGCCTTTGAAGCCGCCCGCACGCGTGGTAAAAAATTGTGCTCGGTTGATAAAGCTAATGTGATTGAGACCAGTCGCCTTTGGCGCGAAGTAGTGCAGCAGGTGGCAAAAGAATATCCTGATGTACAGGTAGAGCATCAATTTGTGGATGCTACCGCCATGTTGCTGATCAAAGACCCCAAGCGCTTTGACGTAGTGGTTACGGCCAACTTATTTGGCGATATTCTTACCGATGAAGCTTCGCAGATCGCCGGATCAATGGGTATGCTCGCTTCCGCTTCTATCGGCGATGGCACCGGCGTTTATGAGCCGATACATGGCTCCGCACACGATATTACCGGCAAAGGCATCGCCAACCCGATGGCCTCTGTATTATCTGCAGCCTTGTTGCTCGACATTTCTTTTGGACTGAAGAAAGAGAGCGAAGACGTGATCAGTGCGGTAGACCAGGTACTGAAAGCCGGATTCCGCACGGGCGATATTGCAGACAGCACTACTCCAAAAGAAAAAATCTTAGGAACCGATGCGATCGGCGCCGAAATTTTAAGCCGGATCTAAGGACGCTGCGGTTCTTATATTGTAAGATCCTATTTTCAAATGACGACGGGCAGTTTAAAAATAAATATGCCCTGAGTCATGGGAAATAGGATTTTTTGTTTTAACTTAACAGTGAGAAATCCGTCTTTTAAAGGACGGGTTTTATGTAATGGACTTTGATGAGGACAGGGATCTATTTTAACCAGTAAAACTTGTCACTATGTTCCAGCAACGAGTAACTCCCCTAAACAACGATTGTGGGAAGCATGTATCAGCATCCCCATTCAAAAACCACCACATTGTTCCTTTTCTGGCCGTGGCATTGAGCATCATTTTTATCGGATGCACTTCGAAGGCTAATGAAAAAGAACCCGATGCCAAAACAGTACAGGCCGACAAAGATTCGATTATGGCCACGATCGAAAAAGAAAGTAAATCTTTTTTTGCCCGCGACTACGAAACCTGGAAGTCGACCTACGCCCAGGACGATTATGCCTTTCAGGCATGGAGCAACAAGGATGGTACTTTTGATGCAAGCGTTGGCTGGCCTGATATTGATAACACGATCGGGAAATATATCCACGACAACCCCAAACCCCAGACGGGGCTGGCCCCCATCGAAAGGAAGCAGATCCGGTTCAAGTTCTATGGACCTGATGCCTGTTTTTTGACCTGGGACCAGTTTAACAGTAACAAAGACAGCAGTTACCGGCACAGTAAAGAAGTGCGGGTAATGGAAAAGCAAAACGGGCACTGGAAGATCGTTTGTGTTGCGGCTTTCTGGGATTATAACAATCTTATCCCCGCAAGCCAGTTAAAGGATATCCAGAACCTGGATAAAGAAAGCAGGGGTACGGATAAAATATAAAACCGCCTTCTAAAACAGAACGTGCCGGAAATAATTATTTTTCCGGCACTTTATGAAACGTTATGGCCACCCGGTTCAGCATATTCATGTGCGCGATGGCAAAGCTGAGATCAAGCAGGTCCTTGTCGTTAAAATATTGTTTGGCATTTTCATACACCCCATCACTTACTTCCTGATCCGGAAGCAGCGTAATTTCTTCCGCCAGCGCAAGTGCAGCCCGTTCCGTTTCTGTAAAAAAAGGCATATGCTTCCAGTTAGAAACCGCATTCAGCTTACGGCCTTCCACGCCAGCTTTGGCAGCATCCTGCCAATGAAGGTCCACACAATAGGGACATCCGTTTATCTGGGACACTTTAAGATATATCATGTGCAATAATGCCGGAGCAAGATCGCTGTTCCGCAGGTGTCCATACATGCTCAACAGGGCTCTGTATCCATCAGGTGATGCTTTGCTGTAATCCAGGCGCATACTATTTACTTATTTTTTAGGATTATAAAACACGAATGTACAAAACCGGGTATAAAGCCGCTATTTTTTGCCACTGAGGGTTTTGCTGGCCTCGTTTAAATTTCGTTGTTCCTTTAAATTACGCAGCAGCCCCAGGGCCAACGCATCTAAATCTTGTAACGGTGCCTTTTGTTGTGGTAACGAATAGCATTCTGTGTTTCTGAGCTTCTGTGGCTAATTCTTGGCATCATAAAGCCTATCTTTGCGCCATGCAAAAAGTAGGTATTTTAGGAGGCGGCCAGTTGGGCCGTATGTTATTACAGGCCGCGGCCAATTACCCCGTTGAAACATTTGTACTTGAAAATGATGATCATTGCCCGGCCGCGCATCTCTGTGATCATTTTATTAAAGGAGATATTAAAGATTACGATGCCGTTTACAATTTTGGTAAGAACCTGGATACCATCACCATTGAAATTGAGAATGTAAATGTGGATGCCCTGGAGGCGCTCGAAAAAGAAGGCGTTACGGTTATCCCCCATCCTTCTGTGCTAAGAACCATCCGCAACAAAGCCACTCAAAAAAAATATTATACCGATCACCAGATACCAACTTCAGAATATATCCTCACTCACAATATCCAGGAGCTTGCGGATCAGGCGCATTTTTTCCCTGCGGTGCACAAAATCGCCGAAGGCGGTTACGATGGCCGCGGCGTACAGATCATAGAGACGGAACAGGATATTGCAAAAGGTTTTGATGCGATGTCGGTACTTGAAAAACAGGTGACCATCGAAAAGGAAATAGCGCTGATGATCGCCATTTCCCGCTCGGGCGATATAGCAATTTACCCCCCGGTACAAATGATCTTCGATAAAGGGCTGAACCTGCTCGATTTTCAACTATGCCCTGCTGAAATGGAAGAAAAAACTTATTGGAAGGCAGAAGCCATTGCATTAACCACCGTAAAAAACTTTAATTCGCCCGGGATCTTTGCCGTTGAACTTTTTGTAACCCCCGAAGGCAATGTGCTGGTAAATGAAACCGCCCCCCGCGTGCATAACAGCGGGCACCATACCATTGAAGCACATTACAGCTCGCAGTTTGATATGGTTTGGCGGATCCTGCTCGATTATCCGTTGGGCAGCACAGAGGCAATCATGCCCTCTGTAATGCTTAATATTCTGGGCAAAGAAGGCTTTTCCGGAGCAGCCCATTATGAGGGACTGGCGGAACTGTTGAAAATTGAAAACGCTTTTTTTCATTTGTATGGCAAAAAGCAAACCAAGCCGGGCCGTAAAATGGGACATGTAACGGTGATCAGCAATGAAAAAGCCGACCTGTTGCACAAAGCCAATAAGATCAAACACGGCCTTTCGGTAATTACAAAAAATTAATTTTTTGGACATCGGCCGGTTTAGCCTAATGTGTGCTTGTATTGGTGGGACATGGAGGACCAGGGCGACAAACGCAGGTTGAGTATTCCTAATTTAATGATGAACTACAAGTCTCACCAACAACCAGCCGCCCCATATTGAGGTGCTGAAGTGTGCGACGCAAGACTGATGCCAAAAGCACTACAGGCGGGTCAATACAGGCGCTTTTGCACTATACCCGCTAAATAAGAACCCGCCTGCACGTACAGAGGCAACCACCGGTATTTCTCTGTAACCTCATATCAATTTTATCCCCCCTGTTTTGTTTCCCTGTTAAAAAAAACAGATATTTACCCGGATTATTTGCCTTATCAATTAAAAACAAAGCAACTTGAGAAGAGAATTGATGTCCTTGCTCTTTATCGCCCTCGCGTTTGGCTGTAAAGAAAAGAAGAAAGAAGCGCCCGCTGCTCAAAAACGGGGTGCCGGAAAAGTTGACGTTTATATTGTGAAAACGGCGCCTTTTTCTGAAACCATTGAAGTGCCCGGCTCTGTTGTGGCAAATGAAGTAACAGAGATTCACCCGGAAGTTTCGGGGCGGGTGGTGCAATTAAATGTGCGGGAAGGTCAGTTTGTGTCGCGGGGAGTAATGCTGGCAAAGATCTACGACGGCGACCTGCAGGCACAACTGAACAAACTGGAGGCCCAGCTAAAAATAGCGCAGGTGAACGAAAACCGCGCCCAGCAGCTGGTAAATATTCAGGGCATCAGTAAACAGGATTATGACAACAGCTTACTGGCTGTAAAAAACATCCAGGCGGATATTGCGCTGGTGCAAACAGAGATCTCCCGCACCGTCGTTCGCGCGCCTTTTAGCGGCAAAATGGGTTTAAAGGCGATTAGTCCGGGTGCTTATGTAACCCCCGCAACGGCCATTGCCACCATTAACCAGGTTAGCTCCCTTAAAATTGATTTTACCGTTCCGGAAAAATATACCGGCCAGATATCGGAGGGCCAGATCGTAAACTTTACCGTTGAAGGCAGCCCCCGTACTTATGCCGCAAAAGTAATGGCAAGTGAATCCAATGTTGCAATAACCAACAGAAGCCTGACTGTTCGGGCACTGGTTACCGGAACCACCCAGGGATTGATCCCCGGATCCTTCGCCAAAGTCACCCTCCATTTTGCTCCTAACCCCAGCGCCATTTTTATACCCACTCAATCTATTGTGCCAACCGCAAGAGGCAAGCAAGTGATATTGGTGGTAAAAGGTAAAGCGCTTTTTTCGGATGTGGAAACCGGCATCAGGGATTCTTCCCGTGTGGAAATTACCAAAGGATTAAAGCAGGGCGATACAGTGCTGGCTACCGGTATTATGGCCACAAAGCCCAATTCAAAAGTAGACATAAAGAAAGTAATTAATTGATAATTAAAATTTGATTAATTATCAAATAGATATAAAATGAATATTTCAGAACTTAGTTTACGGAGACCGGTCTTAGCCCTGGTAATGAATATTATCATTATCGTATTTGGCTTTATAGGCTTTAAGTTCCTGGGCATACGCGATTACCCGGCCATTGATCCGCCCAACATCAGCGTACGAACCAGTTATCCGGGATCGAATGCCGACATCATCGAAACGCAGATAACAGAACCTTTGGAGGAAGCCATTAACGGGATTGCCGGCATCCGCAATATCACCTCAAGCAGCAGTAACGGTACCAGCAATTTAAACGTTGAATTTGAATTGGGAACGGACCTTGAAGCCGCTGCTAACGATGTGCGGGACAAGGTGTCATCCGCCATGCGCTCTCTGCCACCCGACCTGGAAGCGCCCCCTGTTGTTACCAAGGCGGATGCCAGCGCTGATGCGATCATTTCTATGACGGTGCAAAGCGATACCCGCAACCAAATGGAATTAACAGAGTATGCCAATAACAATCTTTTAGAACGATTGCAGACTATCCCAGGGGTAAGCGGGATCCAGATCTGGGGAGAAAAGCGCTTCGCGATGCGCATCTGGCTCGATCCTAACAAAATGGCCGCTTTTAACATTACTCCATCCGATGTACAGGCGGCAGTTCAAAGAGAAAACGTGGAATTGCCCAGCGGAAAGATCCGGGGCAACAGCACAGAATTAGTGGTGCGCACTTTCGGAAAACTCAATACAGAGGATGAATTTGAAAACCTTATTATCAGCAATATCAACGGCGCTGATGTACGCCTTAAAGATGTTGCCAAGGTATCATTAGGAATGGAAAACGAGGAAACCGCGCTAAAAGAAAGTGCTATTCCAATGATCGCCCTGGCGATTGTTCCCCAACCCGGAGCTAACTATGTTTCTATATCGAATGAGTTTTACAAACGACTGGCATCGATAAAACAAGACGTACCTAACGATATTAAATTAAATATAGCGCTGGATCAAACCGTCTATATTAAAAATTCCATCAGCGAAGTGGAAGAAACGTTATTTATCGCGATTGGACTTGTGATCATCATCGTTTACCTCTTCTTCAGAGATACCCTGATGGCCATACGTCCGCTGATCGACATTCCCGTTTCGCTCATCGGGGCCTTCTTTATTATGTACCTGCTGGGATACACGATAAATGTACTTTCGTTATTGGCCATTGTACTCGCAACCGGTTTGGTGGTAGATGATGGTATCGTCGTCACAGAGAACATTTATAAAAAAATGGAGCAGGGCATGCACAAACGAAAAGCCGCCCTGGAAGGATCAAAAGAAATTTACTTTGCCGTTATAGCTACTTCCATTACACTGGCTATAGTGTTTATACCTATTATTTTCCTGCAGGGGTTTGTGGGAAGCCTCTTCCGGGAATTTGGTATCGTGGTAGCCGGAGCCGTTTTAATTTCAGCCTTTGTGTCTTTGACCCTTACACCTGTATTGAACGTGTTGATGGCCAAAAAGGATGTGCATAAGCATTCCTGGTTTTATACCAAGACGGAACCCTTTTTCCGGGCAATGGAGCAGGGTTATGAAAAAAGCCTGAAGCGTTTTATGAAAGTGCGCTGGCTGGCATGGGTGGCCGTAGCGGCCTGCGGACTGCTCATTTATTTTATTGGGAAAAACATGCAATCGGAGCTGGCGCCTATGGAAGATAAAAGCCAGTTTCGCTTAAGTCTCACGGCTCCGGAAGGCACTTCTTTCGACGCCATGGATAACTTTGTAAATAAGGTATCAAACCTGCTGATGGATTCCATCCCGGAAAACCAGATCGTGCTTTCCATTACCTCCCCCGGTTTCAGCGGTACCGGCAATGCCAACACCGGAAGCGTGCGGGTGCGCCTGGTGCCTCCTTCGGAACGAACACGTTCCCAAAAGGAAATAGTGGACATGGTAAACCGGAACGTTTTAAAATTTACAGAAGGGCGTGTTTTTGCCCAGCAGGATCAAACCATACAGGTGAACCGCCGGGGCGGGCAGGATATACAATTTGTGCTGCAGAATAATAATTTCGAAAAGCTGAGCGCGATGCTGCCTAAATTCCTGGAGGAGGCCGGCAAAAGCAAAGTGCTGCAGCAAGTGGATGCGGACCTGAAATTTAATAAACCCGAATTACGCGTTCATATCGACCGGTTAAAAGCGGCGCAGCTGGGCATTTCTGTAAATGCTATTTCAGAAGCGTTGCAGATCGCCTACAGCAACCGGCGTATTGGCTATTTTACCCGCAACGGGAAACAATACCAGGTAATGTCGCAGGTAGACCTGGTGAACCGCGACGATCCCGACGATATCAAAAAGATCTTCGTCAAAAATAACCAGGGGCAAATGATCAGTCTCGACAACGTAACTACCGCGGTAGAATCCACCACCCCTCCTACGATCTATCACTTCAACCGGTATAAATCGGCCACTATTTCGGCCGGCCTGCAGCCCGGCTATACCGTGGGGGACGGCATTAAGGAAATGAACCGCATTGCGGATAAGTTGCTGGATGAAAGTTTTTCTACTGCCCTCAGCGGCACCTCAAGAGATTTTGCAGAGAGCAGCGGCAATACCAGTTTCGCGTTCCTGCTGGCCCTGGGATTGATCTTCCTCGTGCTTGCAGCGCAGTTTGAAAGCTTTATTGATCCGTTTATTATTATGATTACTGTACCGCTGGCCATTGCCGGGGCATTATTGTCGTTATGGATCTTTAACCAGACGCTGAATATTTTCTCGCAGATCGGGATGATCATGCTCATCGGGCTGGTTACCAAGAACGGGATCCTGATTGTGGAATTTGCCAACCAGAGCCGTAAAAAGAACATGAATAAAACGGATGCGGTGATCTTTGCCGCCGGGCAGCGCCTGCGTCCCATTTTAATGACCAGCATGGCCATGGCGCTGGGTGCTTTACCCATCGCCCTTTCATTGGGCGCTGCCGCAACCAGCCGCATTCCGCTGGGGATCGTTATTGTGGGGGGAATCATTTTCTCCCTGGCACTAACGCTTTACGTGATCCCCGCCGTTTATAGCTATATGTCGGCCAATAAGAAAAATAAAGATTTTGATGAAATGCTCCAGGTGGAAGCAACAAACGAACCCCATGCCGAATAAATTATTTAAAATAGTTCCTGTTGTTCTGGGTGGGCTGCTGTTAACGCAATCTGCCACGGCCCAGCGCCTGCTGACTTTGGATGAGGCGATCGCAACCGCTTTGGAGAACAATTATGATATCCAGCTCTCGAAGAATGATTCGCTTGTGGCTGCAATCGATTATAGTTACAGGAACACAGCGTTTCTGCCCACGTTAAATGGAGTGGCCGGTTATACAAAAAATAACAATAACCAGAAACAAATATTGGCCGACAAAACGGAGCGTAAATCAAACGGGATTAAAAGCAATAACGTACAGGGCAATGTGGCACTGAACTGGGTGTTGTTTGACGGGTTAAAAATGTTTGCCACGCGCGACAAAGCCGCGGCCCTGCTGGTCTCGGGTTCGTACACCGCCCGTGAACAGATCATTAATACCATTGCCACCGTGATCAGCAATTATTATGCAATTGCCCGCAACAAACAGTTAATAGCGGCTACGGATGTGCAGATCGATCTGAATAGTGAGCGTGCCAAACTGGCTCAAAACAAGCTGGATATAGGAGTGGGCGCCAAACCCGATGTGCTCCAGAGCAAGGTGGACCTGAACAGCCAGAAGGCATTACGCATGCAGCAAGTAACCCAGGTGGAGCAACTAAAAGAACAACTGGCCCAGGCGATGAACAGTAAAATAACCGGCGCGTCATTTGACATACCGGATACCATTCCTCTTACATCGACCTTGAATCTTGGTGATTTACAGGAAGGAATAGAGCAAACCAGTCCGGCCCTGCTGCTGGCGCGCTCCCAAGTGGATGTAGCCGGCTATGCCTTAAAAGAAAGCAAGGCGGAATTGTTGCCCACTCTGTCTTTTAATTCCATGTACAATTTCAGCAGGACCAATAACCAGAAAGTGATCAACCAGTTCTCCCCTTTATTCAACCAGAGCAACGGCTATAATTACGGGCTGAGCGCCAATATCCCCATCTTTAACCGGTTTGCTGCAAGAAGGGATATCAAACAAAGCAAGCTGTTTTTGAATATGCAGCAGCTCAACTATGAAAGTCAGCGCTCCCGGCTGAATCTGGCGATCGTAAATGCTTACAAGGGTTATGATGAACAAAAACGTGCCCTTAAACTGGAAGAAGAAAACATCCTGCTGGCAAAAGAAAATGTATCGATCGTTTTTGAAACTTACAAATTAGGCATGGCCACTTTGGTGCAGCTGCGCGAAGCACAACTGAGCCTGGCCCAGGCTTACGACCGCTTGATCGCAGCCCGGTATGATGCAAAAGTTTCCGAAATAGAATTGATGCGATTGAAAGGCGCTATCCTGAAATCAGACACGGCTCACTAACCGGCACCCTGTCTGATCTTTATTTGTTACCTTTATGGTGAGAAGTTGTCTGAAAAGTTAAGAACTTAACCGCAGAGGGACCAGAGGTTTAACACGGAGGACACAGCTAGCTCTTTAAGCTCTGAGTATTCTCTGCTTTAAAATCACTTTAGACGATCTCATTGTTTTACTGATAACTAAAAACTGCCGGATCTATTTTTGATATATGTTCAGACACAGGGGCAGAGCCCGTACATTGGTGCATAACCTGAAGCTGGCTTCGCTGCTATCTTTTGTAGCGGGTATAGTAAATGTGGCTGGATTCTTCTCTGTACAGAGACTAACAACAAATGTAACCGGGCATTTTGCTTATTTCGCTGACGAAGTGGTAAAACAGCATTTTTTTACGGCTGGCCTTTATCTCTTATATATCACTTGTTTTTTACTGGGCGCCTTTTTCTCAAATGTGCTGATAGAGCTTACGTCAAAAATAAATCAGCGTTATGCGAATGCTATACCGGTGGTTGTAGAACTGCTCCTGCTCAGCGCCGTCGCAGTACTGAATGCAGCCCTCATTCAGCGCTATGCCAATATAGTTGCCTGCACCCTGCTTTTTACTATGGGATTACAGAATGCACTGGTTACGAGAATATCCAACTCAGTGGTACGAACCACTCATTTAACAGGCCTGTTTACCGATCTGGGCATTGAACTGTCCCAGTTATTTTTTTATCGGAAACCGGAGCAACTGAGCCGTTTAAATGCATCGGTAAAATTGCGCTTCGCGATTATCGGTTTTTTCTTTCTGGGTTGTGTAATCGGCGGTTTGGGCTATACCCGGTATAATACCCGGATCTTATTTCTTGCGATTGGCTGTTTATTTATCGGGATCATTTACAGCGATATCCGGTATCGTTATCTGCTGTTAAAAAAGAAACATATTAAGTAGCACCAGGAGGGTGAGAAATCTTGTTTTTTTGACAATGAGACCTCTCTTCATCCGCCTTTGGCGGGCTCATCGAAACGATGATAAAAAAAAGAAACCATTAAGCAATTAAGAATATTAAGAAATAGCTTAATAAACTTAACTTCTTAATGGTTTTAATTAACGCCAGAGATATATCTTACATCTCAAAATCCCACCATTTTTGATCGGAATTTGCAGAAGCTACTACGTTATCAATAAAAGCCATTCCCCGAACGCCATCATCAACCGAAGGGAAGTCGAGGCTTTCTTTTGAAGGCGTTTCATTGTTGAGTTTGGCGCGTAATGTTTCTGCAAAGTTCCGGTAGTGATTTGCAAAAGCTTCCAGGTATCCTTCCGGATGGCCTCCCGGTGTTCGGGTATTATGTTTGGCGTAGCTGCCCAGGTAGCCGTTGCCGGCGCGGTACACCTGTGTGGGTGCGTCCAGCCATTTTACGAGCAAGGTATTCGGTTCCTGCTGGTGCCATTCCAGTCCGCCCTTTTCTCCATATATTTTTATTTTCAAAGCATTCTCCTCTCCTGCTGCCACCTGGCTCGCGATCAGCACCCCTGAAGCGCCCTGGTCAAATTTCAGCAACACGGCGCCGTCGTCATCCAGCCGGCGGCCTTCCACTACAATGTTCAGATCGGCGCACATTTTTGTTATTTTCTGGCCGGTAATATATTCCGCCAGGTTCGCCGCATGGGTACCAATATCACCCATACAACCGCTTTTACCACTCTTGGACGGATCGGTACGCCAGGCCGCCTGTGCATTGCCCTCCCGTTCCGTCAACCGGCTCAGCCAGCCCTGCGGGTATTCAACATATACTTTTCTGATTTTTCCAAATGCCCCTTCCGCTACCATTTCCCGCGCCTGCTTTACCATTGGGTAGCCCGTATACGTATGGGTTAAACAAAGCAGGAGACCCGATTCCTTTACTTTTTGCTGCAATTGTTTTGCCTCCTCCAGGCTAAACACCATCGGCTTTTCAATAACAACATGAAAGCCATGTTCCAATGCCAGCATGGCCGGAGCAAAGTGCACGAAGTTGGGGGTAACAATGGAAACAAAGTGCATGCGTTTGTCTTCAGGCAGCTCACTCTCCTTTTTTATCATTTCCTCATAACTGGAATAGATGCGATCGTCGGGTAAAAAAAGCATCTCTCCTGATTCTTTGGCTACTTCCGGATGTACGCTTAAGGCACCGCAGCACAGTTCTATTTGTCCATCCATATTTTGCGCCAGGCGATGTATCGCCCCTATAAAAGCATCTTTACCGCCACCGATCATACCTACCCTCAGTTTTTCTCTTTTCATATGTATATTTTTTATTAAAAGGATGGTTACGAATATACAGATTTCTCCTAATAAATTCCTTTATATGCCGGTAAGACAAGGCAAACGCATCTGAATGTAAAATAAAAAATATTGAATAAGAAATGTAGAAGGACGTTATGTCAATACCATTCAATGTTCGTTCTTTTTGATATTTTTAACCGGGAACGACTGATACTGACCCGCCATCAAAAGTAACACTATTACGTTTCAAGGGGTAGCCGCTACGCGGCATGGTCAATCATTATACGCTACGGTTCTAAAAATGGGCAATGCCGAAGGCATTTTTCAACACTTTTGATACAAAGCACCGGAGAGCCGTTTCGTTTGTTCCATCGGAACAACCTGTTGGCAGACTGGTTACGGCAGCAGATCATTTTGATGTGCCGTAGGTACACCCCTTAAAAGTAATTTTGATGCCGGTTTATTATGAGAACAAGATCTTTCCGTTTTCCCGGCGAATGATTATCCCCGGCGGTAAACACGGACTTGTAAAAAACGGTACAGATTAAAAATGCTACTTAAGAACAGTTAGTTTTGGTATGATACATTTTTGGAAATAGTCAACCTGCTCCTAAGCGGTTATGAAATACAAAGCTACCTATAAGCCGAACATGATTGCAGAGTATTCGCCGAAATCATGGTTCCATCCTGTGAATACCCCTATTTGCCAGGCTGAGCCTGTAACCTCCGTGAAACAAATCAGCAAAAAACAGCATTAAAAGACGACGGTAGCGTCCCCTTCAACCGGGTACCCCTGGCAGGTTAACACCCGTCCACCGGCCTGTTCCTCATCCGTTAATACTTCATTATAGGCCATCCATATTTTGCCGCTGGTACAGGTAGCCACGCAACTGCCGCACTGGCCCGATTCGCAACTATACGGAACCGTAATACCCGCGGCTTTTGCCGATGCCGTTATGGTTTGGGGATACTGTACCGTTAATTCATATTGATTCTCAGCAATATGCAGCTGCACTTTATGCGGAGCAATATCCGGCGGTTTGGGATGCAGCAGGTGTTTGAAAGGGAAAAAGTCTTCCTTGAAAATTTGTTTTTTCAACACACCGTTGCTTTTTAACGAAATATCCGCCATCACCCGGTAATCAAACGGCCCGCAGATATAGAAATTGGTATGGGCTTTGGCCGCGCCAAGATCGTTCTCAATAAAATCAGAAAGCACGTAATGGCTCAGCCTTCGCTTCAGCACTGCCTCATGGTCACTAAATTTAAAATAAATGGTAAAACGTTCACGATACCGTTCCTGCAACTGTTTCAGGGAGTCATAAAAAATCGTTTCTTTTTCGGTGCGATTGCTATACAGCAGGATCACTTTTTCTGTTGTGGTTGTTAATAATGTTTTGATGAGCGCAAAACAGGGTGTAATGCCGCTGCCCGCTGCGAGGAAGCAGAATATTTTACCGGCTGTTATTTCGGGCAATACAAAAAAACCACCGATGCCGGAGGAAAGTAAGACTGTTCCAATAATTGCCTTATAGATCAGCTGCCGGCTGAACTCCCCGTTGTCCAATTTTTTAACGGTAAACGAGAGAAAGGGATCAACATCCGGACTTGAAGATAAAGAAAACGATCGGCGTTGTTCCCCTGCATGGTTGTAAAACACCAATGTGATGAACTGACCGGATCTGTATACCGGCGTCCACCCCTCCAGCGGTTCTACTATAAAGGTTTTAGCGTCCGGGGTCTCGGTTATAATATTTACAATCTTCAGTTTTTTAAGAATCGAGGTATCCATCCGGATAAAAATACGTTGTTTAAAACAAAATGGCGCATCGCTGCGCCATTATTGATCCATATTGAATAGGGTACGGTTTACTGATGTTTCACGTATTCTTTGTGGCCATTCGAATTAATATAATAAGTTCCACCCCTTGGCCCTCTGTACAGCGTTCTGCCTTTGGCATCTGTGCCAATAGACTGGTCAGCCGAAGTGGTTGCTGCCTGTACTTTCTGTGCCGGGCGCGGTGCTACCACAGGTGCTGGGGCCGCTTTTTTAGCAACCGCAGCTTTTACTTTGGGAGCCGGCGCAGGTGCAACAGGTGCCGGGGCTGGAGCTACGGGGGCCTGTGCCTTTGCCTTTGCCGCTTCTTTATTCGCTTTTAAACGCATATCCGGTTTGCCGGATTTGGTAAGGCCAGTGGATTTTTTTGATGTTTTCGCGGCTGTTGCGGGAGCAGCCGGGGCCGCTGTTTGCGCCTGAACTGCGGCACACAGGCCACTGCTCAAAATCAATGCAAGAAGTAAACGCTTCATGTTTTTAGTTTTAAAAGGTTTTAAACAATATGAGTTTTATATAAACTAAAGTTAGAAAAGGTTTTTGTCAAAAAAAGCAGTATTGGCTCAAAAGGCTGTAACAATCGTCCAACAAGAATATTTCCCCGTCGAGCCCTTAAATCAATACCGACAGCGTTCATAGCGGATTTGGATCATGTCTAAATATTTAAAAAAAACATATATAACATTTAGTCGAATCCCAAATACAGAATTGATTAAATTTGGTCAGCCAAAACGGGTAATTATGAAAAAAATGGCCCTCCCTCTACATTTTTTGCTACTCTATTTAATAACTGGCTGCGGTACAGGCTCTTTCAGAAACTATTCCAATTCTGAGGAAGGAGAATCTTTTGATACAACTGCAACGCCTCCTTATGTTGGCGTAAAAAGTCCAATAGATTCGATGGCACCGCCACTTGATTGTGCAAGGGGTATTCCTGCGCCGATCGTTAAAAAGAAGGTTTTCCCAAAAACAAATTTTGTTTTAGGAAAAGATAAATTGAGCAGTGTTGAAACTGTGTTATTCGACAACGCCGATAAACTTACCATTACCAACACCGGGTGCGATTATTTTACGTTGACCTTCCGTTTTGAGACCTCCCGGTTTAACCGTGATTCGGTTTCTCAAAAATATTGGTTTAATGCCGGAAGCATGCTTATGAAGGGAGTTTTAGACGGATTAGATGCTCCCATTGATTTAACAAAAGGCATCCGCAAATTGGATGATCTGATTCAGCAGAGCACTGACAGCCGCCATGGGCGTCTTGGCTTTGGAAAAGAGTTTGACTATGGGTCGGAAGAGATGCGCAGCATTGTTATGTTGGAGCCGGTGCAACGGATACCAACCGGAGCTGCTGTGGTTACGGTTTCTTTTTCCGTAGGGCCCTTATAAACCAACATCAAATTGCTTCGATGGCTTCAGCCAGATACTTTGTAATAGCGCCCGCTTTTGATGCTTTACAGGTAAGCAAGTAGGGATAGGGAATTGTTTCTTTGCGAATGACCAGTTGAAACCTTGTAGTTGCCGTTGCCGCAACCACCCGGAAACGATTTGCGGCCTCCTCTGTTGCTGATTCTATTTCCATAGTAAACCCGAGTGAAAAATCATTTAACTCTTCCCGCAGCAAGCACTCTATCGACTGATGAAAAAACGAACGCGTGCAAGACCCGCGGTAATTGGGGTAATAAACTTCCTTTCGACCCATTGCTTCCAGGATCGGGTCTACATCTTCCACCATTACCCTTCCGTAATAAATACCTGTTGGCATACACACTACATTGGCAGCAAAACGATCGCCGCCCACATGGGTTGATTCAAAGACCGGAACGGCCGCATCATGATTTTCGATAAACTTAAAAACGGGGAACCCAAATTTGGCGCAGCATTTATCTTTTTTCCCGTTAGTACAAACCACAAAAAAAGGGTCGATCTCCCAAATCGTTCCGGGGTGCGCCATATAGTATTCCAGCCGGATGGCCGCCACATCTGCCCGGCTGGCGTTCAACCGCAGGTAGCGTTGCTGTACGCAATCCACATACAGTAAATTGCAGCTGCGGGTATTGCTTTTCCGGTTCCGGATCAGGAGCAGTTTTGCCTTTTTGCGTTTTGCAAGATCCTGTAAACCGGATATGAATTGGGGATCAAAATGCGCTGCGTTTATTTTTTCGGGGAACGGATCAAAATGCTCCAATAAGATAAAGCCATTATAATTTGCCGCCGTTCCGTGTATCGATTCTTTAAAATACCGGGAAGCTGCACTGCAAAAAAATACGTCCTGTGTCTTATTCTTATTCAAAAACTATGTATTGGTTATTTAATGTCGTTTACTTAAGCTTTCAGACCGGATCTTTTTATGGTTCCTTCAAAGGACAGTATTCATTGTCTATAACATCTTTTGCAAAAGCGATTGTTGATACAGTCTTTTCATTTCTATTGATCGCTCCATTTTGCTTTTTCAGTCAGCATAATCCCCGTATTCTTTATAAGAAAAGGATACTGGAATATCAGTATAAAATATTCAGGATTGCACATTCAGATACTTGCTACCTCCATTAAAAAAACATCAAAAAGAACGAATACTGAATGTTATTGCGCCAATGCCCTTTTACATTTCTTATTCATTATTTCTTATTCTGCATTTCCAAGCATCCCACGCTTAAATAAACGATATTGACTGGTTATTGGTCCACCGGCAGGTGTAAAACCCCTTCCCGGATCAATTTAACTATAACGGTCCGTTTGCTCTCCGGGTCTATATCTGAGGGAAGCTCCTGTAAGGTAAATTCCGTTCTTTCAAATACCGCATCAATAAGTGGTTCCAGGGGCCGGGGAAAGCTAATGGTCTTTCCAAAACATTTTACAAACAACTGGTCGTCCTGCATACCGCGTTCAAAGAAAACATCCCTGTTGAGCCGTATCAGGGCATCATCACTAAGCTCATCTACCTGAAGCAGGCTTCCGAAATAATTATGCAGCTGTTGCGGCTGCATTTTTTCATACTGGTCTGTCAGCTTTTTCAACACTCCTTTTGCATCCAGACCGTCCATCGCGTTTTTAAGTTGTACTACTTTTTCTTTTACCAGCGTTTCAATATCGTTCCGCCAGAAAGGGATCGCTTCCCGGAAACCCTTTTCATTTTCCAATTGCGCGAACAGTTCTGCAAAATAGCGCACCCAGGTAAACGATAAGATGCCGACGGTAATGTGGGCGGATATACCGTCATCCGCGACCGCGTCATGCACATAACCCCGCGGTATATAAAGAAAATCTCCGGGAAAAAGCTGAACTGTCTGCAGCGGCTCTTTCGCATAATTATCACTTACGAATCCCTGGCTTTTTGTGGGCAGTTCTTTTTCAAACCCGTACAAATGCCAGGTTTTGGTGCCGGACACCTGCAGCACAAAAACATCGTGCGTATCCCAATGCGGATTGAACCCCTGCGATTGATTGGGGGTGATGTACAGGTTTGCCTGTACCGGCGCGTTAAATTTACGGGAGAGCTCCATGCAGCAGGCAGATAAGTTATCAAAGTATCGCTGCCCGGCCTGTACCACCATCGTTGCCCCATCGTTAAATAAGGCAAACGCTTTTTCGGTATTAACAATGCCATCTTTTTTATGATGCCCGATGGGAACCGCTTTTAACGTGTATTCGCCTGAAGGAATTTCCTTGCCTGCTTTTACGATCCTTAATGAAGGGTAAAAAATATCCTGCCGGTCCAGAAAAGCAGAGAGCTCCGAAGCGGTAAGGACGTCTTTATAATAATCCGGATCATTGCGCTGAATATGCAGCAGCCCCTTTTCATGATACGTATTAAAAAAATCCGCTACGGTATATGGGGCAATTATTTTATCAAAAAAGAAAGGCATACGCTGTGATACATTTAATTATACCCTCTAAATTTAACTATACAGAACATAGCTTTTTTGCCACTGAAACACAGAAGCACTGAGGTGATTTCACCGATTGAAACAACTTCGATACTAAAAAAGCTGCAGCACCAGGAATGCTGCAGCTTTTGCCAGTTCCTTTCAGGATCAGGCATTGTCTGAACCGTCGGCATCACCACCGTCACCATCTTCCCCTCCATCGCCATCTGAAGCATCGGATCCATCACCATCGCTGCCGTCACCGTCTGCCCCATCGCCATCCATTTCAGTAGTAGTGTTTCCTGTAACACGTATCACCTGCAGTTCATCCCCGGTAAAAACTGTTTCATTCAGTTCCATAACCAAAAATTTAAAGAGTTTTGAAATCGTTTTACAATAGTAAGTTAACCCTTTTTGAGGAAATACTATTTCCCGGATAAAATTTAATATTCTGCTAACAAAGAGAACAATTCGTTTCTCTTTTTATAAACCCGGCTGCGGCACTACTATGCCCCCAACCCCTGAAGGGGCGGCCGGTTGCGTCGCACACTTCAACTTCCTGTCCGCTCTTCATCAAAGCAAAAGCCTCAATATTATTTTGCACCCGCTTTTGCCCAGCTATCCTTTAAGGTAACCGTACGGTTAAAAATGAGGTGTGTTGCCGTGCTATCCGGATCCAGTGTAAAATACCCTTTCCGTAAAAACTGGAAGCGATCGGTAACTAATGCAGCTTTCAGTGCCGGCTCCGCCAATGCTTTGTCAACAATTTTTAATGAGTCTTTATTTATGTAATCCGTAAAAGCGCCTTCTTCATCCGACGGGTTCTCCACAGTAAATAAGCGGTCGTATTCGTTCACCTGAACCGCAATGCAATCTTTGGCATTCACCCAATGCAAGGTTCCTTTTACGTGTATGCCGGAAGTATCTTCCCCACTTTTACTGTTGGGAAAATAAGAACAGTTCAACTGAATAACGTTGCCTGCTTCATCCCTCACGACTTCATCGCACTGGATAATATAGGCGCTCTTCAACCGCACCTGTTTGCCCGGCGCCAGGCGGAAATATTTTTTGGGAGGCTCTTCCATAAAATCTTCCCGCTCGATATACAACTCTTTACTAAATGTTATTTCCCGGTTACCGCCATTAGGATCTTCGGGATTATTTTCGGAGGATAGCAATTCCCCGGCTCCTTCGTAATTCGTAAGCACCACTTTCAGCGGATCAAACACCACCATCCGCCGCAGGGCGATCTTATTGAGATGTTCCCGCGCACAAAACTCCAACAATCCTAATTCTACAATATTATCCCTTTTCCCCACTCCAATGCGGTCCGTAAAATCCCGGATACTTTCAGGAGTAAAGCCCCTTCTTCTTAATCCGGAAATGGTAGGCATGCGCGGGTCATCCCAGCCGCTTACATATTTTTCGTTCACCAGCTGCAACAGTTTGCGTTTACTCATCACCGTATGCGAAAGGTTGCGGCGTGCAAACTCATACTGACGGGAAGGGTAGATATCCAGTTTTTCTATGAGCCAGTTATACACTTCGCGGTGCGGAACAAATTCCATTGTGCAAACGGAATGGGTAATATGTTCAATAGAATCGCTTTGCCCGTGCGCAAAATCATACATCGGGTAAATATTCCATTTATCCCCGGTACGGTGATGATGCGCATGTTTGATCCGGTAAAGGATCGGGTCGCGCATGATCATGTTGGGAGATGTCATGTCTATTTTTGCCCGCAGTACTTTTTCTCCGTCCTTATATTTCCCATCGCGCATAGCGGCAAACAATTCCAGGTTTTCGGCTACGCTCCTTTCTGCAAATTGATTCCGGTGCCCGGGTTGCGTGGGCGTTCCTTTTTGCGCCGCAATTTCCTCGCTGGTACTGTCATCAACATAGGCCAGGCCTTCGCTGATCAGCTTTATTGCAAAATCAAACAACTGATCAAAATAATCAGATGCATAGAACTCATTTTTCCATTCAAATCCCAGCCATTGGATGTCCTGTTTAATGCTCTCCACATACTCGGTATCTTCTGTAACGGGGTTCGTATCATCAAAACGCAGGTTGGTGTATCCTCCGTATTGCTGTGTGAGGCCAAAATTCAAGCAAATGCTGCTGGCGTGGCCAATATGCAGGTATCCGTTGGGCTCCGGCGGAAAGCGTGTAACGATGGATTTATATTTTCCTGACGCCAGGTCGGCCTCCACGATCTCTTCCAGGAAATTCAGACTTTTTTGTTCTTCTGCTTTATTTTCTACGTTCATAACCTGCAAATTTAGCAGATTTAGCGGTAACCTTTTACAACAACACGGGGCGCCTGCCGGAGCCCAACATTTGTCGTTTAACGAGACTATAAACACGTGGCTCCTGACGGAGCCAATAAGTTCTCAACTTAATACAATTGCAATTTGAGAAAGACTGTTAGTCAATACGAGCACCCGGTAGGCCGGCTGAGGCAGGGCACTCAAATGGAAAATATAAAATTCCGAATTTTGAATGTAAAACCACCGGAATCTGCTTTCATTCCTTATTTTACATTTCCTGCAAAGATCAGGTCGCGTTCTGTATGATGTTCTATACCGGTTGCACTACTACATCACTGACATCAATTTTTCCCGATGCTACCTGAACGGAAACCTTACCCCCCTTATAATGCACCGTTCCAAAACCAGTAGCAGTGGACAAAAAGCAGGTAAAATCACCGATGCGCGAGCGCACATATAATTTTTTTTCCACGGCATCATACCTTAGTCCGGTTAACCCCTCCATCAATCCATAGCTGGACATGGCCCTTGCGTACCAGTGGCCGCATTCATATTCATTGAACGGATTCCGAACCCGGCCGTCATACCGGTTGCGACAGGCTCTTACAATATCAAGTCCTTTCTGCACAGCTCCCATCAACATTAAATGCGCTGCAACCTGGTATTCAATGCCCGTCCATACTTCATTGCTGTAAACAAAGGGCAAGGACAATTTGCCGCCTTTGGGCCAGGTGCATAGCAACAAGCCGCCTTCGTTTCCCATAGCATAAGCGGGCCGCTGCGGATTAACGTGATCTTTAAGCGTCGTTTTTAAATTGTACTTGTGAACCGAAAGCAGGTGGCTGGTAATTTTTCCTTTATCGACGGGATCTTCAAGACCGCACATCGCTGCAATCCAGCTCCCCAGCACCCCATCGGACAAACAACCTTTACCGTACTGATATTTGGGCCCTTCTTTTTTCAATATTTCTATCGCTTCCTTCGAATAATTTCCCCCAAAAGATTGGGCCTGTGCGGGATTCTGTGCTTTAAGACCCTCCCATTGTATCTGCTGAAAGAAAAACTCGCCATTAAATAACCGGGTTTCCAGGAATGTTTTTCCTTTCTTCAATAAAGAAGTATAATTCGTTATATCCTCATTCAGGAATTGCCCCATGGCTATAATGGATTGCAACGCCCCCAGATAAAAGGTGGTGCACATGGGGTCGGGCCCCCAGAACTCAATATCATACGTATTATGATGTGGTTCCGCCAATACGCCCTTCTTCATGGGGTCCCAGGTTTCGATACAATAATCAAGGCTTCGTTTTACCAGCGGATAGATCTTTTTTAGCCAGGTATGGTTCCCGCTGATGCGCCATTCCCGGTGCACTTTCATAATGCCACCCAACTGCCCGTCTGCAGCTGCATGAAAATCGTGTTTCACCGGGCTGATCGGCATATTAGCCCTGAAGGTCTGGTGTCCCTGCGCGCTCTGGTCTTCGCAGAATTCGGTATTCCGCAATCCTCTCTCCAGCCCTGGGAACAAATGGCAGACCGCCTGCGCATAATTCCATACATGCGTGCAAGTACCATGGCAACAGCCATTGTCGTCGCCGCATCCTTCCCAGGCCCACATGCGGCCATCATACTGACGCAACACCGTAGGCGATTTTAATATGGTCAAATTGGCTGCAACGGCCTCTAATACTTCCGCCGGTAAGGTGCTGCTGTAAAATGCATCCTTAAACAAAGTTGACTTATGTTTAAGCGAATCATATTCCTGCGCCCAATAATCTGCTACAGCCTCAACGTTGTTAAACCTGGAGGCATACCAGGGTTTGTATTTGTTACCTGTAAATTTTTGATACTCCTCGAGCCCTGATTCCAGGGGCGTAATACAGCATGCAGCACTCTGACAGTTTTCTTTACCGTCTGGCCCTTTGTCCTGTATACTCAGATCCGATTCCGGCACATACCAGGCCATCATTACCCTTATTGTTTTTTGGGCTCCGGGAGCCAACTTAAAAGGTACAAATAGTGAAGCGCCCGGTGCATCCCCTTCCACCGGAGCCGTGCTGCTTACCTTCCCATCCGCTATCGTATTCCAAATCATAGTTACGGGATCAAACCAGCCGCCTCTGAACCAGCAATAGTCTACTACCGGATCTGCATCGGCTGTGGTATAAATAGCAAAATCCGTTTTTGTGAATGGTTTATCCTTCCCCGGTCCCTGCGAAAGAATAAAGCCATTTTTCAGCTTGCGGATGCCTGCTTTTTCACCCCGCGCTACAAAGTTTTTTGCATTGTAAGAAAAAACAGCTTCAATGGTTTTTGAAGACCTGTTTATAAACTGATATTCCAATGCACCGGCCGGAAGACCGGAATTATCTTCATCTCCCGGAATAAAAGGGCTCCAGCCATTTATGGCAATATCCACCGGTATTTCATTGTCTTTTAACTGAACCGTTCCAAAAGGGAAGCGGGCTATAAACGAGGCGTTGCTGAAACGGGGCAAACCGTAACTGGTGCCCCCCGCCCCATTGCCGGTACCCCGCTGACCAAAGATCTTCCATTCCGGCACCGGCCCCTCCAATACTTTCGCCACGGGCTGTGTTCCTTTTATAGCAATAGCCGCAAATATATTGGGCTCAAAAAATATCTCCGGATGATTGTTGATGGACATATGTGAAACCGCACCCGATCCCTCCAAACAAAACATACCGGCACCCAGCCCGCCAATGGGAAATGCCACCCTGGAAAGATGCTCATCCCTGTAAGCGCTGTTGTAGGCCCTGGCGGTCCGCGCTATTTCTTCGTTTTTGGATAATTCGGGATCTGTATTTTTTTCGACTGTAACAACAGCGCCCGTCACTCCCGAAGTGACGGTGGCTAAACTGCCTAATCCTATTTTTTTTAAAAACGATCTTCTGCTTTTGTAATTACCCATCCCGCGTATTTTTATTTTTAAACCTTTATGCAACAACATGCCGGTACCTGTGTTCGGGCCGGGGATAGCCGGGACTTAGTATGTTACATTGCCTGATCTTATAAAAGGCCCCTTCCCCTATTGTTGCCGCCAATGCTTCAAAAACAAACTGCTTCAGTTGTTCAGGGTCCGACTCTACCCGAGCGTTAATGATCATACTCACGACATTACCACCCCCCGCGCTGCTATTGAATTGTAATGTATCAGGAGGTCCCGTCTGATTCCCGATAATATAGCTATTGTCCGTTGCTTCAATCATAATTTTTATATGACCAATTGCCCTTTCAGTGCCCAGCAAATTGTTCAGCCTGTGAAAATATTGTTTCAGAAACGAATCCCAATCTACTCTTTTTCCCTGCAACAATACAGATGTATTTAACCAGCCCAGCACGGCTTCTCCTTCTGCATAAATATCATAGTCCACATCCAGGATCCTGTGTCCGGAAACGGGGCTTTGAGAAACATAACTTAGCCACTGTTCCACTCCCGCCCCGCTTTTAGCGCTTACCGTAAGCACTTTCTGATCCGGATAGGTCAGTTTTAATTTTTCAGTGAGCACCTGCAGGCGTCCCTCTGTAACGGTGTCCGTTTTAGAAATAAGCAGTACATCACTTTCTGCAAGCTGTTGCCGGTAGATGTAGGCGGCAGAAGGGTGCATCCCCGCATTGTCTCCATCCAGAATATTTTCCAATCGTTGTGGATCGGCAAGTACAGTAAAAGGAGCCATTTCCACAAACGTTTGCATCTGCTCTTTTAACGGCTGCAGGATGGTGGCAGAGATATCCGTGCAACTACCCACAGGCTCTGCCAGGATCATATCAACCGCTTTGTTACGATCCGCTAATTCTTTAACCACATCTGTAAATCCACTATAATTACAGCAAAAACAGCTGCCGCTGATCTCTTTAACAACAGCATTGCTTTTCGCCAGAACGCGGGTATCCACTAATTCTTCTGCCTGGTCATTGGTGATCATCCCCACCGATCTACCTTTCGATGCTAAAAGCGCCGAAGCCTGCTGTACTAAAGTAGTTTTCCCGGCGCCCAGGAATCCGCCAATAAAGAGCAACTTTGTCCGGTCCATTTTAATCAGGTATTAATGAGCTTGTTTATACTTTTTAAATTTAACCACATAGGCACATAGAATTATGATATCAGAAGAAGGAAACATAAAAACATATTAGCTATGTTCCGCCTTTGGCGGAATATAGACAGCCTTAAACACTATGATTTCTACTGTATCTATGTTGTTTAAAATTAGTTTAAACAACTTCAATACTAACTTTCCTTTAAATCTGTGCTACCATTTTTTCGGGCGGCAATTTGTCTGAAATAATTTTCACCAGTTTTCCTTTTTTATCAAACAATCCCACAAAAGGGAAATGCTGTATCCGATAATATTGCTGCACCACAAATGTTTGTCCTTCTGATCCAATTTTTATATTGGGATATTCCGACAAATGGTATTGTTTGTCGAAGGCCTGTACGTCTTTAATATGCACATAAGAGATCATTATAATTTGTTTGTCCGCCCATTTCTTTTTTTGTTTCAATAATGCTTCCGTGAAGGCCTTGCAATGCTCGCAGGAAGGCGAAAAATAAATAAGCACCAGCGGTTTATTTTTATCCACCTGCTGATAAGTGAATCCCTCACCGTTGGTTAACCGGATCTTAAAAGGCGGAATAGCCGTCTTTTCTTTTTGAGAAAAAACAGCTACTGCGCTATTCAAGAAAAAAAACAAACAAAGAAAATACTTCACGTTTAGGCGTTATAGTTTTTAATTATGGAACCTGTTTAAACTTTTTAAATTTAACCACATAGATTCATAGAATTAGGATTGCAGAAAAAGAAAACATAAAAACACATTAGCTCTATTCCGCCTTTGGCGGAATCTATGCAACCTTAAAAACTATGACTTCTATTGAATCTATGTGGTTTAAAATTAGTTTAGACAACTTAATGATATAAACATCTGCCAATATGTTAAGACCTGTGAGGTTTAACTTTTCCGTCGCAGATTAAACCGCACAGGTCAATTGACACACAACACCTAATATCCCGGGTTTTGCTTGTACACTCCGAAAGAATAATTCATCTGGGGTTGCGGAATGGGCATAAACTCATCACGTCCGGGAGTAAATTTACCATCCTTCATCCACGATCTGTTCCTGGGTAGTTCTTTGGCGAAATAAGCGTTCAGTGTTGTGGCCGCTAACCCCCATCGAACCAGGTCATACCATCTTGTTCCTTCCATTGCAAACTCCAGCCGGTTTTCAAACATTAATGCCTTCCAGGCAAAATCATTCGTCCAGTTACAATTTACGCCATTTTGATATAAACTGATATTATAGGATAATGTGGAGGAGCCATCAGAGAACTTCAGTCTTCCGGTACTGGCGCCGGCCCGTTGCCGGATAGAATTGATGATGGGCAACGCTTCCGCTTCCCGTCCCAGCCGGATCAGTATTTCAGCTTTTTGCAGCAGGATCCTGTCATACCTTATGGCTATTTCATTCTTGGAGTTCCACATCCAGAACAGGTTTACCAAACCCGGTGAATTGGATTCCACATTCTCTTTAAGAGAGTTAAAATAGCCATAGTTGGCCGGATCCCTCGAGCCGCTGCTATCAAACAATAAATTCTGCTGATACTTCCATGGCAAGCCTGGTATAGCCACAGTATGGCCGATACGCGGATCCCATTTATTACCTGCGAAGTAGGTTGCTTTATTGGTAATTTCCTGGTTATTGAAGTCATCAAACTCAGGGATACCATTAGCATCTGTTTTAAAAGCATTCACTAAATCATAGGATGCTTTATGAAAATCGCAGCAGCTGAAATTAGGCGGCCACCAGGGCGCATTCAGCGGCGTGCCGGCGTTTAAATTACCATTGGGCGTACCATCGCTATGCGAATATTGCCATTCGAAAATAGATTCAGGCGATTTATTATCATAATCAAAAAGAAAGTTGATAGCGTAGTCCGGTGCCAGGCTGTATTTCCCGCTGTTGATGATGCCATCGGCAATCGTTAATGCCTGCGTCAGGGTTTCTTTGTTAATGTTCACAACCTTATTGCTCAAATCCTGTTCATAGGCCATCCACATCTTACATTCCAGCATTAATGCCTGTGCCGCATATTTAGTAGCGCGACCCGCGTCATCTTGTTTTTCCGGAAGGCCCTTGGCCGCCGCATCAAAATCATTGTAGATATTCTGCCAGATGGAAAGGTCATTCGTAGCCCCGTCTGGCCGGTTAGGCACTTTCTTAATACCGTCTACTGAAACGGTTTCATCAAAATAAGGGATCCATTTGTACCAGCGCTTCAGATCCAGGAAAAAATAGCCCCGCAAAAAACGCATCTCAGCAATTCTTTGCTGTTTTAAAGGATAGTCCGATTCTTTAAGGCTATTGAGCGCAGTTAACGCGTGATTACAACGTGAAACGCCTTCAAATTCAGCATACCAGATGCCATCATTATTACCGGTGGCCGCATTGTTTAATGAAAAAACCTCCCACTGATACCAGGGCAACTGATCGCCGATACCTCCGCCACCTTTGTAAGAGTCATCCGATTTAATATCGGCCAGCCATGGACTCATACGGGCATTGATCGTACCTTCGTGCGGCAGCCAGGCATAAGCGGCTAACACCAGCCCATCAACCTTATCGGGAGAGCTCACGGCTGCTTCGGTAATAGCAGCCTGCGGCGTTACTTCTAAAAACTTTTTACAACTGGCTGCTGAAAAAATCATTATTGAAAATAATATATAACGATTTATCTTGTTCATCTTCTTAATTTTTAAAATGTTTTGCAATCTTTTAAAAAGAGATTTGAATACCCGCTTTAAAGATCCTTGGAACGACATAGGGGTTGGCATAAGAACTGCCATCCGGGTTTTCAGGATCGGGGCCCGTAAATTTCTTACTCTTGATCATCAATATATTTTGCCCCATCACAAACACATATAACCGATCCAGATTAAGCCTCGAAATAAGAGACCGCGGTATATTGTATCCCAATTGCAAATTCCTGAGTTTTATATATTGGCCGGGCTCAATAAAGTAAGTAGAAGCTCTTAGCTCATCATTTGAATTATTCCAGGAAAGCGCCGGGATAGTAGAACCGGTGTTAGCGGGTGTCCAGGCATCCAGTACGCGGGTAGGATGATTAAACCCGTTTTGCACCCATACATTCCAGAAATCGCTGTACGTCTTCCATTGATTATATACTTCTACGCCCGCTACGCCCTGCCAGAACATTGAAAAATCGAAGCTTTTATACGCCAGGTTTACATTCAATCCAAATTCAAACTTTGGAATATTACCATCACTGATCCACACACGGTCATAGTCGTAATCAATTTTTCCATCCGGTTTCCCATCCGGCCCGGAAATATCCTTATAACGTATTCTGCCGATGCCTTTGCCCGGCTGGTTGGGGCCGTTATCCACTTGCTGCTGGTTTTGGTATATTCCATCTGCGATAAACCCGTATACAGATCCCCAGGGATGGCCGGCAACGCCATCCTTCTTTTGCGCCGTACCGCCATAGATGTATGTTACGGAGGCCGGCAGATCATTTACCATATTCCGGTTATAGGAAATATTACCGGCCAGTTGGTATCTGAAATCTTTATTTGCTGTGCTATTATATGCCAATGCAAGCTCTACTCCTGTATTCGTCATATTTGCCGCATTAATATTTTGATAGCCGCCCTCTCCTATGGTACCCAAATAGGGAGGTGTTATCAACATTCCATAAGTGTATTTGCGATAAAAATCCAAAGCACCGGTCAGTTTTTGATGCAGGAATCCAAAATCCAGACCGATATCTGCCTGGGTGGTTGTTTCCCACTGCAGGTTTGGATTTGCCGTTTGTAATTTGTAAAATCCTGAGGGCAGGTTACCGGTTTCATTACCCCCGATGGCATAAGAAGTAAAATTATAATTTACTCCATAAAAGGCATATTTATTAAGCGAGTTAATATTTGAAAGGGTACCGTTTTTCCCCCAGCTGGCCCGCAGCTTCAGATCAGAAAGCACATCATTATCTTTCAAAAAATCTTCCTGACTGATGCGCCAGCCCGCTGAAATGGCGGGAAATAAGGCGTAAGGATTATTGGAACCAAATTTTGAGGACCCATCATACCGCACCGAACCGGATAATAAATATCTTGAGTTAAAAGAATAATTAAACTTCCCGAAATAGGATAATAAATTGTATTTATCTCCGCCGCCGGCCACACTCATATTACCGGTTGCTGTTCCTACATACGCAAAATCATAATTTTCAAAAGCCAGGCCTTGGCGGTTTGCGGTCATATTTTCTGAAACATATTTGTTGGCTTCCATACCTGCTACCACATCTAAACTATGTTTGTTTTTTCTAAGGCTATAGTTTAACGTATTGGCCCAGTCAAAAGCAGCTTCCCGCCAATACCATTGGTCTACACTATTGATATTATTGACCTTTCCGCCGCCCTCCTTAAAGGTGAACTGGATATTCCGGTGATAGCCATCGGTATAAATCAATCCCAACTGGGTACGGAACACAAAATCCTTAAGGATCCGGACACTGGCATGTACATCGCCGATCATTTTATTATAGTTATTTCCGTTGTCTTTATTTAGCGCCAGTTCCCGCACCGGGTTCCAGTAGTCATCCATGCCCAGGGCAACGGCCGAACCGCCCCAGCCACCGGTAGTGGTATGCACTGGTACAATAGGCGGTTCCACCAATGCCTGGTGCATTTGATTATTATTCCGTTCTATCAAATGCGAAGCCTCCAGGTTTTCACCAATGATCACTCTGTTATTCAGCAATTTATATTCGGTATTTACCCGGGCGGTAAACCGTTTAAACCCGGTATAGATCTGCGTTCCCTGATTTTCGGTATAGTTCAGCGAAAACAAAGAAGTAGCTTTTTCACTGCCACTCGAAACCGAAAGCTGATGGCTTTGTTGAATCCCCCGCTGCGAAATGGCATCCAGCCAATTCGTATTGGCCGAGACCATCGTAGAATCTGCATTCAGGTATCGGATGGGGTTTACCTTATCCAAAACAGGAATGCCGTTGGCATCTTTGTGCCAGTCGTATTTGTATATTCTTGTGGAAGTATTGGGATCCAGTCCGGTATTTACTGCCGCCTGCCACATTGCCTGGCCGTACTGTTGGGTGTTCATCATCTGGGGCTTATTATTAAATTCAGCAAAGCCCATAGTTGTGCTGTAATCTATTTTTGTTCTGCCCGGTTTGCCTTTTTTTGTTTCGATCAAAATAACGCCCGCCCCACCCTGGGTACCGTAAATACTGGCGGAGTAAGCATCTTTTAGAACCGTTAATGAAGCAATATTTTCGGGGTTCACATCTCTTAAGTTCATGTAGGAGGGTACTCCGTCAATTACTATCAGCGGAGACGTATTTCCAATATTTGTTAAGCCTCTTAATTGCACCGCCACATTGCCGGTGGGGTTACCATCTGTAGTAATATGCAAACCCGGCACTACCCCCTGCAGCGACTGCAGTACGTTTGTAACCCCTTGTCCCTTGGAAAGCTCCTTTGTTGAAACCACGGATACGGCTCCGGTAAGATCTGCCTTCCGCTGGGTCATATACCCGGTGTTCACCACAACTTCCTCCATATTCTGGGCAGCTATATCAGGCACAAGGGTGACGACAATCGTTCGCTGGCTTCCGGCAACCAGGTGCTGGGTCTGGTATCCTACAAAAGATACTTCCAGCGTATCCTGCGCGTTATTTATTTCAACCATAAAATTACCGCTCCGGTCGGTAGCGGTTGCTGTTGCACCGGGCCGCAGTACTCTTACCGTAGCACCCGGCACGGGTTTACCGGCCTCATCTTTTACGGTACCATGCAGCACCCAGCTATTTCCCGGGCGTGTGTCCTGAAAAAAAATTGCTGCGGACTTGAAAGAACAATCGTTGCGCGGAGCACGCCCCCAAACAGGCAATTGCACCCCCGCAAGACAACTGCTTACTACAACCATTATGCAATAGCGCTGCAGCCGGCGATTCAATGGGATGATTCTTTTTTGGTTCATAATATAGATAATTAAAAATGGAAATCAATTTCAGGCATCCAAAGATAGTAGCTTAAACGTTTAAATAAAGAGACCCAAAACGGTCCTGCTATTGTATTGCATCCACCCGACCGGCCCTAACTATTCCTGCAAACAAGATCAATCGCTCACCAAAAGCTTAATCGTTTAAACAAAAATAGTTATTTCTTTATGAATAAAAAAAATTATTCTGCCAGAAACGCTGACCAAAGCTCATGATATTTATTTCATAGGGCATAAAATATTATTCTATCGATCGTAATTTACATTTAGCTTTCGCAAAACGGATCTGCGTTCATCGCATCCGACCCCTCCGGGGCCGCATTTTCTACGACATCTGCTCCCCCTGGCTACGCCAGGGGCTATTTACATTATGCCCTCCGGGCAGGCCACACCAACGCCATTTCAACAGGTATTCGTTATTAAGTTGTTGCACATCCGGTGATGCTGAAGCACCCGGTTACTTAATGATCTTCAAGAAATGTGTCCACACAACCGGACTTTTGTCGGAATTACGTTCCGTTGAAACGGCGACAACATTAATGATTTGTGCAGATCGATCACACAGCGCGCATCCGCGCGATCACTGGGAAACGTATGTTGAATGGGGTGAAAACAAGAAAAAAGCATACCCTCCATCCGGAAGATACGCTCCAATTATTTTGCAGGGCGTCGCCCCAAAATCAATTTGTTACCTTATAGCCCCTGGTTGCATAATAAAGAATAAATAAAAACAACGGTATGGGCACCAGGAAACCGGTAGCCATGCCATAGGTATCTGATATTGCACCCATTAAAAGGGGAAATATAGCTCCTCCCGCAACGGACATCACCAAAAATGATGCACCGCGTTTTGTTTGTGGTCCCAAACCTTTTATAGCTAAGGCAAATATGGTGGGGAACATAATGGACATAAAGAAGAACACGCCGTAAAGCGCTATCAATGAAACCCATCCTGCTTCAGAGGACACCACAGGCAATAGAATACACACAACCCCGGCATAAAAAGCCAGTAATTTGGCAGGCTTAAAAAGTTTCATTAAAGCACTGCCGGAAATTCTGCCGATCATAAACAGCGCAAATCCAATAGCTAAAAAATAAGGCCCATATATTTTATCAAAATGAGGATGCATATCATGATCGCTAACAAAATTGATAAGATAACTGAAAACACCGGTTTGCGCCCCGACATAGCAGGCCTGTGCAAAAAATCCCAGTTTAAAATGCCTGTTCTCCCATAACGGTTTTTTTGTAATGTACGCAGGGTTCTCCGGGTCCGTTATTTCCATATCTGTTGCACCAGGCGTAGCCGATGCCCCGTGGGCGCCACCATGAGCAGCATTTTCATCTTCTTCTGTAATTTCAGGCAGTTTCAGCCGCATAAAAATAAAGGCAACTACCAGTACGGCAAGACCGATGAGGGCAAAAGGCAAAACGATGGACATCATTTTTTCGCCTTCCACGTGGCTTTGATTGCCGTAAATATACAAAGCGATCAAGGGGCCGATCGTCCAGGCCAGGCCATTGAAGGACTGTGAGAAATTGATCCTGCGCTCTGCAGTTTCCGGCGGCCCTAATTTTGTAGTATAAGGATTGGCGGCTGTTTCCAGCGTGGCAAGGCCAGAGCCAATGATCAGCAAACAAAGCAAAAATAAGATGAAGGATTGCGCCGGCGCAGTAGCAGCAGCAATAAGCGCACCTGAAGCAAAAAGCAGCAATCCGAAAATAATCCCTTTCTTATATCCATATTTTTTCATAAACAGCCCCGCCGGTATCGCCATAATGCAATAAGCTCCATACAAGGAAAACTGGATAAAACTGGATTGCCATTTTTTAAGATGGAGCGCTTCCTGAAAATTCTTATCAAGGGTATCCAGCATCCCATGGGCAATGCCCCAAAGAAAAAACAGGGCACTGATCGCAGCAAAAGGAGCTGCATAATTAACGCCGTCCCTGGTAAATAGTGATTTCTTTTCGCTCATGATCGTCGAATAAAGTATTACGGGTTATTTGAATGTTACAGGTTTCAAGTTACAGGTTTCAGGTTTCAGCACACCACGAGTGATTATGCCTGACAGTCTCCTATGAACTATTAGCTGCGCTTTAATGCGGTAAAATACATATTTTTTAGTATATCTACCGGATATACTTATATAGCGTATAAAAAAGCAAATATTCTTTAATCAGCTCACGAATTTATTGATCAATCCATCCACATTCACCTGTATTCGCTATTGGCTATTCAATGCCGTTTACTTACGCTGAGATCTTTGTTGAACCCCATCCGGGGTTCAATACCACTTCTTCGCAACCGGACCGGCGGTTGCACCGCCGGCTATTAACGGGATACCCCTGCAAGGTTTCTCTATGGTTAAGGAAACGACACTGATTGACTATTCACTATTGACTATTCACATTTCGTTATTTATACAGCGGTCCGTAAACGCCGCAGGCGCGGTAGTCAGACCCCTCCGGATCCATACCAAATGCCCCCCAGGCAGAGGGGCGGAATATTTTTCCTGCCGCTACATTGTGCATCGCCACAGGAATACGCAGCATAGCTGCCAGCGTAATCAGCTGGTCGCCGATATGGCCATAGCTTATGGCGCCGTGATTGGCCCCCCAGTTCGCCATGACCGAATATACATCCGTAAACGGACCGTCCCCGGTAAGATTCGGCACGAACCAGGTCGTTGGCCAGATACGATCCGTACGCTCATTTAATATATCGTGCACTTTCCCGGGTAAATCAATTGTAAACCCTTCCGCTATCTGTAACACCGGCCCCTGCCCTTTAATTAAATTCAGGCGACACATCGTGACCGGCATTTCGCCTTTTGTTAAAAACGTTGAAGAATAGCCGCCGCCGCGCATATAATCCCTGTTAGAAGGGCTCCAGGTAGTAGCCGCCAAACAGGCAGCCGCTTCTTTTTCTTTGATCTCCCAAAAAGGCTTCATTGCCGGCCCGCCGTTCTTTGACTGCTGCCCGGTACCATCCAGTGTGGCCGACCCTGAATTGATCAAATGAATAAATCCATCCTTTGCCCGGCCTTCGGGCTTCCAACCTGATACCCGCTCGGTTGCCTCCGGGCTCCAGTACGTGCGCACATCAGCAAAGATCTGCGCCGTGTTAGTGAGCAAATAATTAAACAGCATAGACACACCATTATAACAATCATTTTCCGTTGCCACCATGTAAGGATTGCGTATCCCATTCCAGTCAAACGACGAATTCAGCAATGCTTCAGAAAAATCCCCATCGGGTAAAAAATCAGTCCATTGACGTTGTCCCTGGAAGCCGGATACAATCGCGTTGTGCCCCTGCCCTTCTTCGGCGTATCCCATCTGGCTAAGTTTGGGGTTGCCCTTCATCAGGTCCCGGATGATCATCGTCATTTTCACAACAAACTCCCAGTCTTTATCTTTTTCTTTTCTCGATTTGATTTTCTCTTTCCGGTTATAGTCTTTCCCCTCTTTACAGTGCTGTTTTACCCAGGCAATTGCCTTTTTATACTCTTCGGGATCAAAAATATTCAGCTGGATCCTTCGCAATACTTCAGAAGAATCCACATACTCATTGCGCATCCCCAGATATTCCTGGAAGAACTGCGGATCCACAATAGAGCCTGCGATGCCCATTGATACCGATCCGATCGCCAGATAGGCTTGTCCTTTCATAATTGCAACGGCCATACCTGCCCGGGCAAAATTGAGCAGTTTATCCCGCACATCAGCAGGAATGGTGGTGTCGCCCATATCCTGTACATCTTTTCCGTAAATACCAAAACAAGGCAATCCTTTCTGATTGTGCGCCGCCAATGTAGCGGCAAGATATACGGCCCCCGGGCGTTCTGTTCCATTAAAGCCCCAGATGCCTTTCGGGATCAGGGGATTCATATCCATGGTTTCCGATCCATAACACCAGCAAGGGGTTACCGACAAAGAAACACCCACATCATTTGCCTCAAATTTTTTCGCACAATCCACGGCTTCCTTTACTCCGCCAATAGTCGTATCCGCAATTACACATTCCACAGGTGTGCCATCAGGGTACTTCAATTCTTTTACATACAATGCGGCAACTGCTTTCGCCATTCCCATCGTTGTGTCTTCAAGTGACTCACGAATCCCGCCCAGGCGGCCATCAATGATGGGCCGGATCCCGATTTTCGGATACTTATGCTTACTGATTCTTTGTTTTGTTGCCATATCTAAATACTTGTTATTCGTTATTAGTTACAAGTTTCAGGTTACAGGTCCCCCCTGAAACTTGTAACATGTAACCTGAAACTAAACTATAAATTGTTCTTTCATTACTTACCAAAAGCATTGGCTATTTCCTCCACCGATACGCCTAATACCTTTTTCGCTATTGCGCTTAAAGCGGCCTTATCTCCGGTAAAATGATATACACTGTGATTATGGACCAGTTGCTGTCCGGGTTTTAAAAAGCCTGCAGGCGATACGCTTTCTAATTCATAAAAAGGCCCCATTTGTTTTCCATCAGCCAACGGCCCGTCGTTATAAGCATTCATGGCGTCGCCACTAAATGGAGCCCGGTCTGTACGCCATTCCTGGTTCAGGTATTTCCCGGTTGGTTCAATGTCATATTTTATAATCGTAAGTACATTGCCAATGGCATCATAACTGCCGGCAGCCTCTTTTACGCGATTGGGGGGAATCCCTAGTTTGCCTCTTGATTTGCCATCGGCTTTAAAAAATAAAATACCATTAGCGTAGTGGATCCGGTCCTTAGGGATCTCTCCAAAATAATCGGTTGTAGCTACTTTGCCACTTCCGTTATTGTTATAAGGAACCACGATCGTACAGCCTTCAGAAGGAGTAAACATATCCAGGTTCCATAAACAGGGCGCACCGGTTTTTTCATCCCATGAATTCCGGCCGCTGTTAGTAATACTATTAAAAGTTTTAAAAGCGACGGATTTGACACCCGGAACCAGGGAGATGCCTAAATCGCCATTGATCCCCTCTCTTCCAATAAGCGCAATCGTTCTGAGCGCTTTCAGCTGCAATTGCGTTCCTGCATAATTCAGCAGATTCATATCCCTTCCAAGGGTAACAGCTGAGGTATCCGAACGTTCTACCGTCCAGGCTTCGGTATCGATCGGGGCTGGCGTTTTCCAATTGGCAAATTCCATTTTTGTGCCCGGTTTAAAGTAAAGTGAAAAAACGCCGCCCTCGGGCCCCAGCCACAGACGGTCTTCTCCTCCATAAGCATTCATATGCGCATCAACTGGGCCACTGAATGCCTTATAGTTTACCCAGCCAAAGCTTTTGCCATTATTACCATCTGCTGATGAAGTAAAAACCTTTGCCTGGTATTTCGGCGAAACAATTACCTGGCTGGATTGGTCTGCGCTTTTCAATATGATCAATCCACTGTCCTGCTGCTGCAAAAAATTTACATCGTAGCCAAAGCTTCCTTGTGCATGGTTATTCATGTCCGTATTTGTTTTTGTTGAGTCGGATGCGGTTCCGGACGACCGTTTACCTTCATCGTTGCAAGACATCAGCACAGCAACGGCAGCTATAACCGTGAGTAAGTTTTTTAATTTCATGTGTTCGTATTTTCTTAAGAACGGAGTATTAGTATAAAGTATTTGGACAACTATGAACCATGAGCTATGGACTATTAACTATTGACTAATTCACTTCCAACACTTCCGCTTCGGGAAGTTTCGGGAATTTTTTATGCGGCTCCGTTTGGTACCAATACGCCACTGTAATGATATCAGAATGCTGCGGTAAATAGCGTCCGCCCGACTTCCAGCCCAGATCCTGGATCGTTACTTTCAGGTCATCCTCAAAACGAATAGGATCCATTATATGCCAGCGGTACATGCCAAACCGCTGTTGCGATCCGTATAATCCATCCGGTTTCAGCACCTGGTGCAGCCCGGTGTAGGCCGTAGAAAATTCCTGGTACTGATGCGTACGCCTGTTTTCAAAATTATAAGATCCGCAAAAATAATCTTCCGTTCCTGTGCCTACAATAGTTGCATAGTCCTTATCCCCGTCCATAAAAAACTTGATCTCGCCCTCACCCCACCAGCCATTATTATTAACGCCTACACCCATGAACGTACCCACATACTGGCCCTTACCTTTTACGCCGTCCAGGATGGTGTGTACAGAATTAGCGTCGGGTTTGCTGCGCCGGTATTGTGCGTGAAAATAGGCTTCATCGTTACCAACATCGGTTAGCGTATAGTCTACCTGATAATATAAAGTCATGGGCTGACTGTCTATATTCTGCATCGTGATCTTACATTTTTTCCTGAACGGCATTTTCCAGTAACTGTTAAAAGCACTCCCGGGATTCACCGTAATTGGAAGTGAGTTCAACGGAGAAAATTCATTCCAGGCAATACCAAAGAACGGCCCAACGGGGCTTTCTACTGATGGATCAGCCTCACCATCGTAATAGATTCTAAAAATAGAAAAGCTAAAATTTCCCGTTGGGGTCATCCAGATATGCTGTACAGCGCCGGGTCCCTCAATATCAGCCATAGTAAAAGTTTCGCCGGGTTGAATAATGATAAAAGGGTTTACTTTCCACCCCTTGCCGAGATCGCGGGCAGCATTGGCGGCATTGGCTACATTGCGCTTGCCCTTATCTGTTGCCGGATCGGCCATACCGCCCCGGCCCTTTTCGCCGGTAAGATTTTCGGGGCTGATAGAACGGGTTTTGGCATCTGAGAGTCTCGACAGGTTTCCGAGATTCATATCCAGTCCATTAAATTTTCCCTGTTGTGCATATCCTGAATAAATGATTAATGCAGACAGGACCAGTAATCCAACTTTTTTCATACAGACAATTTTTAATAAACAATCAATGAAAAGCTTATACGTTTAAGCAAATATAAGCTGCTAAAAAACATCTACCA
>JAGIAQ010000036.1:33723-36846 GCA_017744795.1 Niabella sp. | reverse complement strand
AGGCCTTGATCAGGCTTTGGTTCCACCAGTTTTTTTACCTCGGCTGTGAATTCTTTCGCAGGCTTAAATGCAGGAATGTAGTGCTCCGGGATGTGCACGGCTACATTTTTTTTGATGTTTCTACCGATCTTAGCAGCCCTTTTTTTGGTAATAAAACTACCAAACCCCCGGATATAGATATTCTCACCGGAAGCCAGCGTGTCCTTAACTTCTTTAAACATGTTTTCCAAAGTAACGAGCACGTCCACTTTCGGAATACCCGTTTTATCTGAAATCTTGTTTACTAAATCCGCTTTTCGCATAGTTTTTAATATTAAAATAATTCAATGCCTGTTGCCTTGCAAAGTTATAGCAAGAAGTGTGCAAAACTTTAATAAATAACTTACAATCAATTATTAATCCAATTTTTATAAAATTGAGGATTTTTGAAGTAATTTACGAAAATAAATTGAGAAATCATTGAATAACAATAATTTTCAACAAATTCTGGCGCTATGGAACCAAACAGAAAACACCCGGCAAATGCCCTGGAAAGGGCAAAAGGATCCGTATAAAATATGGCTGAGTGAAGTAATCCTTCAGCAAACCCGCGTGGAGCAGGGATTGAACTATTACAAGAATTTTATAAAAAATTACCCCACTATAGATGACCTGGCCAATGCCACTGAAAAATCAGTTTTTAAACTTTGGGAAGGGCTGGGCTATTATTCCCGCTGTAAAAACCTGATTTTCACTGCAAAAGAAATAAGCACCCAAAAGCATGGCGTCTTTCCGGATACGTATGAATCAATATTAAATTTAAAAGGCATCGGGCCCTATACGGCAGCGGCCATCGCCTCTTTCGCATTCAACCTGCCCCATGCGGTGCTGGATGGCAATGTTTTCAGAGTACTGTCGCGGATCTTTGGCATTGGAGAACCGATCGACACACCTGCCGGCAAAAAATTATTTTCGGCACTAGCTGAAAAACTGCTGAACAAACAAGAACCGGGCATTTATAATCAAGCTATTATGGATTTTGGTGCCACCGTTTGTAAACCGGTGGCACCGCTTTGCGCACAATGCCCTTTTCAAAAGCATTGCGTCGCTTTCAAAAAAGATCTTATTACCAGCTTGCCGGTAAAAAGTAAAAAAATTGCCGTCCGCACCCGCTATTTTTATTATCTGATTCCCATCCATCGCAACACGGTTCCCGTTCAGGAGCGGCTGGAAAAAGATATCTGGCAGCATTTATACGAGTTTCCCATGATGGAGACTGCAGCTGAACTGACCGCAGAAGCCGTTGTAAACAAAGGCATTAAAAAAGGATGGATCGATAAAGGAGCCTCTATGCAGATCAGCCCTGTTTTTTCTCAAAAACTAAGTCACCAGATCATAAAATCGGTATTCATTTCCTGCAAAGCAAACCACAAGCCCACCGCGCTGCAATCCTACCAATGGGTGTCCAAAGAGACGTTAAAGACCCTGCCCTTTCCCAAAACCATTACGCAGTATTTAAAGCAGCTATAATTTTTTGTTTATCCGCTCAAAAAAATTACTTTTAGTTGGATTTTTGTGTGAACCTTTGTCAAATTAAACAGGAAATATATACTATGAGAGGAGTTAACAGAGTTATGCTGATTGGAAATTTAGGAAAAGACCCCGATGTACAAACACTGGAAGGTAATATTGCGGTTGCAAAATTTCCGCTGGCTACAACAGAGACCTTCAAAGACCGGACAGGTAAACTGATTTCCCAAACCGAATGGCACACCGTTGTGCTGTGGCGCGGCCTGGCGGAGCTGGCTCAAAAGTTTTTACATAAATCAAGCCTGGTCTATATTGAAGGCCGTTTAAGAACCCGCAGCTGGGAGGACAAGGACGGTGTAAAAAAATATGTAACAGAAGTGGTAGGAGAGAACCTCATTATGCTTGATAAAAAAGCAGAAGGCACCCCCTCGCCGGATGAGCAACCCGGCATTGAGGGATTTGATCTGCATCCCTTTTAAGCAGTCCAACTTTTAAAGATCCGTTTACGAAAACTAAGATTTTGGAACATTTGTCTACCGTATTTATTCTTTCGGATGTGGCGCAGGGACAATTGCCTGTGGGCATTCAAAATGCTACTTTTCTGGCGGTTGCTCTGGCCTTGCTGGTAATCATCTCCTTTTCTATTTCCGGTTCACAGGCTGCTATATTTTCTTTGGATGAAAAGGATATTGATGTTTTAAAAACCAAGCAGCAATCCTCTGCAAAAAGGATCCTGAACCTGTTGGAGGAGCCCAAGGAGGTTTTTGCTTCGATGCTGATTGCAAAAACACTGGTAAACATTTGCATCATTGTGCTTACCAATTACCTGATCAGCTACTACGTTCCGGCAAAATACCTGGATACCACGATGGGCATCTTTTTAAAGTTTGCGATCATCGCGTTTTCTGTATTGTTTTTGGTGGAAATATTTCCGCGGGTATGGGCTGCTCAAAATAACCTGCGTTTTGCTTTTGAATGGCCGGTACTGATCATGATCGTTGAAGCGATTTATTTGCTGCTGCGCCGCATCAGCCGGTGGACGGTAGCCGTGGCTGATGGTTTTGGCCGTACCGTGGGCGCTAACAAAGCGGAGGAAACCAACAGCCAGCAACTGGATGAAGCCATTGAAGTGCAAACGGATGAAATATCTCCTGAGGAAAAAAACATCATGAAGGGGATCGTTAAATTCGGTAAGATCTCTGTAAAAAAAGTAATGCGCAGCCGGCTGTATGTAAGCGGAGTGGAGTACAATACCTCTTTTGAAGCCCTTATAAAAAAAGTAGAGCGCCTGCATTATTCCCGGCTTCCGGTTTATAAAGGAAGTCTGGATGAAATTGCCGGCGTATTAAATACAAAGGACCTCATCCCTTACCTTGACGATAAAGCTGCATTAAGCGACTGGCATGTAAAAATACGACCGCCTTATTTTGTGCCTGAAACAAAATTGATTGAGGACCTGCTGCTCGATTTTCAAAAGCGGCATATTCATTTTGCCGTTGTTGTGGACGAATTTGGCGGCACCAGCGGCATTGTTACCATGGAGGATATTATTGAAGAAGTAATTGGCGAGATCAAGGATGAATTTGATGACGATGACCTGATGATTAATAGAAT
>JAGIAQ010000036.1:0-33713 GCA_017744795.1 Niabella sp. | reverse complement strand
TTTTGAAGGGCGCACGATGCTGCACGACATGTGCAAGGCCATGAAACTGCCCATTGAGACTTTCGATGCCGTGCGGGGCGACAGTGAATCACTAGGGGGGTTAATTAACGAACTTTCCGGAGAACTTCCCCACGCCGGGGATGTTGTAAAAACCGGTGATTTTGCTTTTACTGTTATGGAAACGGAAAAAAACCGGGTGAAGACCGCCAAGGTTACACTTACGCTTACGGGGAATTAGTACAACGAACTTAAACATTAAAAAAATACGAGGCTACCTTCTCAACGCCATCCCGGCCGATATTATTATTGAGACAACCTCTTAAAAAAAATATGAAGTGATCATAATTGAAAATAAATTAATAAGCGATGATGTAGTAGAGCGTGCTTTTGTTTGTGATCTTTCCAAATGCAAGGGCGGCTGTTGCGAGGAGGGAGATGCCGGCGCACCGCTTACAAAGGAAGAACTTGACCTGGTAAACGAGCACTATCCCACCATCAAACCCTATCTTACCAAAGCGGCCATCAAACAAATCGAAAAGAAAGGGAAATATCAGTACGATGAAGAATTTGGGTGGGTAACACCTACACTTCCGAGTGATAATGAAATTTGTGTTTATGCCTACCGGGAACCCGATGGGCTGATCAAATGCGCCTTTGAACAGGCTTATAATGAAGGCAAGATCTCCTGGAAAAAGCCCATCAGCTGCCATCTTTACCCCATCATCGCCTATGAAGGCAAACACGGCGATTATGAACGATTGAATTATGAACCGCGGAAAAGATTGTGCAGCCCTGCATGTAGTTTAGGAGCGTCCCTGCAGGTACCGGTATATAAATTTTTAAAAGAACCACTGGTAAGAAAATATGGTCAGGAATTTTATGATGTATTGGACCAGATCGCAACGCAAGGTGAAATCAGCTCCGAAGAGTAAGCTTTATAGGCAATGAACGAACAGCAGGCACTGATCATAAAGGATCTGAGTTATAGCTACCGCTCCGGCGGGCAGCCGGTGATACAACACCTTGCGCTTGAAGTAAAAGAGGGAAGCCGCTTTGGCCTGTTTGGGCCCAATGGAGCCGGGAAAACCACTTTAATGAATTTGATGACAGGGCTGCTGCCCTACCGTTCCGGGTCGATAAAATTATTTGATACCGAAATAAAAAACAATACCGACTTTGTAAAAAACAATATCGGCTTTGTGCCGCAGGATTTTTCTTTTTACGAAGAATTAACCCCGGTAGAAAATCTTGAATTTTTCGGTGCCTGGTATGGATTAAAAAGAACAGCAATAAAGGAACGAACTGCGCAACTTTTAAAAGTGATGGGATTAAGTTCTGTAGCGGATAAACTCTTAAAAGAATTTTCAGGGGGTATGAAACGCCGGATCAACCTTGCCATCGGCGTCATGAACCGCCCTTCGGTTTTATTTCTGGACGAACCTACTGTGGGTGTTGACGTGCAATCGCGCAATGCGATCATTGCCTTTTTAAAAGAGATCAATAAAGAAGGAACCACATTGGTCTACACCTCGCATCAATTAAAGGAAGCCGAAGATCTTTGCACCGAAATTGCGCTGATCGATGGCGGCAGCATCATCAGCCAGGGCACTTTACAATCGCTGATGGATATACATCATCAGGAAGATCTGGAGGGATTATTTTTACAATTAACCGGAAGGGCCTACAGGGATTAACTTTTTTGGCACAGTTATTTGTGTACCTTTAGTATAACAACTATAAGTTTAACCCCTAAAAATAATTATTATGAATAAGCTAGTTACCGGCTTTGCCCTTGGCCTTTTGGTTGGAATTTTATATGCCCCGGAAAAAGGCACTACTACCCGCCGGAGGATTGCCGATAAAGGAAACGACCTTAAAGATCAGTTCGCAGATTTTATCGACAATATCGCCAACCGGTTTGAAGATAAGGCCGATGAACTGGAAGACTATGTGCACGATGAATCCCAGAACATAAAGGCAGAAAGCATTTAGTGTTAAGTGAATCGTGAAATGTCAAAAGTGAATAGCTCGCGTTTATGGTTTCACGTCTCTCGATATTACCCGCCATGTTGCAATTAACAGATCACTAGTTTTAAAAAGCAGTTATAAGAAACCCTGCACCTATTTGGGATGCAGGGTTTCTTATTTATATTGAGGTTTTGTTTCCGAACTTTTGAAACAATCCCATTAAATAAAGTCCATAGTAGCGTAATTAGCTTTTAATATTTTACCGGAATCGGCGGCCAGCCATTTTTCCAATACCGTAGCATATACGTTCTTAAAGTCGATATTATATTTTAAGTCTCCCTGGTTCAGATCTTCCAGGTTCGGCATGGCATTTAAAAGTCCTTTTTGTTTCAGCCCACCACTTATTAAAAACATATTATTGGCCGTACCATGATCAGTGCCATTGCTGGCATTCTGCGCTACCCGGCGACCAAATTCTGAGAACGTAAATAACAGCACATCTTCCATACGGCCATTCTTTTTCAGATCGTCGGTAAACGCTTTAACGGCGTCGCTCAATTGTGTAAAAAGGCGCGATTGCTGGGCTTCCTGGCCTACATGCGTGTCAAAGCTTCCCAGTGATATATAATACACTTTGGTATTGATCTCTGAAAAGATAAGCGATGCAATGGTCTTTAAACCGCTTCCCAATTGAGTATTGGGATAGGTACCGGAAGTGGGATGCAGCTTGCTTTGTTTAAAAATATAATCAGCAGAAGATAAGGTCTCTGATAAGGTTTTATACAGGTAATCCACCGGTTTTTCGTCATGATGATCGTCATGAAAATTTTTATCGATATCACGGAAGTACTTTTCATTGGAGGTTCCAAAGAGACGGCCGGGGTCCTTTACAGCAAGGCCATTGTTCTGTGCTCCTTTTAACGCCAGGCTGAGCACATCATCAACTTCAAGAGCTTGGGTGGGTTTATCGCAACCTTTACATTGCGCATCTAAATAACGCCCGATCCATCCGTTACTCCAAAATTCATTGGACTGGCTTGCAGAATGCCAGATGTCCATGCTTCTGAAATGGGAACGATCGGGGTTGGGATACCCCACATTATTCAAAATGGCAAGGTTGCCTTCATCGTACAAAGCTTTCAGCGCAACCAGTGAAGGATGCAGGCTTACTTCATCTGTAAGCGAAAGGGTTTTGTCCTTTTGCACACCAATGCCTGGTCTTGATTTATAATAAATATCATTGCGCACGGGGATCACCGTATTGAGCCCATCGTTACCACCACTTAGCTGCAATACCACCACCACTTTATTGCCCGGGGGCACGGCTGTATTATTTTCCAGCGCTTTTAAAAACTTGGGCATCATCATGGCCGCCGTGGCAAAAGAACTTATTTGCAAAAATTCTTTACGCCGGATCAAAGGGCCAAAACCGGAATATTTTTTACTGAGGAACGATGCGCTTTTCTTGTTCATGGATCGTGGTTTAACACATTTGATATTCGGGTGTGCTCATGAGCTGTATGGTAACCGAGCGAATATAAGCGTCTCTGTCGGAGGCATCAATATATTTAGCCGCCACCTGGTCCACATTTACAGCATTTACCTGGAATAAATAATCAGAAATAGCCGGGAAAATGGCCTCCCGTTTTGTCTTTTCAAATTTCGCCACATATTGGGCCCAATCTATTTTGGCATTGATCAAACCTGCTCCTGGATTGGGTTTTGCCGGTTGTTTTTTAACCGGCGGTTTTGCGCCCGGAATATTTGCCATGCCATCCGCTTTGCGCCCCATCATAATATCATCATTCGGCTTGGGATTTACGTTCAGCAGATCCTTATCGTTAAACAATTGCGGAATGCGCAGCCGCATCATCAGCGTACTGCTATCGATCCAGGATCTGCCTCCCGGCCATCCGGCCACATTGGGTGGATAAAGCAATTGCTGGCCCAGGATGCGTTGCAGGTTCATTAAAGCATTATCGTTATCCAGCTGCATCGGCACCATGCGCTGAATACCGGCTAATAATTCAATGGGCGATTTGATGCGCGCCCCAATATTTTTTTCATCATAAAACCAGTTCGCTGTAAAGATCTGCGCCATCAGATTACCAATGTCGTAGTCTTTATAAAACGAATCGGATAAGGACTGAACGATATTTTTATCAACGTTTTCGTTTACAAAAAACTTATAGATCTTTTCGGTTATGAACCGGGCCGTCTGCGGATTATCAACAATAATATCCAGCACTTCATCTCCATTAAAATTACCTTTCTTACCGAGGAAATTTTTTACGCCATCGTCATGCTGGTTCTTTGCAAAATTAAATTCGCCCCTGGCGTTGGCGGTCCAGCCCGTAAAGGCCCGCGCTCCTTCTTTAATATCCGTTTCCGTATAATGCCCGCGTCCCAGGGTGAATAGCTCCATCACCTCCCGCGCAAAGTTTTCATTGGGGTGCCCTTTCCGGTTTTGCTGGTTGTTAAGAAAATACAGCATAGAGGCGGATTTGGAGACTTCTTTCAAAAGGGTCCGGAAGTTTCCCAGGGCATTCTCGCGCAACGCTTGCAGAAACAATTGGTTATAGAATAAATTCCCATTCTGACAGGCAAAATGTCCATGCCAGAAAAAGGCCATTTTTTCACGCAACTGGGCGTCGCTGGCAATCAATTCCTTTAACCAGTATAAATTGAGATCTTTAACGCTTTGCTGCTGTTTTCGGTTCAGGATCTTGCGGTCGTCCTCTGTAAGTTTGGCTCTTTTTGCAGGGTCCAGCGAAGCTTCATACAGCTCCAATAAATCATCGCTTGCAATATTGATGTATCCGGGCTTTTTATTTGAAGCCGTTACCAATGCCTGGTAATATTCCTGCGGAGTGTATTTTGCCAGCTCCTGCAGCTGCTCTACCGCCGGCCCGAAACCGGCACGCCATAACAGATGCTGATTCTTTTTTTGATTGGAAGCCGCCATTGCGCTGTTTTTTATAGTTGACTTTAATTTACCCTTATGGTTTAACGGTTTATATAAATATACCAAATTAGGGTGGAATTCCGGCTTACAGATTCCGCGGGTTTTCACAGATTGCAGCGACAGATCGTATTTATCCTGAACAAAAAATTTCCAGTAGGTTTGTAAAAATGATCCATATGAGTTACCAGACCCTTACTACCAGTATAGAAGAAGCCCTTCTGCTTATAACAATAAACCGGCCTGAAAAGCTCAATGCCTTAAATCAGATGGTCTTAAGCGAACTGGAACAGGTTATTGATGACTTTATTGTAAACAACGCTTTAAAGTCGGCAATTATTACCGGGAGCGGTGAAAAAGCTTTTATTGCCGGCGCCGATATTGCTGAATTCACCACCCTGGATGCCCGGAGCGGGCAAGCCCTTTCAGAAAAAGGCCAACGCTTGTTTTCAAAAATCGAAAATTCCGGCAAGCCGATCATCGCTGCGGTAAATGGATTTGCATTGGGTGGCGGCTGTGAACTGGCGCTGGCCTGCCATTTCCGCGTTGCCAGCGAAAATGCAAAGTTCGGGCAACCCGAAGTGAACCTTGGACTATTGCCGGGCTACGGCGGCACCCAGCGGCTGACGCGGCTCATCGGTAAAGGCCGCGCACTGGAGCTGCTGCTGACGGGGAATATGATCGATGCGGTTACCGCATTCCAATACGGGCTGGTAAACCATGTGGTTCCCCAGCCCGAACTGCTGATCAAAGCAAAATCGTTGCTGGCCGTTATCAATACAAAAGCCCCGTTAGCCGTGGCGGGTTGTATTGCCGCCGCGAACCTCGCTGATGCAAACGGAACAGCCGGGTACAAAAAAGAGGCCCAAAGCTTTGGGGAACTGATCGTTACCGAAGACGCAAAAGAAGGCATCGCGGCCTTCCTGGAAAAACGGAAAGCGGTCTTTAAAGGCTTATAATCCTTTCAGGTATTGGTTTACATTGAACCGGTTGGGGGCGTTACGGTGCTGATTAAAATAACGGCCGCAGTTCTGAAGCGATGCTTTCAGCCAGTTATTCAACGGAATCAGCCGGCCCCCAGGTCCGGGGTGATAAAGCCGCCCGGCACGGTCTCTGAAAAATAAAAACTGATCTACTCCCCGCATATCATCATAGGTAAATCCCTGTATCTGGTAATAGGGCTCGGCCGCTGTAGGCGCTTCCAAAATCTCAAAATGTAATTGTCCTTCCTTTCCGGTTACCGGTTTGGGTAAATACGCAGCATAAATTTTTGACACCGCCTCCATCGCATTCAAACTGTCCACAATACTTTGCTCAGAAGCGGAGTAATGAAACGGGTACGGCAGAAAGCCCCCGTCAATGGGCAGGTCTTTATCAGACTGACGATGGGTCATCAGTTGTACCGGCTGCCCCTGCCGGTTAATATAAATTTTTTCGCCGCCGGGCGCCAGTGCAATCGACGCATGTTCAGGATCTGTTCCGCGATCCAGGTAACAGTTATTACATCCCGATGCGTAACCATAATTAAAGGGCGACATCCAATCCCATTGCGGGTCGATCACTACCGTTCCCTGAAGATTTACAAAACCAACTTTTCCATTATCTACACAACGGGACAGGCCTTCTACGAAATAGTCCGGCCCGTTATCGAACGCCATCGGATGAAATTTAAAATTACCCCTGCGGTCATAAGTGCTTCCGAACGCAACAGCAGCGGTGCTGTCCCGGCGGTGCCGCACGTCCAGAAGGTTGATGAGCGAATCTGCAATCGGCTTGCCGGCGTCAAGATCCCGGTATAGATGCCCCCTTGCCTCAATAACAACCGTCCCGGCCTGATCTTTTACACCTAATAACCCGGTTCTCGGGTCCTGGAAATAATACAGCCTTTGCTGCGCGAACAGCAGTACCGGCGCCAGTAACACCGCCAGCACCATATACCATTTCATGTTTTTCATGACACAGATTTAAGTAAATTTTCAATTCAGACCTGAATATTAGACGTCTTTAATGCGTTCATGTATTCACTCCGAAACAAAATCCGGATTGAAGGTAATGAATGTTTATTAATGATACCTTTGTGCTCCTAATAGCTACAAAAAAACAAGAATATGGACTACAGAATTGAAAAAGACACGATGGGTGAGGTAAAAGTACCCGCAGATGCGCTCTATGGCGCCCAAACCGAACGCTCTGTTGAAAATTTCCGGATTGCTACCGATATTAACCGAATGCCCAAAGAGATCATCCGGGCCTTTGCCTATTTAAAAAAAGCAGCGGCCAATACCAATAATAAAGCCAAAGTACTTGAAAAGAAAAAGGCTGTTTTGATCGGGAAGGTTTGCGATGAAATCCTGGAAGGCAAGCTGGACGATAGTTTCCCGCTGGTGGTATGGCAAACAGGCAGCGGCACGCAAAGCAATATGAATGTGAACGAGGTGGTTGCCTACAGAGGACATGTGCTGAACGGAGGAAAACTAACCGACAAAGAAAAGGTACTGCATCCTAACGATGACGTTAATAAATCGCAGAGCAGTAATGATACCTTTCCAACAGCCATGCACATTGCCGCTTACAAAATACTGGTAGAAGTTACCATCCCCGGCATTGAGAAACTGCGGGACACCCTGCAAAAGAAAAGCAGGCAATTTATGAAAGTGGTAAAAATTGGCCGCACCCATTTTATGGATGCCACGCCACTTACCCTGGGACAGGAAATAAGCGGATATGTTTCTCAGCTGAACCATGGTTTGAAAGCCATAAAAAATACGCTGCCACATTTGTCGGAGCTGGCTTTGGGCGGAACCGCAGTGGGCACGGGTATTAACACCCCTCCTGATTATGCAAAGAATGTAGCGGCAGAAATAGCAAGGCTGACGAAACTGCCGTTTAAAACCGCTGAAAATAAATTTGAAGCGCTGGCTGCGCATGACGCAATTGTGGAAGCACATGGCGCGTTAAAAACAATTGCTGTAAGCCTGATGAAGATCGCGAATGACATACGTATGTTGTCTTCTGGTCCGCGCAGTGGTATTGGCGAGATCCATATTCCGGACAATGAGCCCGGCTCATCCATTATGCCCGGCAAGGTAAATCCCACGCAATGCGAAGCCCTCACAATGATTGCTGCACAGGTATTGGGGAATGATGTAGCCATCAACGTGGGCGGCGCCACCGGCCATTTTGAGCTGAACGTGTTTAAACCGATGATGATCTATAACTTTCTGCACAGCGCGCGGCTGATCGGGGAAGGTTGCGTATCTTTTAATAATAAATGTGCCACAGGTATTGAGCCCATCAAAGAAAATATTAAAAAGCACCTGGACAATTCACTGATGCTGGTAACCGCGCTGAATACGAAGATCGGCTATTACAAAGCTGCAGAGATCGCCCAAAAAGCGCATAAAGAAAATACAACGCTGAAGCAAATGGCGGTAAAACTGGGCTACCTTACCGAAAAAGAATTTGACGAGTGGGTAGTGCCAGCTAAAATGGTTGGGAAGATCTAATGCTATGTCAAGCACATTTTATCAGGCCACAAAGGCACTACGCCTCTAAATTTATTATTCTTTGCGCCTTCGTGTCTTTGTGGCGTCAAACATTATATACCCAACTTAACATTAGTTTACTGTAAAATCACTTGCAATAAAAAGAGGCTGTCACGAACTTTCGAGACCGCCTCTTTTTTCATCCATCGTTCTTAAATCCTATTTGATCTCAAAAACGGTGTTTACCGTAAAGTTTAATTTTATTTTCTTAAAGTCCAGATCCGCGCCGCCAGCGGCTTCTGAATCGGCTTTCATCGCATAAGCGCGGTACACAACAGGTTGCATCGGGCTATCACCGCCATCCTGGATCTCTAATACATCACCCAGTTTGCCACCCAGTGCTTCCACCATATAGGCGGCTTTTTCCCGTGCAGCTTTTAAGGCTTTGATCTTCAGATCTTTTTTCAACTGATCCATTTTGGAATAATCATAGCTCTGAATACCGGTGCTCTGAATACCTTTTGCATCAATGTCTCCCAGGATCTGTTCCAGTTTATTGAGGTCATTAACTTTTAACAGGTATTGTTTGCTGGCCAGGAAATCGGGGCTCTTCTTTTTCCCGGTTGTATTCTGCCAGCTATTGATATTGCTGATGGTCAGATTTTCTTTTGCAATGCCCGCTTTCTTCACGGCATCAAACAATTGGTTTTCCAGTGTGCCGATCTCTACTTTCCTTTTGCCATTATCCAGGTATTCTTTCAGTGAAATACTTACATAAATAATATCAGGCGTTACTTCGGTTTCGGCCGAGCCGCTCACGGTTATTTTTCTTCGTAAATCTGCTGTCTGAGCCTTTACAGTTCCAAAAACAACAAACGATAATAATAGTAATGCGAATACTTTTTTCATACAATTAAATTTTAAAGAATAATTCATAAATAAGGTTTCTGATTTGTTTTAAAGATGATTCTCTTTTCTGAGTTACACAACGCAATGGGGTGTTTAACGTTCCTTTTACATCTAAATTGACGCTGATCAATCAAAACTTTTCAATCACCCCTAATCCGAATAGCGCGAAGTCATACTTACAGGGATCTTTGGCGTCCAGTGTTTTCAGGTGCTCCGTAAGATCGGTTGCTGCCTTCCAGTCATTATTGGTCCGATCCAACAAATTAAAGTGACGCGCTACTCGGGCCACATGCAGATCCAGCGGGCATATTAACTGATGCGGCCGGATGGTTTTCCATAAACCAAAATCGACTCCGTTGGCATTGTTGCGCACCATCCAGCGCAAATACATATTCAGCCGTTTGCAGGCCGATTTACGTTCGGGAGTGGCAATATGCTTTTGAGTGCGCCTGGGCAGATGCGGAAAAACCTTCGCATCAAAAAAATAATTGTGAAAGCCGATCAATGCTTTTTCGACAGATGCATCGCCCGGAGCCAGGTGATCGCTGAACGCTGTTTCAAATGACGCTTGTTTTTTTATCTTATAATGATATTGCAACACATCCAGGAAATGAAACAGGTCTACCGCGTTAAACGTGCGGTGCACAAATTTCAGGAAGGGCTCCAGGTCCTGTTCTTCAAAATTCAGTACAAAATCATAGGGTGCATGGTCCATCAATTGTAACAGGCGCCCACAGGAATTGATAATGCTCTTGCGGTTGCCCCAGGCCAGTATGGCCGCAAAGAAACCGGCTATTTCTATATCCTGTTTTTTGGAGAACTGGTGCGGGATCGAGATGGGATCGTCTGCAATAAACGCCGGTTGTTCATAGTAAGCGGCCTTGGCGTTTAAAAAATCCCGAAGGGTCTTGCTGATCATTATTTGCGAAAAATATCGCTCCATTTTATAGAGAACCCGGGTAAAACTGACACCGGAATATCGGCTTCTTCGGCATACACAGCTGTTTGCAGGTATTTATTTTCCTCCGTTAATATAAATATCGTTAGGGAGCGGTCTACCGGTTCTATAATCCAGTATTCTTTTACCCCGGTTTCCTGGTACAGGTTATATTTAAAATTCCAGTCGCGTATTGCCGTTCCTCTTGACACTACTTCAACGATCATATCCGGAGCACCCACGCAACCCCGCTCATCTAATTTGGAAGGATCGCAAATAACGCTGATGTCTGGTTGTACTACGGTGTATGTTTTTTCATCTGCCGCCGGTCCGGAAGAGGGAAAGCGCACATCAAAAGGTGCAGGGTATACATCGCAGGACTTCCCTTTTAAGTACAGACTTATTTCACCGCTAACGGTCATAACAATCCGCTGATGCTCACGGGCTGGCGCGGGAGACATTTTTTTAAATAGCTTCCCTTTGATCAGTTCCACATATTCGTCGAACTGCCATTTTAAATAATCCGCATAGGAGTATTTCTTATTGGGATCCAATTGATCTATATCAGTGATACTATCAGCTTTTATTGTACCCATAGCTCAAAGTTACAAATTTATGCCGATTGTATATCCGTAATAGTCCAACTGCATTGGCCTAAACGGCTATAACATCGGCATTATACCAGAACGTTTTAGGCTATCTATTCAATTCATTTGGCACAAGATTTTGTAGTTGCGCATCAAAATGGTCGCCCTTCACAAATGCGTAGGTCTTTTTATTCAAATGATAAAATTTCAGCCAGCCGGTTTCAGTCAATGTCGTGAGGTCCGTACGCGCGGTTTCCTTAGATACACCAAAGCCGGAACGCAGTTCCCGTATGGTGATGATCTTTTCCCCATCCTCTTTGATCCATTGCAACGCTGCAGCCTGCCGGTTATTGAGCCCTTCGATCTTCACAAAGGGATTTTGTTCCTTTTCCCGGTTGGTGCGTTGCAACCCGTCTTTTAAGGAACGATAGCTCATCCTTACAGACTGCAGGATGAAATGAATAAAATAGCCCAGGTCCTCATTTGCCTGCACCTGTGCAAAAGATTTGTGGTATTGTGGTTTGAGCTTGATAATGACATTGGACACGGGCATGTACTCCAACACCCAATAGCCCTGTTTTAATAAATACCAGTAGCGGACCAAACGCGCCAGGCGGCCGTTAGCATCTTTAAAAGGCCGCAAAGACGTGATGAGGTATTCGATAATACAGGCCTTGAGGAGCGGGTGAATGTAAAAAGGGCTTTTGTTTTCATTAATAAATGTTTCCAGCCATTGCATGTGGGCTTTTAACTTTTTTGCGTCTGCAGCTTTATAGGTTGGTCCTTCAATATTCGCTCCATCAAATTTATTGTTGGTGCGATAACGGCCGATCCCTTTTAATTTGATCGTATCCCTTGTTAACAGTTGGTGCAACTCCTGGAGCTTTGCTTCTGTAACCGCATCATTACTCCATTCCTTTACTTTTTGCAAACATTTATAAAGATTAACGAGGGTTTGTTCCGTGTTATTTGCAGCCGGCTTTTTTTTAAGTAACAATTCTTTTACCATTTTTTTGGTGACCGTAAAGCCAGCCAGCTGGGCGGAGGCCATCGTTTCATCGATCAGCGCATTTATAATATACCGGTGGTCATTTTTGGGATCCATCACTTCCCCGATGCTTTTACCACCTGCCACCTGCACATCCAGGTCGTGCAGGATCTGTTCGGTATCATTGGGAACCGACCAGGTCAAGGTAACATTTCCCATCTGTACTTCTCTGGTAGCGCCCTGCGCTCTTGCCGTTAATGCAGCCTTCCAAATGGCTTCATTGGTAAGGCAGGCGGGCTGCAGGGTCATGTGCTGCACTTTTTCCCAATCGAGATAACTGTTATTGATCTGAAGAATCGTCTGAAATAATTCTTTTTGTTCTGCCTCCGTTAGTTCCCTGCTCATAAATTGCGCTTTAATTGACCAATCTGGCGCAATATAGTTGGTTTTTATTGTTTAACCAATGGCCTGGCGCAGATCTTCAACCAGGTCGGCTACATCCTCAATGCCGATGCTCAGGCGGATAAGGGAATCGCTCAAACCATTTTTAATGCGCTCTTCGCGCGGGATGGAAGCATGCGTCATTGTTGCAGGATGATTGATCAGCGATTCTACCCCGCCCAGGCTTTCGGCCAGGGCTATGAGTTTGGTAGACGTTAATACTTTTGTAGCGGCCTCAACTGAATCATCTTTTAGTTCAAAGCTCATCATTCCGCCAAAATCGCGCATTTGTTTTTTTGCAATCGCATAGCCCGGCGCGTCTTCAAAACCGCACCAGTATACTTTTTTTACTTTTTCGTTGGCTACTAAAAATGCCGCTACCTGTTTCCCGTTCTCACAGTGGCGCTGCATGCGCACGTGCAAGGTTTTAATGCCTCTCAAAACTAAAAAGCAATCCATGGGCCCCGGAACGGCACCGCTGCTTTTTTGAATAAAGAACAGTTTTTCAAGCAGGGCATCGCTGTTAAACATCAGGGCGCCCATTACCACATCGCTATGCCCTCCCAGGTACTTGGTGGCGGAATGCATGACAATATCGGCCCCCAGGTCGATCGGATTTTGTAAATAAGGAGAGGCGAATGTATTATCCACACATAGCAGGGCTCCCGCTTTTTTAGCGATTGCCGCCACTGCTGCAATATCTGTGATATTCATTAATGGATTGGTGGGCGTTTCAATCCAAATGAGTTTTGTTTGGGTCGTAACGGCATTGGCTACATTCTCAGCAATGCTGGTATCGGTGTAAATAAATTTTATTCCATAGCCCTCCCATATTTTGGAAAAAAGGCGATAGGTACCCCCATACATATCGCTGGCTGCAATTACTTCATCCCCTGGTTTCAGCAATTTGACAACGGTTTCCGTTGCAGCCACACCGCTGCTGAACGCTAATCCATGTTTTGCATTTTCCAGGGCAGCCAGTGATTTCTCAAGGGCCGTACGGGTTGGGTTCCCCGCACGGGAATAATCGTACCCCTGGTGCTGATTGGGCCCGGACTGCACATAGGTTGAGGTTTGAAAGATCGGGGTCATGATCGCCCCGGTTGATGGGTCCGGCTCTACCCCGGCGTGAATGATTTTAGTATCCAACTTCATAATCCGTTCATTTTAGAAGGCACAAAGGTAAGGGATGGATATTGGTTGCAGGTTACGGGTTGTACAACCGGGTAAATCAGTGTTAACATTTCTTTGATACATCAAACTGTAACAAAAGACAAATTCTCCCGACTTATATATGTAAAACGAATTAACCACCTAAAAGTAACGCAGTTGAAGTTTTTGGCCCCCGAAAATCCGCCGTTCACCCCCTTTTGTTGAACGGTTTACCATAAAGGGATTGACTAAAGGGACCTGCTGACACTACTTTTGAATCATCAATCAACAAAATAAAAAACTTTAAAAAATGAAACTCTTTATTCTTACCGCCGCTCTTGCTTTAGGATTCAACGCTATGGCTGCCAACAGCAATCCCGTTACCAACCCCACTGTTAATGAAAAAGTATTGAAAACCTTCCACCAGGTTTTTGCAGATGCCCAAAACGTGCAATGGAACGCCACTCCAAACTACAGTGAAGCCAGTTTTAATTCAGGCGCCGCCACCGCACGCGTAATCATCAGCAACAATGGCCAATTGGTGCGCACCATCCGCTATTATAAAGAAAACAATCTGCCATCAAATATATTATACAAGGTTAAAAACAAATATGAAGGAAAAGAGATCTTTGGTGTAACTGAAATTACCAATGAAGCGGGTACTGAATATGAAATCGTAGTGCGCGACAGTCAAAAAATGTACACCGTAACCGTAGACACCGACGGCACGATGGCGCAAACAGGAAAGTTCAACAGGGGTGATTTGTAAACCCCGCTACCAACCACAAACATTTCTCATGTATAATACGGAGTAAGCAGTCTTGTTTGCTCCCTTTTTTTGTGCGGCCGTTGAAACACATTAAATATCATCTAACACCGGCACCTTCCCTGACGCTTCAGCTATTTTGTCTTCGAATTTTCAAATCCGGCCAAGACGAGCTTACGGAGCTGTTCAAAGTCAATATCCAGGAATTTACCGGAAATGCCAATGGGTGTCTTGTAGAGCTGATAATTCAATTCCATTGCTTTTTTCTTCAGGGGATTATTCTGGCCCCGGAGGTATTCCAGCGGATTTACGACTTCAAGCATCAGAAAGGGCTGTGCCGCTACCAGTTCTGTTCGTATACTTTTAATATCTTTCCACAACACCCGTCCGGCAGCGATGCCACTGGATTGATCGGTGATCCCTTCTTCGTTGATCAGCAATCCCTCTGCTTTATTCAAAAGTGTTTTTAGTAAGAAAACAGCTATGACCCCGAAAAAGGCAATACACAAATACCCGATGGTGCGGATCATCGCCGGATCATCGCTTCGGATAAACCAAAAAGGTTTTATGATAAACAATAGCCCCAAAAAGACCATGAGCACAGAAGCAGCGAAATTGCGAATTGTTTTCTTTTTGTTGATAGAGATGGAAATGGGATAGTTCATTGTGCATTACTTAAAAAGAGAACATTCTTAGAATATCTACAAACGAGAAACGTGAGAGGTCAAATAGCGTTCCTAAATTCATTTTTCTATCATTTTTAAGATCATTGCAAAACACCGGTTGAGTAGTATCCCGATATGATCTAGATCTTCTATTGCTTTTAATTTATTTCCCGTTCAATATCCGCACTGCGTCTTTTGCAAAATAAGTTGCAATCAGGTCCGCACCTGCTCTTTTAATAGAAGTAAGACTTTCAATAATTGCCTTCTCTTCATCCAGCCAGCCCTTCTCGGCTGCCGCTTTGATCATAGCATATTCGCCACTTACATGATAAGCGCTTACCGGAACGGTAACTGCATTTTTTACTTCGCGGATTATATCTAAATAAGCCATCGCCGGTTTTACCATTACGATATCTGCGCCCTGCTCCACATCCTGCAACGTTTCATTAATGGCTTCGATGCGATTAGCATAATTCATCTGGTAGGTTTTTTTATCGCCAAAACCCGGGGCACTGTCCAGTGCGTCTCTGAACGGGCCATAAAAGCAACTGGCGTACTTGGCGGAATAACTCATAATGCCTACATCGGGAAAATTATTTTCCTCGAGTGCCTGTCTGAAAACGCCGATACGTCCATCCATCATATCGCTGGGAGCAATAAAATCAGCACCGGCAGCGGCATGAGACAGGCTCATCTTTGTAAGCGCTTCCACAGTGGCATCATTTAAAATGGTCCCTTTTTTTTCATCTACAATGCCATCATGCCCATATATCGAATAAGGATCCAATGCTACGTCTGTCATCACTATCATTTCCGGAACCGCATCCTTAATCGTATGAACCGATTGCTGCATCAGCCCCTGCGGGTTCCAGCTTTCCCTGCCGGTATTGTCTTTTAACGCATCATCACACTTAACAAATAACAATACACATTTAATGCCCATGCTCCATAAGTCTTTCACTTCGTCTACTGTTTTATCAAGCGAACGACGAAAATATCCCGGCATGGATGTTATTTCCTCCACAACATCTTTTCCCTCGGTAATAAAAAGCGGCAGAATGAAATCGTTAGGCATTAATATTGATTCTGCTACCAATGCTCTTATAGCGGGGGACCTTCTTGTGATCCTGTTTCGTCGTTGTAAATACATAATTTTATTATTTCTGATTTTTTGATGTCTGATTTATGATTTGCTCCGGTTCCATTTTGCCGTTTTATCTGTTGCAGCGAATATTGCAGTCAGCTGATTCGCCTCATCAGTTAAACGATCCAGTTCACTCCCCCGCATCAACTCAGCCTCTTTAACTACTTCCAGCCAATAATGGCTTTCATCTGCTTCTTCTAAAACGATCTCTATTTTATAAATAAAATCCGCATTCGATTTTGCTCTTACCGTTGCCCTGTAATTTGCCCCAACACTTCCAGCAGACCGAATCAATTGTTTTGCTGTTTCAAAGCCTGCCGCATTCCTGGGAAAATCTTCACAAAGCTTAATAATGTCCACATGAAATCTTTTTGTTCTTTGTTGCAATTCATTTCGTGTCATAATGTTATCATTTAGGTTATAAAATCAAGTTTCCAAAATTACATCTAACATCGAAAATCAGACGTCAAAAAATCAGAGATTTCCAACTATGCCCATTCCCTCGGATGCTTACATGCCTGCAACAACTTATCTTCCAGACTACCCGGCTCGGGCTCGTAATTATAAACAAAGCGCACGGTTGGCGGAAGGCTCATTAAGATACTTTCCGTGCGACCGTTGGTTTTTAGTCCAAACAATGTGCCGCGATCATGGATCAGGTTAAACTCTACATATCGTCCCCTTCTGATCTCCTGCCATTTTTTATTGACCGCGTCAAAGCTTGTATTTTTTCTTAACCGCACCATCGGGAGATAGGCATCCAGAAAGGCTGCGCCGTTTGCTTTTTGAAACCTGAACAAACGTTCCGCTTCGGCTTCATCATTTAAATACAGGTGGTCATAAAATACTCCTCCCACACCCCGCATTTCATTACTGCGGTGCGCATTGGTAAAGTATTCGTCGCATTGTTTTTTATACAGGGGATACAGATGCGGACCGAACGGGTCGATGGCCTTTTTAAAACTGCTATGAAAATGTACAACGTCCTCCTCAAATAAATAATAGGGCGTCAGATCGGCCCCGCCGCCAAACCAGCGCCGGATAACGGTTCCAGCAGCATCATGTGCTTCAAAATACCGCCAGTTGGCATGTGTGGTGGGCACAAACGGATTAAAAGGATGCAATACCAGGCTGATGCCGCAGGCAAACCAGGTGCCGCCCGCTGCGCGGTTTTTTTCTGAATCAGGAAGCGCTGCAAAAAGCACTTTAACCATTTTTTCGGTTATGCCACCGTACACAACCGATACATTTACGCCGGCTTTTTCAAATACCGCACCGTCCTCCATTACGCGGGAATGCCCGCCCCCGCCGTTTCCATTCTCGCCCCGCTGCCAGCTGTCTTCTTTAAATTTAGCTTTGCCGTCTTCCTGCTCCAGGGCTTTGCAAATGGTGTCCTGCAGCCCGTAAACATATTCAATCCACTCTTCCCTAAAAGCCTTTGTTGCTTCCTTCGTCATAATTTGTAAATATTATCATTGGGCGTGGCATCCATAAAAATGCCGCCGTCAATTGTTACACTTTCAATGGTTCCGCCGCTGGGAACGGAGAACGTAACCTTTGGTTCACCTTTCTTCCAGATCTCAGGGGTATAATGATATTTTTTTTCCTTGCCTTTATCCAGCCGGACGATCACATCAAAAGGCACTGCAAAGCCTCCAACATTTTCAAGCGTAATAGAAGTACTGTTATTACCCGGCTGCACGCTGTCAATCTTAAGATCGATATAATTGTTGCTAAAGAACCAGTTTTTCCAAAACCAGTTTAAATCCTGTTTGGAAGCGGCAGTAAAGGAATAAAAATAATCCCAGGGAGTAGGGTGCCGCCCGTTCCAGGTATCCATATACGACAGCAGCGCATGTTTAAATGCCGCGTCGCCCAGGAGATCTTTCAGCGCCAGGTACGACAGGGAAGCTTTCACATATGAATTATTTCCATAACCAGCACCGCTTAACTGAGATGACATTGTGATTAACGGCTGGTCGTTTTCTGTAACGGGGCTATAGATCCATCGCTTCACCCTGAAATTTTTATACGCTTCGTCTGCCTCCGCCTTTCCATTCTCTGCTATGCCGATCTGGTACTCAAATGTGGTGGCCCAGCCTTCATCCATATACGCATAGCGGGTTTCATTGATGCCCATGAAAAAAGGAAAATAGGTATGTGCCACTTCATGATCCAGTACAAGCCTGGAAAAAGTAAGGTCTTTTGTGGTAGCATCATTTACCATCATCGGGTATTCCATATCTGCAAAGCCCTGTACGGCAGTCATGGTTGGATAAGGATACGTAACCCCGGGCATATTGTTGGAAAACCAGCTGAGTGCGTCCTTACCCCATTCCACTGCGTTTTTGAAATCTGCCGCTGTATCTTTATAAGCCGCCTGCACACTAACTCTTTTCAGGTCTTTGGCGGCTGCCAACGCTACGCTGCCGGCATCCCAAACAAAATGATTGCTGGTCGCAAAGGTGAAATCAGTAACATTACTTGCTAAAAACTTCCATTCATTCCATTCGCTGGAATTGGTTACTGCCCCCTGCTCCATGTCTTTGGCTGTAGCTACATGAATGAGCTTATTGCTTGTGAGCGATTCGCGAAAACGTTTAAAGACCCCGGGCTGCAGCACATCCCTTGCGTTATTTAAAGTGCCCGTAGCCCATACAACATAATTGGTGGGTACTTTAACTGAAACAGTATAGTCATTGAAATCATTATAAAACTCGCCACCATCGGTGTGCGGCAGCCGGTCCCATCCATTATAATCATCATACACCGAAATACGGGGATAAAAATAAGCGCAGAAAAAGGTATGGGGATCGATTTGTCCTTCCCGGCCACTTTCTTTTGATAACGGATAGGTCCATTCAATATCGAATACGGCTTTAGCACCAGGCAGAATGGGTGTTTGCAGTCGCACGGCATTTACAGTACCCCAGTTATCGCTATTGACCGAATACACAGCGCTGTCTACTGCAAAAGACTGAATGTACAAACCAGTAGTCAAAAAGTCTTTAGAAACCTGGCCAGAACGTGGAGCCTCCGGTTTATGGATATTGTTTACGAAGCGAATAAAAACCGTACGCAGGGTGTCCGGACTATTGTTGGAATAAATAATTCTTTCCTTCCCTGACACTGCTTTCTTAACCGCATCCACAGCAGCGCTGATGGTATAATTCCCGCGATTCTGCCAATAATTTGCTCCGGGTGCCCCTGTAACCGTCCGGGTTCCGTTTTTAATGGCATTTTGAATGTTACGAGGCATGTATAGCGACTGAGCGGCTACAGCACCGCAAAGGCAGGTAAATAGAGCAGTTAAAAGTGGCAATTTTTTCAAGGTAAAAATTTTAAATGTTAGAAAATGAATATTCTTTAACGGTGTTAACAAATGCTTTGGCGTGGTCAACAGGTACATTTGGTAAGATACCATGGCCTAAGTTGGCGATATGTCTTTCTGGTCCAAAAGCCTGCAGCATTTCTTTTGTTTCTTTTTCAATTTGTGGGATCGGCGCCAATAATTTGGCGGGGTCAAAATTCCCTTGCAAAGTTACACTATTCCCTGCCAGCTTACGGGCCATCGCCGGTTCAATGCACCAGTCAATACCCAAACCTGCAGCGCCGGTAGCTGCCATTTCGGCCAGCGCTCCCCAGGCTCCTTTTGCAAAAACGATAACGGGCACCAGCTCCTTTAACGCCGCCACGATCTGGCGGATATACTGAAGCGAAAAATTTTCAAAATCCTGCTTACTCAGCAAGCCGCCCCAGCTATCGAACAACTGCAGGGTATCGGCGCCGGCTGCAACCTGACCTTTGAGATAAGCGATAGTTGTATCGGTGATCATTTGCAACAGGGCATGCGCCGTTTCCGGTTGCTGATAACAAAAAGCTTTTGCCTCATCAAAGGTTTTGCTGCCTTTACCCTGTACCATATAGCAAAGGATCGTCCAGGGGGCGCCGGCAAAGCCGATCAGCGGTACGCTTCCGTTAAGCTCTTTTTTTATCAGGGTGATCGCATCAAAAACATAACCCAGCGTTTCCTCTACATCAGGTATTCGAATGCGTTGCAGATCTCCGTTGGTTTTGATCGGCTGGGGCAGAAAGGGGCCAAGCTTTTCTACCAACTGCACTTCAAGCCCCATTGCCTGTGGTACCACAAGGATGTCTGAGAAAAGGATCGCTGCATCTACCCCAATAATATCAACCGGCTGCAGGGTAATGGTACAAGCCAGTTCCGGGTTCTGGCATCTTTCAAAAAAAGAGTATTTTTCCCGCAGCTGAATATATTCCGGCAAGTACCGGCCGGCCTGACGCATCATCCATACCGGCGTTCGTTCTGTTGCTTCTCCGCGAAGCGTTCTTAAGATCAAATCGTTCTTTATAGTGGTCATAATCTTGTTTACAATTTAAATTACTGCCCGTTATCAATCATCTTAACAATAAAGCTTGCTGTACTAATTGTTTTGCATCCGGCACCGGGCTTTCAATGATCTTGTCTGTGTATTTTTTTAACGTCCGGGTGGTAGACGGGCCAATGGAAATGGCTGCTGTTTGTTGTGGCAGTCTGTTCACTGAGAAAAAACTTTCAACTCCGCTCGGACTATAAAAAAGAATACCATCATAGTCTTTGTTAACCGTCTTTGGGGTTTCGATCGTATCGTACACGGTGATTTCTTTATTGGGAATATGATGCCGCGCCAATGTCTCCGGAATCGTGTTCAGCCGTCGGTTACCACAGAAGAACAGGGTACGCTCCGGTGCATGCGCAACAATCTTTTCCGCTAACTGTGCACCATTGGGGGCAGTAGCAATAATAACTGATTGGGGAAAGGATGCCCCGACCTGTTTTTGGGTGGCCGTTTCAATACAGAATACATTCCAATCAGAATGTGGCAAATTAGCTGCAGCAACGGCTTTTACGGCATTTTTGCTGGTAAATATTACATAACGAAGATTTGAACCAGCCGCCGCTACCGCGCTTGCGATGGTGTCCGGAGCTACATAAAGGATCTTAATAAAAGGAATGCAATCGAGGTGTACCTGCCCCTCAACCGATTTTATCAGCTCCTCCTCCAAAAGCCCGGTGCTTAAAATATGAAGCGGTTTAGCTGCCATGGTTCATTTTCGCGAGGATGGTTTGCGCCCCTTGTTCCAGGATATTTTGCGCGGCCAAGGTTCCCGGCGTTTTTGTTTCGCTCAGCCGGTAGCGCTTGTTCACCTCTACCTTCTCTGTTCCATCCGGACTTACCACACTTCCCTGAAACCGCAATTGGTCGTTTTCAAAAGAAGCCAGCGCGCTGATCGGCGTGCTGCAACCGCCCATCAGGGCACTTAAAAATTCCCGTTCTGCTTTCACACAAAATGCAGTTTGGAGGTGGTTGATCCGGCCGCAGGCCCTCAATACGCTTCCATCGCCCTGCCTTGCCGTAACCAGTATAGCTCCCTGTGCGGGCGCCGGCAACATCCAATTCAAATCAATGCTATTAGCGGGTTTCAGCCCGATACGCTCCAGGCCTGCCGCGGCAAAAATGGCCCCAAACCAATTACTTTCTGCTAATTTTCTCAACCGGGTATTTACATTGCCACGGATATTCTCAATAGCGTGATCGGGAAAACGGTTCAGCCATTGTGCCTTGCGGCGTACGCTGCTGGTGGCGATGATCAGGTTTGATGTTTGACGTTTCACGTTTGACGTTTCACGTTCGTTTTCTGGTTTTTCGTTTCCCGCGATCAGATCCTTGAGTACATCGACATCATGGTCAGCTTCCGGAGCTTTCCAGTTTTCGTTTAGTACCAGAATGTCTTTATACGAAGCACGTTCCAGTACGGCAGCCTCCACGATGCCGTGGGGCAATTGTACCGGCACGTCTTTCATGCTGTGCACAGCAATATCGATCTGGTTATTCAGCAAGGCAATATCCAGCGCCCGCGTAAATACGCCCTGAACCCCCATAGCATATAAAGGAGTAACAAGGTCAATATCTCCATCGCTCTTGATCGGCGTTAACGACGCCGGAACCCCAAAACTTTCTAATAGATTTTTAACCTGTGTGGCCTGCCATAGGGCCAGCTGGCTGTCTCTGGTACCAATACGGATCATAGTTTACACCCGCTTAGGGGATTTGCAGATAGTCATTGATGCTGCTGATAAACTGGCACCCTTTGTCGTGTTTCACTTTGAGGTTTACCGCCAGCTGCTTTACCGCTTTTTGCGCACGTGTAACACGCTCTGTTTCGCTGATCAATGACGTATCCTTATAAAATTCGCAAACGGCTGTTCGCGTTAAATCAATTTCACAAAGTTTGTTTTTCCAGGTTTTAAGGTGGTGCGCATAATGATGCTCCTTCAGCCAGCTCAGAAACTCCTCTTTAAAGTGATCGATGATGGCATTGGCCCCGGGCACTTCTGCCTTGCGGCGGGCCAGGGTTTTATCCAGGATCGTATTGGAAATATCATCCACATCAATTACCGTAATGCCCTCCCGGTTTTTTAATAGCGGATGCACATTTACCGGAACGGAAAGATCCAGCAACAATTTCTGTTTGCCGTCTTTAATATGTTCCGGCAACACGGTAGGTTCGCTGGAATTAGTGCACACAATAATTATATCTGAAGCATCAATGGCCGCTGCTTTATCACTATAGGGTGTAAAATTTATATTATGGGCACGCGCTATATCCCGCGCCACATCATCCGTGCGGTTCATCAGGGTAATAGTTGTTCCGGGTAAATAGGTATTCAGATTTTTACAAACATTTACACCAAATTTACCGGCCCCGATGATCAGGATCTTTTTTGCAGTTATCTCTTTTATGTTTTGCAGCAGCTCTATGGCTGCAAAAGAAACAGAAACGGTACCATCACTAAGATTGGTCTCTGTCTTGATTTTTTTTGACGACTGAAAGGCAAAGTTCAGCATGCGATCCATCACCGGACCTATCAGCTGCTGGCAGCGCGCTGTATCCACCGCACGTTTCAGTTGCCCCAGGATCTCGTAGTCTCCCAATATCTGGGAGTCCAGGCCAGCGGCTACATCAAACAAATGTTGCAGGGCTTCCTCTCCATTTTTAAAATAACCGCACTCATAAAGTGCAGCCTTATCTCCGTTGGTATGGGGCACCAGCAATTCTACCAACTGCATTACAGATTCGGCAAACCCGTAAATCTCGGTACGGTTGCAGGTCGAAACAACAAAAACGCTTTTTAATCCGGAATCTTTTGCAGTTTTGCCCAATGCGGCAAACGCATCATTACTAATAGAAAACAGGCCTCTCGTAGCAGCGTCAGCTTTATGGTAATTAATACCGGCAATACAAAAACGATCTAAAACCTGTTTTGAAATATGGAACTCCTCTATTGCCATGGTAACAGCGCAAATGTAGGAAGGATAACTGGCAGTAACGTCATATTATTGTCACCCAATCATCATAAAAATATGATTTTTATCATTATTACCAGATTGTCATAACAGTAGCGTCATCTTTATTTAACCTATATCTTTGCCGGCTGTTATAACTGCTGATCAGTTACAACAAATTTTACGCGAACAAACGAATATTAGTTATACCATGCGCAAAACCGGAGTAATTCTCATGAATCTGGGCTCCCCGGATTCAACCGCGGTAAAGGATGTAAAAAAATATCTTGACGAATTTTTAATGGATGAGCGGGTTATCGATAAGCCCTGGCTCCTGCGGCTTTTATTGGTAAAAGGTATTATTAATCCGTTCCGGGCCCCCAAATCTGCCGAGGCCTATAAAACCATCTGGTGGAAAGAGGGCTCGCCGTTAATTGTTTTATCAAAGCAACTGCAGGAAGCGCTTCAAAAGAAAACAACGCTCCCCATTGAGCTTTCTATGCGCTACGGAAATCCTACGCCGGAGGCTTCCTATAACGCCCTGTTGAAGCGGATGCCGGATGTGGAGGAAGTGATCCTGGTACCGTTATATCCGCATTACGCCATGAGCAGTTTTGAAACAGCGGTGGAGCATATGAAAGAAGCGCACAAAAAAAACAACTATCCGTTCCGGTTAAAAGTGGTGCCTCCTTTTTACAAGCACCCCGCCTATATAAATGCCCTGGCGGAAAGCATGCGCCCCCACCTGCAGGGCGATTTTGATCAGTTATTGTTTAGCTATCATGGTATCCCCGAACGTCATATTCTGAAGGCAGACCCCACTAAAAAACATTGCATGCAGGTGGAAAACTGCTGTTTTAAAGCAAGCGAATCCCATCCTACCTGCTACCGGCATCAGGTTACCCTTACCAGTGAACTGGTGGCAAAAAAACTGGGACTGAAAAAAGACCAATGGCAGCAAAGCTACCAAAGCCGGCTGGGGCGCGATCCCTGGCTGCTGCCCAACACGCAGGTGCGCCTGCCACAATTGCCCAAGGAGCAGGTTAAAAAATTGATAGTGGTTTGCCCATCTTTTGTAAGCGACTGCCTGGAAACCCTTGAAGAAATTGAATTGCGGGGGAAGGAAGATTTTATGGCACACGGAGGCGAGCAGTACTCCTATATTCCCTGCATGAACACCAGCCCGCTTTGGGTAGATGCGCTGCTGCAGTTGATTGAAGAAACCAGCAATCAGTAACGTGTTTAACGCTACTACACTCTTGTAGTATCTATAAAGCGGATGCCAGCGGCAATACGATCCAGTAGCTTAGCACGATCCGTCGCCGCTCATCTCTTGGTTTATAATCAGTGATCGTTGAAGAGGGAAACTCTTCTCCCCGTCCGTAGCCCATGTATCCCACTGTTAACGAATTAAAGTCTGCGAATTTGGATGCATCGGCTTTTACCACCAATTTTATATTTCGCACCATTTCCTTTGCCCGCAGATCAGAGAGCAGCTGATTCAGTTCCTGTTCCGTAGGTTTTTCATTGTTGAGGATGCCGGTCAGTTCCTTATAAAGCGCACCTGATTCCATTAACGGCGTGTTATCCGAATAGCCAACAAATACGATCCGGGCCTCCCGCGGAATACGGGGATATTTATTTGCGATGTATGCAATAGAATCCACTACGGGCGCAAACTGTGCGGCAATAGTGCCGATGGCAGCTGAGGGAATTCTATATACGCCCGGATCAAAAAAAGCAGCCAAATGATACATCCTGTATTTTGCAGTACTCACAGACTCTTTCAGCATTGCATACACTTCCTCACGCTGTTTTCTTGCATTGTTAAAAGAATCCAGTACGATCAATTTTTTCAGGAGCGTTGCAGCCGTCATTGTTCTCCTGAGGGTTGCCTTATTAACCGAAGCAGCATCTAATAACAGGGCCAGTTGCTGGGCACTGTTCAAACGGCTGTTCAGCTTATTCAGTATTGTTTGTATTTCAACAGTAACAACACTGTCAACGGCTTTGTTTTCCGTTTTACCCTGGAGCGTCTTTTGTATGGTATCTAATGCGGCCGACTCTTTCTGCACTATTTTTTTTGTGGTTGCGCTGGCATTTCGGGCGGCTGTTAGTTGTTTTTGTACTGTGCATGAAACGAATAAGAACATGCAAAAAAAGAACATACAAGTTTTCATAGTCTGTTATTGGGGTACCTGCTTAATGGTAAAGCCTTCATGCCGCGCAGGTTCAGGCGGTTTTGTTTTTTCTTCTAATAAACGATTATAAATTTTCTTTCTTTTATCAGCAACCGTTTGGCCGGTGTTATCCGTGACGGCATTGGGCTGAGAGACCTCTTTTAGCTGCAAATTGATAAGGGTTGCTTTGCCGTTCACCTTTAGATCATTCAAAGACAGCAGCATGCTATCTACGGATGGACGCCTGTATTCTTTATCCTTTCCCGATCGCGGGGAAATGAATAGCGGCACGATCAGTATGCCGGAAACAAGCCATAAAGCGCCCAGCAACAGTACTATAGTCCTGTAAACAGGATCAGTGGTCCGGGAGCCTTTTATTGATAACCTGCGCATGTTAATTGCTTTGAAAAATAAAGTTTATCTCTTCGTCAATCCTGTTAATGACCCGGTTGCACGCTTCAACTACATCAGTGCCACCGCCGGCAGTAATAGTGTTGGAGTTTAACAAGGTCTGAATAATGTGCTGCGGGCCTAACAGAGCAAAGGTCGACCGGGTCCTGTGCAGCACCCGCCCCGCTTCCTCCATATCTCCCGTCCGGACAGATGCCTGTAATTCCAGTTTATCTGTGCCCCATTGTTTTTTAATTTCAGCAAGCAGCTCCTGCATGATGGCGGTATCACCTTGTGTTTGTTCCATGAAAAAATCCATGGAAGCAGATTCTGACGATGGGCGGAGGTATTTGAGGATCATGGCGATAACATCGTGTTCCTGCACCGGTTTCGAAATATAATCGTCAAACCCCGACTCAAAGCAGCGCCGCACCTCGTTTTCCATCACATAGGCTGTCATGGCAATAGCGGGTGTGGATAGCCGCAGTTCTTCGCGCATTGCTATAATAGCGCTGTATCCATCCATTTGCGGCATCTGGATGTCCATTATGATAATATCATACGCACGCGCGGCTGCTTTTTCCACGGCTTCTTTTCCATTTTCAGCCAAATCAATCCCCAGTTTGTATTTACCCAGCAGGTATTTCATCAGTTGCCGGTTGGCCCGGTTATCTTCCACCACCAATGCCGTAAAGCCTGTGAAATCAGCTGCGATGGTCCGTTTTTCTTTTGCAATCGTTTTTTCGGCAGCCGCATCTTTTTCAAATATACCCGTAAACGTAAACTCGGCGCCCTGACCCGGCTTGCTCTTTACAGCAACAGACCCGCCCATGCGTTCCACAATACTTCTTACAATACTAAGCCCCAGGCCTGTACCGCCATGCTGGCGAATAGTAGCGTGCTCCAGTTGTTCAAAGCGATCAAAAATAAGATGGAGTTTTTCCTCCGGTATCCCTTCTCCTGAATCGTTGACCATAAACGAAAGCCGGTAGCTGCCGGTAGCTTCATAAGACACCACTTCCACCCGAACCATAACGCCTCCCCGGGTGGTGAACTTTACTGCATTATTAATAAGATTCACCAGTACCTGTTTTAGCCGCTGCGGGTCGCCCCTTAGCCCCTTTGGGGTTTGAGCATCGATTGTCCATTTGAAGAAAAGTTTCTTTTCCGCTATGATTGCGGCAAACATATGTTCAAGATCCCTGAAAAGATCCTGTAAATTAAACGGTACATTTTTTATACTTAGCTTACCCGCTTCTATAGACGAAAAATCCAGCACATCATTTACAAGGTGTAAAAGATTATAACCGTTTGAAACAATGGTATTGGTATACTCTTTTTGCTGGTTATTGAGCGGAGTGTCTGCAAGCAAATTACCGAACCCGATAAGCGAATTAAGCGGCGTGCGTAGCTCATGGCTCATATTGGCCAAAAACTCATCTTTGGCATTTTTACTTTTGACGGCCACTTCCCGGGCAATGCTTAGTTCTTTGATCAACATCCGCTGCTGCCACTGTCGTAATATGATGATGGTCGTAAAAATGAGCACCACAATCACAACAGCAATTGCTAAAATGCGGTTGTAAACGGAAAGCTTATCAGAATGTTCCGCATTGGTGACCAGGGTTTGCTGCAAATGTTTTTCCAGAAAGGCTTCCACCTGGACGCCATAGTGGTATACCGCTTCTTCGGGTTTATACTTCTTTAGTGAATCGATGCCTTCCGCAAGGAGGCCTGTCTGCTTCTTTTGTCCTGCATCTACAACTGCGTAAGAAAGATCGAGCTGCCGGTTTACAGCCGTCATCAATTGCGCCATGTCCGGAACGGTCCCTTTCCGGCTGACCACGTTATTCAGCACATTCGCATTATATCCTAATACCGTCAGCGAATCCTCTAAAATATTCAGCGCAGCCGTGTCGGTGCTATTGATCCGGGTTAACCGGGATTGTAGTGTAAACGACAGGTTTACCAGCTGCTGCATTGCGTTGTTGGTCTTAAATGTTTCAACGGCTTCTATATTTCCGTTTTGCAGCGCAGTAGTAGCCTGGTTGGTAAGCTTTTGAGCAAAAATAATGCTCACCACCAGTACAAATGCAAACAAAATAAACAGGAAATAACTATACCTTTTTTGCATAGTGCAGCTTACATTTTAGATTGCAACAAAGGGCTTGAATACCCATAAGGAACATGTCTTTCTCTTTCATAAACATACGGTTAGTAAAAGGTATTTCATTCAGAGAGGTCAAAAGTATATATTCTGAACGGAACATAAAAATATGAATACGTAAAAATGCGGCCCGCCTTCGTGGAATAAATGCCAGAAAGAGAATGGGGTTTCTTCCTGCTCCAGGACAATTCACATTACTTTATAACAAATAACAATGCCCATTTTTGATTTGGTATGTTTATTGTCCCACCTGTCTATTCATGTTAGTATCCTTCTAACATCCATTTGATCTATTCGTATCCCATCTCCCTTCACAAAGAATAGCAGCATTCTTACATAGTTAATCTTCCCAAAATCAGCTTTTTGTATAAACAAAAATCAAATAAACATGAGCAGAATCCTAATAATCAATGATAATCCAATTGCAATGAAAACAATTGAGGTGGTGCTTGAAAAAGAGTATCAGGACATTGACAATGCAAAAGATGGAAAGATGGCCTGGGCGCTTTTAAAACAAAAAGAATATGATCTTATCATTACTGAAATGATGTTGCCCTATATAACAGGTCTTGAATTGATCTTTAAAATTAAAAAGGACGCAACATTCAAAGCTTATTATACCCCTGTCTTAATTGTATCAGATATTCATGAAGAAGATGCCGTTACCGAAGGGTTTAATGCAGGCGCAAACGATTATTTAAAAAAACCTTTTGATCCGGGCGACCTTTTATCACGCGTAAAAAAATTATTAACAGCAAACCTTTAAGTTATGCGTTCGTACTCCTTCTACTTTGATTTTTTACATCGATGGCTGCTACTGTTTCAGTCGTTACCGCTTGTGATCCGCTTAGCTATTATTGTAATCAGCGCTTCTTTACTGGGCGGCTTAATTGTTTATCTTATTATTTGTACTCATCACATAAAAAGGAACCATTATAAAAGATTGAAACAGCAAATTCTTCCGGCTATTGAGAACATGGTATTAATAAAAGTTATTGCGCATCCGCATTTGGATGAAATGCCGGCAGAAGCGCTTACTTTACGCATACAGGATTTTGTTAATCTCGGGTTCGTAAGCAAAAAATATAAAAGAAAAATTTTTGTAGCCTGTTTGCGTACCCTCAAAAGAAACCTGAAAGGAAAAGAAGGAAGGCTGATAAGGAAATTGTACCTGGACCTGGATTTTGACAAATATGCTTTTAAAGAATTATCCGCTTCCCATTCCTATAAACCCCTGCTGGCTTTAAATGAACTGGTGTTTTTTGAAGCTCCCGATCCGGAAGGATTAATAGGCCGTTTGCTTTACAGCAAAAATAAATACCTGAAAGAAAAAGCACTGGAGTATATTTTTAAGGTATATAAAGGAAACGTTTTTGAATATTTTTCACAGGTAACAGCGCCTTTTACCAAATGGGAGCATCTGCATTATTTTGATATCATCACCAACAGAAAAGACGGCACCCTACCTGAATTCAGCCGGTGGATAACACCACCGTACAATGAAAGCCTGATACTACTTTGCCTCGACTTCACTACTTATTACCGGCAACATAGCGCCGCACCGGCAATAATAGAGTTGCTGCAGCAGTCCGCTATTTCGACTGAGCTCAAATGCAAGCTTATTAGTGCATTGGGGCAATTGTACGAAAGTGAAGCGCTGCCCGTGCTGCTGGATCTCTATGCTGATGAAAAGAATATTCTTGTAAAAGGAGCCATCTTAAAAGCATTAAGCAATATAAGCGGCAACGAGACTCTTTCCTTCTTAAAACAATCTTTCAAAAAAGAAGCTTCGCCGTTTTTAAAAAAACATGCCGCGCGTTCCATTTTGGAAATAGAAGGCCCCGAGCCAGTAATGGATACGCTGCTGGAGGAAGCAACTGATGCGGAAGATATCAATGCTCTTAAGCACGCTATGAGCCCTTTGATAAAGTATTATTAATTACTGTTTAAACCAAGGATCCGATGTCACCCGAAAACTTCTTTCACCCCGTATTAAAAATATATGAGAACACGATCTTCATCTACTGCCTGGTCATATTTGCCGTTCAGATCCTTTTGATGATCCTGGCAAGACTGGAGATACGACGCAACGTATTTGTTAATAAATTCTGGGATATTAAAGAAATTGAAAAGTCAGCCGTTATACCGGGGATAAGCGTTATTGCACCGGCGTATAACGAATCCAGTACCATTATTGACAACGTACGATCTTTGCTAACGCTCTATTATCCAAAATTTGAGCTCATTATTGTAAACGACGGCAGTACAGACGACACTTTGCAAAAATTGATTGATGCTTATTCCCTTATTGAAGTAGACTATAGTTATGAACCGGCGGTACTTTCTCAACCCATTAGGGGGTTTTACAAATCCACTAACAAAGCCTATAAACATTTGCTGGTAATTGATAAAGTAAATGGGAAATGCAAGGCTGATGCGATCAATGCAGGTCTTAATGCCGCGGTGTTTCCTTATTTTTTAAATACGGATGTAGACTGCATCCTGCATAGAAATACTTTATTATACCTGATACGTCCCTTCCTGACGGAACAGAAACGGGTGCTGGCTGTAGGCGCCGCTATCCGTATGGTAAATTCATCCCATGTTGACGGAGGTTTAATAACTGGTTTAAAACCTCCCAGAAACATTTGGGCACGATTCCAGGAAATGGAATACATCCGTGCTTTTGTTATGGCAAAAGTAGGATGGTCCCGTTTAAACGCTGTACCGAACATATCAGGAGCACTGGGATTGTTTGACAAAGAGGTCGTTTTAAATGTAGGCGGTTATGATCCCGGATCTTTAGGAGAAGATATGGATATTACGATCCGGATGGTAAAATATGCCTGTCGCCATAAATTTGATTATATCATAAAACAACTACCGCAAACCCTTTGCTGGACCGAAGGTCCTGAAACATTAAGAGTACTGAAACGGCAGCGGGTGCGCTGGGCTCGTGGGCTGTGGCAATTATTCTGGCGCAACCTGCATTTATTATTTAACCCCCGGTACCGGGCCACGGGGCTCATCATGTATCCCTATACATTCTTTTTTGAGCTCTTCGCCCCAATACTTGAATCCATAGGCATTATTTATTACATTGTACAAATTTCATCCGGCACGCTGCCCTGGACCAATGCCACCATCCTGCTGATCTTCATTTACTGTTTTTCCGTATTCATCAGCACCATATCTGTACTGTATGATCAGCTGGTTTTTCATCAGGAAAAATATAAAAAACTGAGCGAAGTAATCGGCATAGCGCTAATGGTCTTTATTGAACCCCTCCTCTATCACCCATTTGTGCTGTACTGTTCCTTAACAGGATATCTCAGCCAGTGCACTAAACTAAAACCGGTATGGGGAAATATGCAGCGTAAAGGATTTAAGTCGGATAGCGAACCACCCGTTACGGACCCGGAATCGAGCTATGATTTTCAAGCATAAAATTTATTATATGGCAACTAAAAAATCGGGCATCTTATCATTTTTTGTATTAACCGCCCTATTATGTAATTATTGCCTTTATGCACAAAAAGCAAAAAGGCCCAATGCCGATCTTATCTTAAAAGAAGCTTTAAAGCAAACAGGGTTGGGTAATTATGACCAGGCTGCAACACTCGCCAATAAAGGACTGCGGGTTAGCCCCAACTATCTCGATATTCAGCTTTTGCTGGCGAGGATCTATACGCTAAAAGAGCAGCCTGATGAAGCCCTGAAATTATATGACAAAATATTAACGAAGCATCCTGCAAACAAAACAGCGTTATTGGGGAAAGCGGATGTTTATCAACGGGAAAAAAACTATGATGCCGCGCTTCAATTATATGAAAGCCTCTCCGCCAAATACCCCAAAGACAGCATTTATATGCTGAAACAATTAGGCACCTATGAATCACAAAAACAATTTGCCCGGGGCGTGCCCGTTGCCAACCGGCTGCAGGCTACCTATCCTGCAACTCCCCGGTTTAAAGAACTAAGCAATTATTATAAAATAGCTGCGGCACAGCTGTATTACAAATCAGGAAATTATGATTCTGCACAATATTATTTTGCTAATGTATTGAAAGCAGATCCCGGCAACAAAGAGGCATTATCAGGTCAGGCCGATGTTTATCAGCAACAAAAAAATTACGATGCCGCCCGGCAGCTTTATGATCGACTCTTATCCCGATACCCTAGTGACAGTACGTATCTACTGAAACAATTGGGAACCTACGAATCAGAGAAACAATATAATAAGGCTGTGCCCATTGCCAACCGGCTGCGGGTAGCCTACCCTTCAGTGGAGCGGTTTAAAGAATTGGAAAGTTATTATAAAATTGCGGCGGCGCAGCGCTATTTTAACACAGGAAATCATGATTCGGCACAATATTACTTTACTGACGTGTTGAAGGCGGACCCCAATAATAAAGAAGCAATGACGGGGAAAGCGGACGTCTATCAAAGAGAAAAAAACTATGATGCTGCCCAACAGCTATACAAACAGCTTTCAACGCAAGACCCAAAAGACAGTACTTATATGTTAAAACAATTAGGCATATACGAATTAAAAAAACAATATAGCAGCGCATTGCCCGTTAGTGCGCGGCTGGAAGCGGCTTATCCCGGCGTTAGCCGGTTTAGAGAATTAAATAACTATTTCAAAATCGCCGCGGCACAGCTCTATCGCAAATCCGGACAATCCGATTCGGCACAATATTATTTCGCAGATGTGCTGAAAACCGATTCAAGTAATAAAGATGCTTTGTATGGCATGGCAGCCCTGGAGGAACAACAAAAGCATTATGCACAGGCATTGGATTACTATGACAAGTATTATGTAAACCAATCAGCCGATTCTGCCTATCTTATCAGGAAAGCAAATCTGCTGGCCGCACAAGGCAAATATAAAGAAGCCGCCAATGCAAGCAGACAATTGACCAATGAATACCCGAATAATACTTCATTCAAAAATTTTGATGCAGACAAACAGTGGTCCATAAAAAAATCGGACCAGGTGGGCCTGCTTAACCTGCATTCTTTTTTTGACAATGGCGCCAGCTCCATCAATATTCTATCGGGTCAATATTTACATCGGTTCAATCAGTACCGAAGCTCCATCGTCGGGCGCGTCAATTACTCTAACCGGGCCACGGGCCAGGGCGTTCAGTTTGAAGCGGAATCGTATTTGTATCATAATAAAAAACATTACTCTTTTTTGGGCATTGGCGTATCGAACGGCACGGTGTTTCCCGGGTTTAAGGCTACTTACTCCCTGTATTCCTCCCTAAACAAAGGCTGGGAACTGGAGACCGGCGCACGTTACATTGGTGCTGATTCAACCCGGCTGTATTTTGGCGTATTAGGAATATCAAAAGAAACGGATAACAACTGGTTTAACTTCAGAAATTATGCGATCTATAATAATACGAGCTGGAGCAGCGCGCACATTTTTACCTGGCGGTATTATTTAAATAAAAGGCGCGACTATACCTCTGTAATCTTAGGCCTGGGGACATCACCGGATGACCGGAGCCGAAATTATTCCCCCACCAATTTCAGCAGATACCTGAGTAAAAACATCGGACTGGGGTATCAGAAAAATTTCAAAAACTTTTCTTTTTCATTGACAGGAGTATGG
>JAGIAQ010000035.1:22465-37835 GCA_017744795.1 Niabella sp. | reverse complement strand
GCTTTGGACACAATGGCTGTTTAATCTAAAGAATCCGGTAGTGAAAATGTGCACTCGTTGTCGACGCTGCGTCTCCTCAGTGGTTCTGTGCTTCTGTGGCAAAAGAATATTTTTGATGCCGAAGGCCCTCCGGCTCCGTCAGGAGCCCCGTAATTGTAGAATAGTTGCCATTAGAGAAACCGGCTCCGTAGGACGCCGCGTAAACGTGAGGCAAAAATTCGGATCTGCCGTAAAAATCATGAATTGGTAAAAAGTGCCCTATTGATGGCCAAAGAAATGAAAGATCCGGGTGTCCAGACAATTCCAGAATAAAAAAAGGTACTTTTGCAAAATTTTAAAATAAACAGATCATGGAAACCTTAAATACAACAACTGCAAATGATGCCGACAAAGAGCGGGTTCCCAGCTATTGGAACGTAGTAGCTTCCAAATGCCCCCGTTGCAGAAGAGCGCCCATGTTTGAGGTGCGCAACCCCTACAAACTGAAAACAACCATGCGGATGCATAAAGAATGTCCCACCTGTAAGCAGCCCTTTGAGCTGGAAACCGGTTTTTATTTTGGCGCGGGTTATGTGAGCTATGCGATTACCGTAGCGCTTAGTGTGGCCACACTGGTTGCCTGGTGGGTATTTTTCGGGTTAAGTATTTATGACAACCGCTGGATCTACTGGCTTATTTTCAACGCCCTGTTCCTGATTGCCCTGCAACCCGTGCTGATGCGTATGGCCCGCAGCATCTGGCTTTCCTTTTTTGCCCGCTACGATCGTAAATGGTACGAGAACGCGCCCACAAGGGTAAAGAAAAAAGGGAGCTGATAAAAAAAATGGCGGCTTGTCATGAAGTTGTCAGCTGCTACGAATCCTCCAGAGGTGGACTCAGTTCCATTGTTCTGTGTTACAGCATGATTTAAGGATACAACAGAATTCTTTTAACCACATAGAACTTTACAGATACAAGGAAACATAAAAACACATTAGCAAGGTTCCCCGCCACTGCGGGAATCTATGTTATCTTAGATGCTATGATTTCTACTGTACCTATGTGGTTTAAAATCAGTTTAAACGACATTATTGTACAGAATTAACGAATACACACCTGTGCGCATGCGATTCGTATTTATTTTTTAGCACGGAACATTTAATTATTCATTCGTGCATTAGTGGCCATTTTTAAGACTGAAGTGCTCGCCCGCTGAACAAATTTGCAGTAATAGCATTACTTTGCCGCAAATATTTTCTTTTTATAACGCAATGCTTATAGTATGAAACCACGTCGGATCATCCGGAGCGCACAGCTGCTTGGCCTTTTAATATGTTTTCATTGCCTGGCTGGAGGTTATTTATTCGCTCAGAAAGCCCCTAATATTGTTGTTTTTATTGCGGATGACCTGAACCAGCAGGATGTGGGGTGTTATGGCAATACTGATGTGCGAACGCCCAACATGGATCTGCTTGCAAAAGACGGCATGCGTTTTACCAAAGCCTACGCCACATCTCCCATGTGCACCCCCTCGCGCAGCTCCATTTTTACCGGTTTATATCCCTATAGAAATGGGTCGCAGATGAATCATTTTACCGTTCGGCCGGATATCCGGGGGCTTCCGCAGTATTTACAAAAACTGGGCTACCGCGTGGTGATATCGGGCAAGATAGATGTATTTCCTTTAAAAAACTTTCCTTTTGAAGTGATCGGAAAAGAATTTGGCAGGTATGCGCCCGTTGAAAACCGCGTCGATCGTAAAAAGGAAACGGTGCACCTGATTGCGGATCATTTTAGCAAACATGCTAATCAGCCGCTTTGCTTAATTGTAGCCCCCTGGCTGCCCCATGTGCCCTGGTTCCCGCATAAGGATTTTGACCCGCAGCAAATAAAAATGCCGGCTTACCTGGCAGATACCAAGGAAACACGGGGGGCACTGGCTTCTTATTACCAAAGTATCCGTGCGGCAGACAATATGCTGGGGGAAGTGCTGCAGGCGCTCGACCAGGCAGGGCAAACGCAGCATACCTTATTTATGCTTACTGCCGACCAGGGGGCGCAGTTCCCATCGGCCAAATGGACGGTTTATGATAAAGGGCTGAAGGTGCCGCTGATCGTACGGTGGCCGGGGCATACAGCAAAGGGTGCGGTTTCCGATGCGTTGGTTTCCCTGGTTGATATTACGCCTACTTTGGTTGATGCGGGCGGGGGCGCACCCATAGCCGGCCTGGACGGAAGATCCTTTAAGCCGGTACTGCGCGATGCAAAGAGGCCTCATCATGATTTTGTTTTTGCAGAAACATCGGTAGAGCCGCATTTTTGGTACAACTATACGCCGGCGCGAAGCGTGATTACGGCCGATGGCTGGCACTATATAAAAAACTATCATCCAGGTAAACGTTTTATCACCCATATAGATAAAGTGGAGCGCAACGAATTTTATTTTGATTCCTGGGTGGCTGCCGCCGCACAGGATCCGCAGGCCCGATTCCTGCTGAACCGCTACAGCTACCGCCCGCCGGAAGAACTTTATAACGACGAAAATGACCCGGAGGAGTTTCATAATCGGGTACAGCAAACAACCGATAAAAACAAACTGGACGCATTGAGAGATTTGTTAACCCGGGAACTTTCCAGGGAGGGGGAAACGGAGGAGATGATCAAAAGCGGCCCCTTGCCGCAGTTCTTTGATAACAGTTATACAATCGCCCAAAACAAAAGCGCATCGGATCTGTCGTTTAACAGAAAGCGCTGGAACCCCGATGTGCTGTATATTACAGCCTACCTTACACAAATAGATAAGGGCGGGGTTGTTTGCGACTACTTTAATAATTTTAAAGTATTTGCTCACAATGGAAAAATTGGGATCAGCACCGGCGGCGACAGCACCCTGGAAAGTGCATTGCTGCAGGATAAAAACGGGCAATTGGTTTTCCGGTTATCAAAGGAAGGGGAACTGTCGGTACTGTTTAATAACCGGGAAGTGTTGACGGCAACATTGCACCGCGACCTTACCAAAATACAGGAAGGATATGTGACCTGTGGTGTGTTGCAGGGGCTAAAAGATAACGGCCGCCTGCAACCCTATGAAGGATCGATCCGGGATCTTCAGTTTATCATGAACCAACTAGATAAAGCACCCTGAACCGGCCGTTTTATACCTTATACATCCGGTTGGCAGAGTTGATATAATCTAAGGGATCAAAAGTTTTGTCGAATGACTCCTGCAGGTCCTTCATCTTTATTTCAAGGTCTTTAATGCGACTGCCCAGTTGCGGGTCGTTGCGGTACTTGTCAAATAATTCTTTGTATTTTAAAAGATTCTGGCTGATGCGGAAGGTTACCTGGCCAAACCGTTGCTTTAAGGACTGTACATCGTTCATTTGTATATAAGCTGCCTGGCGCCATTCCTTCGGGTTGTTTTGTTTTTCATTGGCAACAAAGCCGGCAGCCAGATCCCTTAATTTCGTCAGGTATTGGTATCGTTTTTCGGCATCATTCTGTTTGGAGAAATTGTTATCAAAATCGGCCTGGCTTGTTTTAATGATCCCCAGGTTTTCCTTTAAAGACTTATCGTATTTTTTTTGCAGATCCTGCAGTTCAGCCGTTATGGCTTCCCACTCATTCTCTATCCGGTTGTTGTCGTAGTTAAACTGGCTTATTTTCATCGTCAGCGTCAGCATTTCCTCGCTTTGAGCCTTCAGCGCTTTCTCTTTTTTACCAATATTGTCAATATAGGTGGTCATGCTCGAAAAAAGGGCAGCCGTGATGGGGCCGGTAACCGGGACGCCCTTTGTGAAGCCGCTGGCAAAGGTCAGCAGGTTACTGGTAACGCTCAACGCCGGGCTTTCTGCTTTTTTCTCTTTCACAAACGCAGCGTAGGAATTATACCATTTGGTATAGCCGTCATAATTCATCGGGTTGCCCGTTTCGTTCAGTGAATTAAAAAATGCTTTTGTAGTATTAAATAAGAACAGCGGCTTGATCTCCCGCTCCATAGAAACCAGGTTTACGATGGCTGACTGATAATTGGCCTGGAAAATGTTTAGTTCATTCTGTTCAATTGCTTTCTGTTTTTCTTCAACCGCCTGCACGCGTTTTACCAGTTTATCAGCCTTATCCTTCGCATCTTTTGATTCGGTGATCGATTTATCCAGGGCCGACATGCGCTGGTCCAGTTGCGTAACGGTTGAATCGAAGGATTTTGTTTTAATAGTAAAACTCTTTTGGATGTCATCCAGCACCTTGTCTCTCAGTGACTGCGGAGCCGGCGTGTCCTGCCCCCGACATAAAAAAACAAAACAGGACAATACAACAGAAAACGACAATTTTTTCATCTTGATATATGATTGGTAACTAATGTTAAGTTAATCGTGAAATGTAATCCCGATAAGTGTCGGGAGTGAAACGTGAATAACCCGCGTTTATCGTTTCACGCCTCCTGATGCTACACGTCATTTTGCAATTAACATAACACTAAAATAACGATTATGATTTCCCCTCGAACGATGTACACAGGGGAATGATCCGTAAAAAATGCAAATAACCCGCCAGACTGGGATATTAGGCAATAAATTATAAGGATTAATTATATTCACCTGTAAGTGATATAATTGTGTATAATTAAAAATTAATATACTATTCTACGAAAGCAGGGAATGCCTCAGTATGAACTCCATTTGCCGGTTGTTTTCTTCCAGTTTTTCGGCAATTTCCTTCTTGGCCTTGTTTAAAGCATACAATTCAAGCCCCTCCGTCAGGGTCTGTCGCAGCTCCTCTTCGTCCCATGGTTTCTGAATGTATTTGTAAATGTTCCCCTTATTGATCGCATCAATAACTGCATTAATATCTGCGTAGCCGGTCAGTAACATCCGGATCGGCTCAGGGTAGCTCTTCATAACAGATTCCAGAAATTCTGTGCCCGTTACTTCGGGCATACGCTGGTCTGTAATGATCAGATGCACCTCTTTCTCCTTCAAAATGTCGAACGCCTCCGCCACCGACGAGGCGGTTAACACTGTAAACTGCCGCCGGAAGCAGGCTTTAAAAGAATTGAGGTTATGAATTTCATCGTCAACATACAATATGCTGTAATATTGAAGAGATCCCTGCATAAATAGAAGTTGGAATTAATAATTCAGTAAGTTTGTATAAAGTACCTATTCAAAGTTATACAATTTTTATGAATAAAAAGGCGACTGCTGAAGATTCTGTTTCCCTAAAAGATTTAAACACAAACGATCATACTTACCGGCCTTTGTTTTTCAGAACCCACCAGGAGGAAGATCGCCGGCGGCTGAACGACCTGCGCGCCACCATAGCAGGGCTTGAAGTGTATGACCAGATTGCCGGACAGATCCGCGAAATTGTAAAACTCCGGTATTTTAAAGAAATACAACCGGATACTGATTTTGACGCACTGACTACCCGGCATTTGGGCGGGGTACCCATTGAAGACTATGGTGTTTGGGTATATTACCCGTGGTCGCGCCGGTTAGTGCACCTGCTGGATGAGGATGAATTTATTGAGGTGCGCACCAGCCGGAATAAATATAAAATAACTCCTGAGGAAAGCGCCCTGCTCCGCACCAAAAAGATTGGCGTTGTGGGGCTTTCGGTAGGACAATCCATAGCGTTTACCCTGGCGATGGAGCGGGGATGTGGCGCCCTGCATCTTGCTGATTTTGATAATATTGAGCTAAGTAATATGAACCGCCTGAATGTGGAAGTGCATAATATCGGCATTAATAAGGCGGTGCTGGCCGGTCGTAAAATAGCAGAGCTGGATCCCTTCATTTCAGTAACCTGTTTTGAGGACGGGATCACGGATGAAAATATTGATGCCTTCTTTGAACGGGATGGCCGCATTGATGTGCTGGTGGAAGAATGTGACGGGATCGATGTAAAAATTTCAAGTCGCCTGAAGGCCCGTGCACTGAAAATTCCGGTGGTAATGGATACCAACGACAGGGGGATGCTGGATATCGAACGATTTGATCTGGAGCCGGACCGGCCTCTTTTTCATGGCAATCTTGATGAAAGCATTGATCTTAAAAACCTGAAACAACTGACGAATCATGAAAAATTGCCGTTGCTGGATGCAATGGTTAATTTATCTTCACTGTCACCACGAATGAAATATTCGCTTGGCGAGATGGGCAAAAGCATCAGCACCTGGCCCCAGTTGGCCTCTTCAGTGATGCTTGGCGGTGCGATGGTTGCCGATACCTGCAGACGGATACTGCTTTCAGAAATTGAAACGTCGGGCCGGTATTACGTAGATTTCAGTGAATTGATCAAATAAATACAATTAAGTGGAAATTGTAATCAGAGCGTTTAAAGCAACCAAAGATCCCGAAACCTGCTTGAAATTTATTGAAGGCCATCGCCGCCTTTTGGAACTTCATTTTGGTATTGCTAAAATTACCTCCAGCGATACCGCATGGATGCATCATGAGAATACTTATGTTATTGTGGCTGAAAGCAAGGATCGGGAAAAAATATACGGCGGGGCCCGGGTGCAGCTGGCAGACAAAAAACTTTTGCTCCCCATCGAAACGGCCATTGCCAAATATGACCCTAAAATACACGAAATGGCCGTGCCCGGAACCTCTGAGATCTGCGGATTGTGGAATTCAATGGAAGTAGCCGGCCTCGGGATTGGAAGTATTTTTATGGCACGGGTAGGGGTATCAGTTGCCAATCAATTGGATGTGGAGAAAATATTCTTTTTATGCGCGCCGGTTACCGTGCGTATTGGCAAACGCATTGGCGGGATCATTGAAACGGGTTTGGGCAATAACGGAGCCTTTTTCTATCCCAAAGATGATTTTGTGGCTACGGCCATGGTCATTGCAGATTGCAAGACCCTTCCTACTGCAGACGCCGCGGAGCGGGACCGGATATTTGAATTGTATAATAACCCGGTGCAAAAATTGATCGAAAAAGGACCAAAGGGAGAGTTGGAAGTGGAATAGCTTTTAAAAGTTTAGAATTATTTTAATGCGGAATTGCTTTTTATTATTGGTTCTTATTTTGTGTGGCCGAACGGTTGTAAACGGACAGGTTCCCGTTGTGATCAGCAATGCAGATCAGGTTGTTAGCATAAATAAAAATAAGATCCAATACCTTGAAGATAAAAATCACAGTTTTTCGATAGAAGCCGTCCAGGCAATGAAATTCCAGGAATCTCCGTCCCAGGTGCCCAATTTTTTCATTACTGCTTCTGCTTATTGGGTGAAATTTATAATCAGTAACCGGTCCAATGCTACAAAACTGCTTGTTAATCTGAAACACCCCACCATCGACAATGCCACCCTGTATTATAAAAGGGATAGCAGCCAGCTATTTGATTCTGTTACGATCAGCGAGGGAAAACCCTTCCAGAACCGGCTGCATTATTACCAAACGTATTTATTTGACATAAAGATTAATAAAGGCGAAACAAAGACTTTTTACTTTAAAGTAGATGCTTCCGAGCAGCTGCTGATCCCTATTGAAGTGGGCACGACCAAAACGATCTACGAGAGTCTCACCAATAATGATCTGATCTTTGGGTTGTATGTGGGGCTAATATTGGCGATGGCGATCTATAACGGCTTCCTGTTCTTTTCAACGCGGGATGGCAGTTATTTTTTTTACGTAATGTATATTCTTTTTGTGGGAATGACACAGGCGGTGCTGCAAGGGTATACCTTCCGTTTTTTATGGCCGAATGTTCCGGTTTTAAATAACTATGCGGCCGTTTTGGTTCCGTTTTTGAACGGGATTGCTGCGCTGGAATTCATCCGGAGCTTCCTTGGCCTTAAACAGGTGTCTCCCCGGTTCAACAAGGGAATTAACGGGCTGGAGCTGTTTTACTGCACATCACTCATTTTTTGCGTGATGGGCACATTAAGGCCGGCACAGGTTTTAGTGCAGGGGGCGGCCTTTTTAGGGGCCATGTACGTTTTATGGATCGCTTCCACGCTTACAATAAAAGGTGTTAAAGAAGCCAGAACCTTCCTGATTGCCTGGCTGTTCTTTTTGGTTAGCGTGATGATCTTTGTTTTAAGGAATTTTGGGTTGCTGCCCTATAACAATTTTACTTACTATGCGTTACAAATAGGATCTTCTATTGAAGCGGTCCTGCTGTCCCTGGCATTGGGCGATAAGATAAATATTTACAGAAAGAATCAGTCCGAAGCCCGTAAGGAGGCGCTGCGTGTGGCCAAAGAAAACGAACGGCTGATCAAAGAACAGAACGTCATCCTTGAAAAAGAAGTTCAAAACCGTACGGAACAATTACAACATACTAATGAGGAATTGAAAGGGGCAATGAAGAAACTCCAGGATGCCCAGATCAAATTAGTGGAAACCGAAAAAATGGCTTCCCTGGGTCAGCTGACCGCTGGCATCGCCCATGAAATTAACAATCCCATTAACTTTGTTACCTCTAATATCAGGCCGCTGGAGGATGATGTGGCCGACCTAGGCAAGGTGATTAAAATGTACGAAGAGCTGGATCTGGCTAAAGAAATTAAGCCTCAGATCGAGCAGATTGATCAGTTTAAAGAAGATATCGATTTTAATTATGTAAACGAGGAGATCGCCACCCTGTTGTCAGGCATCAGGGAGGGAGCAAGCCGCACTTCAGAGATCGTTAAAGGGCTCCGGAGCTTTGCACGGGTGGATGAGGCCAACTGGAAAAAAGTTGATATTAACGATGGCATCAATTCTACCCTGCTGCTGGTGAAAAACCTGTTCCCCAAAGATTTTGAACTGGTGAAAGATCTTGCGGCGATTCCAAAGATCGAATGTGCCCCGGGCAGCATCAACCAGGTCTTTATGAATATTATCACCAACGGGATCCAGGCGATAAAGGAAAAACAGCAGGCCGCACCCATGATGGGACGCCTGGAAATAACCACTGTTGAAGATCGGGGCTACATTGTAATATCTATAAAAGATAACGGCCCGGGTATCCCCGAATCCGTCAAGAAAAAGATCTTCGAGCCGTTTTTTACGACGAAAGACGTTGGGGAGGGTACCGGGCTCGGATTGTCCATCGTACAAGGAATTATTGAGGAACATAATGGCTTAATTAGGGTAGATACAGAACCGGGACAAGGCACTACCTTTGTTATTAGTTTGCCGGTTCGATAAATAAGATATGTTATGGCAGGAATTAATGTATTATACGTTGATGATGAGCAGCAAAATCTTAACTCCTTTATGGCTGCTTTTCGAAGGAAGTTTAAAATTTTCCTGGCCACCTCTGTTCCTGCCGCATTTGAAACGCTGGAAAAGGAACCCATCCATGTGCTGGTCTCTGATCAGCGAATGCCGGAAATTACCGGTGTTGAATTCCTGAAGCAGGCTAAGGTTAAATACCCGAACATCCCCCGCATTTTATTGACAGGTTATACGGATATTGAAGTGCTGGCAGATGCCGTAAACCACGGGGACATTTACCGCTACATTACCAAACCCTGGGATGAGCTGGAAGTGGTGAACAGCATTTTAACCGCCTATGAGCATTTTAAGGCGGCTAAAGATCTTGAGGAGAAGATGGAAGAGCTGCAGAAAACCAACGACAGTTTGAACCGGTTTGTCTATAGCGTATCGCACGAGCTCAGGGCCCCCATCGCTTCAGCAAAAGGAATCCTGGATCTGGTAAAAATGGATGATCTGTACGGCGGCTCCGGAGAGTATTGGAAACTGATGGATGCCTGTGTGCAAAAGCTGGATTATTATGTATCCCAAACCATCCAGTTTTATAAAACCGCCCGGTTCGAGGTGCGCCCGGAGGAGGTGGATTTTAACGAATTGATTCATTCGTTAATACAGTTGTACAGAAGTTTCGAAAACGCGAAGGACATCAACTTCCAGGTAGCCGTTGATGCAGAAAAGCCGTTTTCAGGCGATGCCTTCCGTATAGAAGTTATTGTTGCCAATTTATTATCAAACGCTGTAAAATGCCAGCGTCCTCAGGAACCCAATAAGTTGGTAAAGGTGGATGTTGTGGCTACGCAGGAAGAAGCAGTTATTTCGGTTACAGACAATGGCATCGGCATCAATGAAAATGATCTCGCAAAGATCTTCGACCAGTTCTATAAAAGCTCCAATGTAGACGGCGTAGGGCTGGGATTGTATATTTTAAAGGAATCTCTGGATAAGTTGAGTGGCAGAATTGAAGTACAATCCCGGCTGGGAGAAGGAACCACTTTTAAAGTAATAATACCTAACACTACAGTAAACGCATAATTATTCATCTTTGTGTTGCGTTAACAAATTTTAAAATCAAATTTTATGAAGCTAACCCCATGTATCTTTTTTCTTTTGATCCTTACCTCCTGTACCATGCAAAACCGCAACCCGCAAGACGGCGCAGTGAACCCGTTATTCCAGGAAAGTACCCTGCCATACCACACGATCCCTTTTGATAAAATAAAGGAAACAGATTTTGTTCCTGCTTTTGAAAAAGGAATGCGGGATGAGATGCAGGAGATCGATCGTATTATTGCTGATACGGCAAAACCCTCGTTTGAGAATACTTTCGTAGCACTCGAAAGATCAGGACAATTACTGAAGCGCACCAATCTTGCCTTTAATGTACTTACCAGCGCCAATACGAACGACCGGTTGCAGAAGATACAGGAGTCAATGGCAGCGCGGCTTTCGGCGCATACAGATTCTGTGTATATGAATGCTCAATTGTTTCATAAAGTAGACACGCTCTATAAGCAATTGGATAAATTGTTGCTGGATCCTGAGTCCAAACGCCTGGTAGAGCACTATCATCAGCAATTTGTGATGAACGGAGCTGCGCTCCCGGATGCAGGTAAGGAACAGTTAAAAAAACTGAATGAGGAAGAAGCTACGTTAAGTACAAAATTCAGTAATCAATTATTGGCAGCAGCAAAACAGGGCGCGCTGGTAGTACATTCGAAAGAAGAACTGGCCGGTTTAACAGACGCGGAGATCGCCGCCGCAGGAGAAGCCGGGAAAAAAGAAAACAGGAACGGTTCTTATATATTGTCCCTGTCGAATACAACGCAGCAGCCGGACCTGCAATCCTTAACGAACCGGAATACACGCAAAGATCTTTTTGAAGCCTCCTGGACGCGTGCAGAAAAAGGCGATTCAAACGATACCCGTAATAATATTCTTCGCATTGCAGCCATACGCAAAGAAAAGGCACACTTGCTGGGCTTCCCGGATTACGCCGCCTGGAAGCTGCAGGATCAGATGGCTAAAACACCCGCGGCGGTAACGGATTTCTTAAATAAACTGGTGCCCCCGGCAGTAGCAAAAGCAGCTGCTGAGGCGCAGGATATCAAGGCAATGAAGACACAGCAAAAGGATACCAGCGCCCTGGAACCCTACGATTGGGATTTTTATGCTGAAAAAGTGCGTAAGGCAAAATATGATCTTGAAGAGGCGGAAATAAAACCCTATTTTGTACTGGACAGTGTTTTGAAGAACGGGGTATTTTTTGCTGCCAACCAGTTATATGGTATTACATTTAAACAACGGACCGATCTTCCCGTTTACCAGGAAGACGTAAAAGTATATGAAGTGTTCGATAAAGACGGAACACCCATGGCGCTGTTCTATGCAGATTATTTTAAACGGGACAATAAAAACGGCGGAGCCTGGATGGATAACTTTGTTACGCAATCCAAACTGCTGAACGCCCGGCCTGTGGTTTATAATGTATGCAATTTTCCCAAACCTGTAAAAGGACAACCGGCTTTGCTGAGCTTTGATGACGTAACGACTATGTTCCACGAGTTCGGTCATGCGCTGCACGGAATGTTTGCCAGCCAGAAATATCCATCTTTATCCGGGGCAAATGTATCCCGTGATTTTGTTGAAATGCCCTCCCAGTTTAACGAGCACTGGGCGCTCGATTCAACCGTGTTGAAAAATTATGCCAGGAATTACAAAACAGGCGCCATCATTCCGCAGACCCTGGTAGATAAAATAAAAAATGCAGGCACCTTTAATCAGGGGTATGCTATGACGGAACTGCTGGCTGCCGCTGAACTGGATATGCAATGGCATTTGCTGGGTGCGAAAGACAGCGCTGTTACTGATGTTGATGCTTTTGAGAAAAAAGCATTGATTAAAACAGGCACTGCTGTAGCCTATGTGCCCCCGCGCTACCGGTCTTCTTATTTTTTGCATATCTGGGCGAACGGTTATTCCGCCGGCTACTATGCGTATAGCTGGGCCGAAATGCTGGATCATGACGCGTTTGCCTGGTTTAAGGAAAACGGGGGACTGAACCGGGCCAATGGGCAGCGCTTCCGGGATATGATCCTGTCGAGGGGAAATACCGAAGACCTGGCAACGCTATATAAGGCTTTCAGAGGAAAAGACCCCAGCATTGAACCCTTGCTGGAAAACCGGGGCCTGGTCGCAGGGAAAAAGAAATAGCGATATAAGTGTTTTAACCGCAAAGATGCAAGGGCGCAAAGAGAGGTAATTGGAGTTGTTTAAACTTTTGTTGAAATTGGCTTTCCCGCTGATTTTAGGCAGATCTAATACACCGCTGATATCCGCAGATTGATTTTCTGCGAAAATCTGCGCAAAAAATCGGCTTCCGATTTATCGGAATGCGGGAAATGCAAAGAGATCAGAAAGCCTAAACAACATCGTTATCTAATAAATAATTCTTCGCGTCTCCGCGCCTTAGCGGTCAGATAGAAATACATCCATTTCGGCTACCTTTGTTCATCATCAATCTTTGGTGTTATGGCCGATTTGTTTCAAAGCCCGGATTATTTTGGAGTGGATGCGCTTTTCACAGAAGAGCATCGCCTGATCCGTGATGCGGTGCGGGCCTATGTAAAAAAAGAAATTTCGCCCGTTATTGAGCGCTATGCCCAGGAAGCCGCTTTCCCGGAACAGATTGTAAAGCAACTTGGTGCTTTGGGGTGCTTTGGTCCCACTATTCCGGTACAATATGGCGGCGGCGGCCTGGACTACATCAGTTATGGGTTGATGATGCAGGAGCTGGAGCGCGGCGATAGCGGCGTTCGTTCTACTGCGTCCGTTCAGGGCTCGCTGGTGATGTTTCCCATTTATGCTTACGGCAATGAAGCGCAAAAGCAAACCTATCTGCCAAAATTAGGCAGCGGTGAATGGCTGGGTTGCTTCGGATTAACGGAACCGGACCACGGCAGTGACCCTTCCAGTATGAATACGAATTTTAAAGATGCAGGCGATCATGTGGTTTTAAATGGCGCCAAAATGTGGATCAGCAATGCGCCTTTTGCCCAGCTGGCGGTGGTATGGGCAAAAGATGAAGCGGGTATAGTACACGGGGTGATCGTGGAGCGCGGCATGCCGGGGTTTTCAACACCCACAACGCATAATAAATGGAGCTTGCGGGCATCGGCAACCGGCGAACTGGTGTTTGATAATGTACACGTTCCTAAAGAAAATATTTTGCCCGGTGTTAAAGGGATGAAAGGCCCTTTGAGCTGCTTAAATAAAGCCCGCTTTGGTATTGCCTGGGGCGTCATTGGCGCGGCAATGGATTGTTATGATACGGCCTTGCGTTACGCAAAGGAGCGGTCGCAGTTTGGTAAACCCATAGCCGGATTTCAGCTGCAACAAAAAAAACTGGCCGAAATGATCACCGAAATTACTAAAGCGCAATTATTGAACTGGCGGCTGGCAGTATTGATGAATGAGGGCAAAGCATCTGCACAGCAGGTAAGCATGGCTAAAAGAAATTCCTGTGCCATAGCTACGCAGATCTGCCGGGATGCCCGCCAGATATTAGGGGGGATGGGCATTACCGGTGAATATCCTGTGATGCGGCATATGATGAACCTGGAAAGCGTTATTACGTATGAAGGTACCCACGACATTCATTTGCTGATAACCGGTATGGATATAACAGGGATCAATGCGTTTAAATAAGTGAAAAGTGAATAGTAAGAAGTGAATATGGTCAATGGTCGCCGTAGGGGCGAATTATTATTGGCCCATTATTGCACCGGTGTACAAGCGAGCGTGGCAAGGAAGATGATAGCAGTACCGTAGCCGGGATAAAAGTAAGGGTCAATAATTATTGACTCCAACGAAAAAATATAGAAGAATCATGCGCATTTATTTAATAGGTTTTATGGGAGCGGGCAAAACCCATTGGGGAAAACAACTCAGTAAAAAAATGGAATTGCCTTATTACGACCTGGACGACCTGGTGATTGAATCGGAAGGAAAACCGATCAACCAGATCTTTGAAGAGGATGGGGAAGAATATTTTCGCATGCGCGAGAAGGAGGTTTTGCATATGATAACAGAGAGCCACCCGGATCTGCTGCTTTCCTGCGGCGGCGGCGCGCCCTGCTTTTTCAATAATATCGACTACATGAATGCCCACGGGGTAACCGTGTGGTTGAATACGCCTTTTGATATCTTATTGGGCCGGTTGCGCCAGCAGCGGATGCACCGCCCTTTATTAAAAGACCTTGATGATGAACAATTGCATGCCTATATTGTTAAAAAAACGAACGACCGGCGTATGTATTACGAACAGGCAAAGCTAAAAGTGGACGATACCCATATTAAACCGGATGAGTTTGTAAAAAAAATAATGAATGCATAAATTATACCTGAGCATTGGAGCGGCTGTTGCCGGCCTTGGTGTTATTTTGGGCGCTTTTGGGGCGCATAAATTAAAAGAGATCGCCCCGGATGCGGTACCCACTTTTCAAACGGGGGTGCAATACCAGATGTACCATGCCATTGCCTTGATATTAGTGGCAATTGTTTATGAAAAATTCCCGGTGAAAATGTTGTCCTGGGCGGGTGCGGCTTTTTTGATCGGTATTATCCTGTTTTCCGGTTCGCTTTATGCGCTTACTGCTTTGAAAGCCACCGGGAAAGTAGGGTTGGGCGGCGTTGGCATTATTACGCCGATAGGAGGATTGTTTTTTATCGCCGGCTGGGTTTGTTTCCTGTTGGGGGTAGTTAATAATAGATGATCGCTTTTGCTAATAAGCAATTGTTTTATTGTTCAGTTCTACGTTAAAGTGGCGTCTCTCTTCCAAAAACCTCACAGGCCAATTTTTAGAGGTATTTCTCCATTGGCAAATCAATGTTGTTTATTTAAGAGAATCTGAAAATACTACCGGGGTAGACTCCGAAGGAGTCGAACTGCAATAGCCGGCGGTACAACCGCCGGATCAGTTGCGATAGAAGGTATTGAACCCCGGCCGGGGTTCAAAGCTTAAGCAAACGACATTGATTGGTAAATAGTATCTTTGCCGCATGGCCACTAAGAGTAAATCGAAGAGCAAAAAACCAACAGCCCGGATCAGTGATAAGAAGCCAACCTCAGGAACCTGGAAGGTTGAAAAGGAAGAAAAAATTCAACTGAAGGCATTGGCTA